>NZ_WTVQ01000015.1 GCF_012910955.1 Aromatoleum diolicum
GGGATCAGCTCGGTGAGCGCCCGCGGATCCATCACCGCGCCGGACAGAATGTGCGCGCCGATCTCGGCGGCCTTCTCGATCAGGCACACCGCCAGTTCCGTGCCTTTCTCGTTGGCCAGTTGCTTCAGCCGGATCGCCGCCGCCAGCCCCGCCGGGCCGCCACCAACGATCAGGACATCGAATTCCATCGATTCGCGCATGAGTGACCGTCTCCACTGAATGCGGGCACCGCATCCGGCACCCCGCATTGTTGTTTCATTGTTTCAATTCAAAAAAAAGCCGGCTCGGAAGATCCACGATTTACCGAGCCGGGAGAAGCTCCGGCGACACTTGGAGGAGAGGGAGCATTGAAATCGCCGAAGATCGAGGACGGGACAGCAGTCAGGTTCGTTCAAGCACCAGCGCGATCCCCTGGCCGACGCCGATGCACAAGCTGACCACGGCATAGCGCCCCTGGCGACGCTGCAGTTCGCGCGCGACGCTGAGCGCAAGCCGTGCGCCGGAGGCACCGAGGGGGTGGCCGATGGCGATTGCGCCGCCGTTCGGGTTCACGCGCGGATCGTCGAAGGCGACGTTCAGCAGCTTCAGGCAGCCGAGCATCTGGGTGGCAAAGGCCTCGTTGATCTCGATGATGTCCATGTCGGCGAGCGTGAGCCCGGCACGCTCGAGCGCCTTCGGGATCGCATAGGCCGGACCGACCCCCATGATGCGCGGCTCGACGCCCGCGGCGGCCCCGGCAAGGATGCGCGCGATCGGCTTCGCCCCGGCGCGGTCGCCGACTGCGGCGTTGCCGACCAGAACGGCCGCGGCGCCGTCGTTGATGCCCGACGCGTTGCCGGCGGTGACGACGCCGCCTTCGAACAGCGGCTTGAGCTTCGCAAGCGACTCATAGGTGCTTTCCGCGCGCGGATGCTCGTCGTCGGCGACGACCAGCGGCGGGGTCTTGCGCCCGGTCGGCACGCTGATCGGCAGGATCTCGGCAGCATAGAAACCGGCAGCCTTGGCCCCCGCGTACTTCGCCTGCGATGCGGCGGCGAAGCGGTCAGCCTGTTCGCGGCTGATGCCGAACTCGGCGGCGACGTTGTCGCCGGTCTCGGGCATCGAATGCGCGCCGTACTGCTCGGTCATTTTCCGGTTCGGGAAACGGGCGCCGATGGTCGAGTCGTACACCTTGAAGTCGCGGCTGTAGGCGGACTCGGCCTTTGCGACGACGAACGGGGCACGGCTCATGCTCTCCACGCCACCGGCGATATACAGTTCGCCTTCGCCGCAGCTGATCGCGCGCGCGGTGTCGAGCACGGCGGCGAGGCCGCTGCCGCACAGGCGATTGACTGTCTGGCCGGGCACGCTCGGCGGCAAGCCCGCGACCAGCAGTGCATTGCGCGCCACGTTGCGGCTGTCTTCGCCGGACTGCGCGGTGCAACCGAGGATCACGTCCTCGATCTGCTCGGGGCGGAAAGGCGATCGGGCAACGAGTTCCCGCATCACCGTCGCGACGAGGTCGTCGGGGCGCACGGCGGCGAGGCTTCCCGCGTGACGGCCGAAAGGCGTGCGCAGGCCATCGTAGATATAGGCGTCGAGCATGGCAGTTCCTGTGTGATCGGGTCGTTTCAGTTTTCGGGGGTCAGCAGGGACACGCCCAGTGCGGCGCGCCGCTTCAGCCACGGGCTCGGGCGGTAGCGCGGATCGCGATAGAACGCGTACAAGGCATCGAGGATCGCGAGCACTCTGGCAGCGCCGAGTGCGTCCCCCATGGCCAGCGGTCCCTTCGGGTAGCCGAGGCCGAGGGTCACCGCGCGGTCGATGTCGGCCGGCGTGGCGATGCCCTGCTGGGCGATGTCGCAGCCGATATTGACGATCGTCGCGAGCACACGTTGCGCAACGAAGCCGGGGCTGTCGTTGATCACCGTGACCGGCGTGCCGTCGGATGCGAGCAGGCCCCAGGCCGCGTCGCGCATCTCGGCGCGGGTCAGCGGCGTGCGCATCAGCGTGCGCCGGCCGTCGAGCGTGAGCGAGTCGAGCGCCAGCGTGCGTGCCGGATCGAGTCCTTCCGCGAGCGCGGCAGTCGTCGCATCCTCACCGAACGGCAGCACCAGGCACAGCGACTCGCTGCCCGGTTGTTCGCCGCGGTCCAGCGTTGCACCGAGCTTTTCGATCAGGGCCGCGACAGATTCGGCGGCCGCGGCATGGCGCCGGCTGATCCACACGGGGCGCGTCGTTTTCGCGGGCGGCGTGTCTTCGGCGAGCGCTTCGGCCTTGCCGTCGCGGTACACGTAGAAGCCGCGCCCGCTCTTGCGTCCGAGCAGACCCGCGGCAAGCCGCTGACGCGTGATCGGCGACGGGCGGAAGCGCGGTTCCTGGTAGTACTGGTCGTAGATCGACTCCATCACCGGATGCGAGACATCCAGCCCGGTCAGGTCGAGCAGTTCGAACGGGCCCATGCGGAAGCCGGCCGCCCGGCGCAGGATGCGGTCGATGTCCGCAAATCCGGCGATGCCCTCGCCCAGGATGCGCAGCGCCTCGGTGCCGTAGCCGCGTCCGGCGTGATTGACGATGAAGCCCGGGGTGTCCTTTGCCCGCACGGGCGTATGGCCCATGCGCTGGGCCAGTGCGGTCAGCGCGGTGCCGACCCATGCTTCGCCCAGCACGCCGTCGATGACCTCGACGATCTTCATCAAGGGCACGGGGCTGAAGAAGTGGAAACCGCCGACACGGCCGGGCAGGCGGCAGCCTGCGGCGATCGACGTGACCGACAGCGACGAGGTGTTCGTGGCGAGCACGCAGGCGTCGCCGACGACGTCCTCCAGATCACGGAACAGCGAGCGCTTCGCGTCGAGGTTCTCGACGATCGCCTCGACGACGATATGGCAACCGGCCAGCGCCTGCAGCGATTCGGCGACACCGATCCGCCCGATGGCCGCATCGGCCTCGGCCTGCGAGATCTTGCCTTTGGCGGCGAGCGTTTCGAGAACCTGGCCGATCGCCGCGCGGGCCTCGCCGGCGGCGTCCGGACGCGCGTCGTGCAACAGCACGCGAATGCCACCCTGGACAGCGATCTGCGCGATACCGCGCCCCATCAGGCCGGTGCCGACGACACCGAGTAGCAGATCCGTGCGTGTGATATCGAGCATGACTCAGAGTCCCTTGTATTCGGGTTTGCGCTTCTCGAGGAAGGCCTGCATGCCTTCCTTCTGATCCTGGCTCGCAAACAGCAGTTGAAAGGCCTTGCGTTCCAGCGTCAGGGCGGCGTCGAGCGACGCATCCTGGCCGGCGAGCACCACTTCCTTGATCTGCATGACGGCCAGCGGCGGCAGCGCGGCGATTTCGGCAGCCAGCTCGAGTGCGCGGGCCTGCACCTTGTCATCCGCCACGACCTCGCTGGCGAGTCCCATTTCGAGCGCCTCGCGGGCGCTGACCGGCTGCCCGGTCAGCACCATTTTCATGGCCTTGAACTTGCCGACGGCGCGCGTCAAGCGCTGAGTACCGCCGGCACCCGGCATGATGCCGATGCGCACCTCGGGCTGGCCGAAAGCGGCGCCCTCGCCGGCGATGATGAGGTCCGCGTGCATTGCCAATTCGCAGCCGCCACCGAGCGCGAGGCCATTGACCGCGGCGATGACCGGCTTCGGGCAGGACGCGATCGCCTGCCACAGGCGGTGGGTATTGCGCAGCATCATGTCGATCGCGCTGCGTTCGGCCAGATCCCGAATATCGGCCCCCGCAGCAAAAACCTGTTCGCCCCCCGTCAGCACGACGCACCGAATGTCGGGATTCGCACCGACTTCCTCGAAGCTCGCTGCCAGCAGCGCACGCACTTCCTGATTGAGTGCGTTACGCACGGCCGGTCGATTCAACCGAATCACCGCCACGTGCGCCAAAGCTTGTTCGATAACGACGCTCATCATCTGTGCCCTCGCCCCTGAAAACCTGACATGAAACCGTTGACTAGAAGGTAGCAAGAATTCGCATATGCGTCAATATATTGCCTTAATTAATCGACAAGCCACAGATCGCAAAAAAACCCTGAAACTGCAATCAAGCGCCTCGCACCCTCGGTAACTCAGTGCTTTTGCATGGCTGATGCCGCGCACAAACGCGCAGCGGACGGTGGTCTCGCATCGACTGAAGCAAACTTTACAGCGCGCAAGTACGTCAATATCATTACACATCAGCACAGGATGCTGAGCACCCGAAAATCCCGGCCCGGACCTTCAGGCCAGCCGATTGACGTACCCACATTTCGATGCACAGCAGTGCACCATGGAGACTGTAGTGAAACCACCCCGCGTCTACGCCATCGACGGCATCGTTCCTGTCGTCGCCCCCAGCGCCTACGTGCACCCGTCCGCCGTACTGATCGGCGATGTCATCGTCGGCCCCGGATGCTATGTCGGCCCGTGCGCCAGCTTACGTGGCGACTTTGGCCGCCTCGTCCTCGAGGCCGGGGTAAACGTGCAGGACACCTGCGTGGTCCACACCTTTCCCGATCACGACACGATCATCGAGGAAAACGGTCACATTGGTCATGGCGCAGTGCTGCACTGCTGTCGCATCGGTCGCCAGGCCCTCATCGGCATGAATGCGGTCGTGATGGACAATGCGGTGATCGGCGAAGGCTCGTTCGTCGCCGCGTGCAGCTTCGTCAAGGCGGGCATGATCGTGCCGCCGCGCTCGCTCGTGGCGGGCACGCCAGCCCGGCTGATACGCGACCTGAGCGATGGGGAACTGGAGTGGAAGGCCGCCGGGACCGGCATTTACCAGCAGCTGGCCCGACGCTGCCTCGCAACGATGGTCGAGACCGACGCCCTCAGCGCCGTAGAGGACGGCCGCAGGCGGATCGAGGCGATTGACATCAAGCCCCTGGCAGAGGTCAAAGCCAGGTCGTAGCCCGGATTCCATCTGCACATGACCGCAGCCCTGCCACGCACGCACTCGGGCGCGCAGGCAGGGCGGGTTTTCACTCGTGGCGAACGACGAATTCCGACGTCGCGGCACGCACACTGATCAGGCTATTTTCCGCAGCTTCGGTGTCTGCGTGACCCAATGCCATTCCGCACACGACCTTCTCGTGCGGCATCAAACCAAGCACCTCGCCAATGATGCGGTGATAGTCGATCCACGCCGCCTGGCAGCAGGTAGCCAGTCCACGCGATTCGGCGGCAAGCATCACGTTCTGCAGGAACATCCCGTAATCGAGCCAGCTTCCCTGGGCGAGCCGTCGATCGACGGTGAATATCAACCCGACCGGCGCACCGAAAAATTCGAAATTTTTCCTGTGCTGCGCCTTCATCCGCGGCGCATCGCCCTTGGCGATGCCGAGCAGGCCATACAGATCCCACCCGACTTGCCGCCGCCTTCCCAGATAGGGCTCGAAGAATTCGCGCGGGTAATAATCGTACTCCGACGTGTGCGTGCCATCGCCGGCATCGAAGGCCGAGCAGACCGCGTCCACGAGGCGGCACAGCGCCGCCCCTTTGACCACATGCACACGCCAGGGTTGAAGATTGGTGCCGGACGGGGCTCGCGCCGCGACCTGCAGGATGTCGTCGATGGCGTCGTCGCCCACCTGCTCATCCCGAAACGCACGCACAGAGCGGCGCCTCGTGATGACATGATCGACCTCGGACGCCATCTCCGACATGTTGTTCCGGCAGTTCATGTAGTGCGCGCCTCACTCACCCGTTGTGGGCACGGATCATGTTGCGGGCGATGACCAGTTGCTGAATCTGGGTCGTGCCTTCGAACAGGCGGAACAGGCGCACGTCGCGGTAGAAGCGCTCGATGCCGTATTCCGACAGATAGCCCGCGCCGCCGAAGATCTGCACCGCACGGTCGGCGACACGTCCGCACATCTCGGAGGCGAACATCTTCGCGCACGAGGCCTCGGTACCCACGTCCAGCCCCTGATCGCGGCGACGCGCGGCGTCGATCACCATGCAGCGCGCGGCGTAGATCTCAGCCTTGCTGTCGGCGAGCATGGCCTGGATGAGCTGGAACTCGGCGATCGGCTTGCCGAACTGCTTGCGTTCGCAGGCGTAGCGCAGCGCGTCTTCGAGCATGCGCTCGGCCACCCCGACCGAAATCGCGGCGATGGCGATGCGGCCTTTGTCGAGCACTTTCATTGCGGTCTTGAAGCCGATGCCCTCGCGTCCGCCGATCAGGTTGGCCGCCGGCACACGGCAATCCTCGAAGATCACGTCGCAAGTGTGCGAACCCTTGTGCCCCATCTTTTCGTCCGGATGTCCGAGCGAAAGGCCGGGCGCACCGCGCTCGACGATGAAGGCGGAAATGCCGTCGGCGCCCTTCCTGGCCGGATCGGTGCGCGCCATCACGGTGAAGATGCCGGCTTCGGGCGCGTTGGTGATGTAGCGCTTGGTGCCGTTGAGGATGTAGAAGTCGCCGTCACGCACGGCGGTGGTGCGCAGGCTGGCGGCGTCCGACCCGCTGTCGGGTTCGGTCAGCGCGAACGAACCGATGAGCTCGCCCGTCACCAGCCTCGGCAGGTAATGCGCCTTCTGCTCGGGCGTGCCATCGATGACGATGCCCTGGCCGCCGATGCCGTTGTTGGTGGCAAAGAGCGAACGGAAGCACGGTGAGGTGTGGCCGATCTCGAAGGTGGCGAGCACCTCCTCCTCCATCGTCAGCGCCATGCCGCCATGTTCCTCGGGGATGGACAGGCCGAACAGGCCCAGCTCCTTCATCTCGGTGACGAGGTCGTCGGGAATCCGGTCGGTCTCGGCGACGACCGCCTCGGCCGGCACCAGGCGTTCGCGCACGAAGCGCGAAATCGTGTCCAGCAAGATATTCAGTGTTTCCTGGTCGCGGATCATTCTTGTCTGTCTCCGTGGCGTTGGCTTTGGGGGTGGGGGTGGGCGCAGCGGCAGGTCGCGACGCGGCACGAGGGATGGGAGGAGAGGTCTCGTGCCGCGCCGTACCGTCTTACTTCACGTGCTTGCGGAACTCGGGCTTGCGCTTCTCGCGGAAGGCGTTGCCACCTTCGGCGGACTCGGGGCTTTCGTAGTAGAGCTTCAGCGCGTGCATCGCCAGGCCGCCCATGCCGCGGATCATCTCGGTATCGACGTTGAACGACTTCTTCGCCAGCGCGATCGCGGTCGGGCTCTTCTCGACGATCTCGTCGCACCACTTCTTCACTTCGGCGTCGAGCTGATCCTGCGGCACGACGGCGTTGACGAGGCCCATCGCCAGCGCTTCCTGCGCGGTGTAGCGACGGCACAGATACCAGATCTCGCGTGCCTTCTTTTCGCCGACGACGCGCGCCAGCAGTGCCGTACCGAAGCCCGGATCGACCGAGCCGACGCGCGGACCGGCCTGGCCGAGTTGCGCGTTGTCCGACGCGATCGCCAGATCGCAGATCGTCACGAGCACGTTGCCGCCGCCGATCGCGAAACCGTTAACACGCGCAATAACCGGCTTGGAGATGTCGCGGATCGCGCTCTGCACTTCCTCGATCGGCAGACCGATGATGCCGCGGCCGCCGTAACCGCCGTCCTGCGTGCCCTGGTCGCCGCCGGTGCAGAATGCCTTCTCGCCGGCGCCGGTCAGCACCACCACGCCGATGCTGCGATCGTGGTCCGCGTCCTTGAAGGCGTGGATCATTTCTTCGCAGGTCTGCGCGCGGAACGCGTTGTAGGCCTTCGGACGGTTGATCGTGATCGTCGCGATGCCCTCTGCCTTCGTGTAGAGGATGTCCTGGTATTCCATGGTGTTCTCCAATCCTGAATTCGATTTAGATGAGTAAGGCCGCGCTTAGCCGGCCATCGTCAGGCCGCCCGACACGCTGAGCACCTGGCCGGTGATGAAGGACGCGTCGTCGCTCGACAGAAACATGACCGCGCCCGGCAGGTCGTCGGGCTGGCCGAGGCGGCCGAAGGGCACTGCGCGCGTGAAGGCCGTGCGCAGCTTGTCACCCTTCTCGCCTTCGCCGCAGATGTCGTCGAGCAGCGGCGTATCGGTCGGGCCGGGGCACACGACGTTGACGCTGATCTGCTGGCGGGCGAGTTCACGCGCCATCGTCTTCGAGTAGGCGATCAGGCCGCCCTTGCAGAAGGCATACACCGCCTCGCCCGAGGAACCGACACGGCCGGCATCGGAAGCGATGTTGACGATGCGCCCCGCGCCGCGCGCGACCATGCCCTTGACGACGGCGTGGTGCATGTACAGCGCGCCGTACAGGTTGATCGCGACAATCTTGTCCCACAGCGGCTTCTCGGTGCTGAGGAAGCTGCCGACCTTGTCCCAGCCGGCGTTATTCACCAGCACGTCGGTCGGACCGAGGTCCTTCTCGGCGGCCGTCACGGCAGTGATCACCGAGTCCTGGCTCGTCAGATCGACCGCATAGGCCTGCGCCTTGCCGCCCTTCTCGCGGATCTCCGCGGCAACGGCCGAAGCCGCATCCTGGTTGATGTCGAACACCGCGACCGTCGCGCCTTCCGCGCCGAAGCGGCGGCAGATCGCCGAGCCGATGCCACCCGCTCCGCCGGTGACGATGACGACCTTTCCGTTGATTCCTCTCATTTTTACTTCCTCCTGTTGGATAACAAAATTTGCGGCCCATTGCTTTCGGGCCATGCTTTGCGATTCAATGGGGCCCCTTTTGAACCGGCCCCCTCCAATCGATGAAAGACCTTCCCGCCGACCAGGACGCCGCGTCGATCGAAATCGCCAACCGGCTTTTCTTCCGTTTCTTCCAGGCGGCCAACACGCTGCACACCAAAGGCACGCAGGCCCTCGACGAATTCGGCATCACGACGCAGCAGTGGTCCGTGCTCGGCGCGCTGTCGCGGGAACAGGCTTCGACGGGCATGGGCATCGGCGAACTGTCCCGCTTCCTGCTCGTCAGCCGGCAGAACCTCACCGGCCTGCTGACGCGACTCGAACGCGACGGTCTGATCGAACGCGCGACCAGCGAGGAAGACCGACGCTCGCGCATGGTGAAACTCAGCCCGAAGGGCCGCGAGCTGTGGGTTGCGCTCGCCGACCCGATCCACGCCTTCTACGACGGCGCGCTGAAGGGCTTCTCGTTCGATGACCGGCTGCAATTCATTCATTACGTCAGCCTCCTGCAACGGAACATGGCGCAGCTTTAGACCGCGTGGGCGGCGATCTTCTCGCGCCCGATGATCATCTTCATGATGTTCGCGGTACCGTCGCCGATCTGCAGACCCATGACATCGCGATAGCGCTGACCGAAGTCGTAATCGCTCGCATAGCCGCCGTGGCCGTGGGTCAGCAGGCACTGGTGGATGATTTCGCACGCCAGTTTCGGCGCCCACCACTTGCACATCGCCGCTTCCGCGGTATGCGGCAGCCCCTGATCCTTCAGCCACAGCGTACGCAGGCATAGCGCACGGCAGGCTTCGTACATCGTCTCGGCTTCGGCAAGCGGGAAGGTGACGCCCTGGAACTCGCCGATCTTCTTGCCGAACGCCTCGCGCTCCTGGATATAGCGCCAGGTCTCGTCGAGCGACGCGCGCACCACCCCCATGCACTGCATGCCGATCAGCGCCCGGCTGTAGTCGAAGCCCTGCATCACCTGGATGAAGCCCTGCCCTTCGTCGCCGAGCATCATCTCGGCGGGCACGCGCACGTCGTCGAAGAAGATCGAACCACGACCGACCGGGCGCGTGCCGATGTCGTCGAACGCGGTGCGCGAGATGCCGGGCAGATCCATCGGCACGAGGAAGGCGCTGATGCCGCGGGCACGCTCCGACTCCAGCCCGGTGCGGGCAAACACCACCGCAACATCCGCCTGCGTCGCCATCGAGATCGACGTCTTTTCGCCGTTCAGCACGAAATCCTTGCCGTCGCGCGTCGCCTTGAGCTTGAGGCGCGCGGCGTCCGAACCAGCACTCGGCTCGGTCAGCGCGATCGCGATCGTCTTCTCGCCCGCGATCACCGCCTGCAGCCACTCTCGGGCGATGTCCGGACGCGCATGGCCGGCGACGATCTGGCCGCACAACGACGTCAGCAGGTTCACGTACGAAACGTTGAAGTCGCCGTATGAAATCTGTTCCAGCAACAGGCCGCTGGTGAGGCAATCGACCCCCAGGCCGCCATGCTCCTCGGGCAGCTCCGGCCCGAGAAAGCCCAGCCCGCCCATCTCGAGAATCAGGTCCCGCTCAATACATTCAGCTTTTTCCCGCGCCCGGTAATTCGGAGCAAGACGGTTCTTTGCAAATTTTCCGGCAGTTTCGACCAACGCCATCTGCTCGGGGCTAAGACTGAAATCCATCGCGGTACCTCCTCCATTGCTGTGAATCGATTCTAGGAAGAACTAGCCATACGTGTCAATACATTGCTACATTTAAATTGCGACAAACTCGGCGCCAGAGCCGCTAACGTACTTTAACTATTTGTTTTATCGCATTTTTTTACACTATATCGTGCTGCACCGCACAACACGTCCAGCGAAAACACTCTCGCTTTCAGTCAATATCTTGACTTATAAAAATCTCCCGCTACGATTGCAGCAAACCCCCGCCAGCGAAAAATTAAGGCGCCGCCAAAGAGCGAGACATGTGCTTAGACAGCGCCCAAATGGGTTGTCATAGAACCGGGCAGTCGGCACTACCGCTCGAACGCCCCCAACGCCGCCTGCCCGGGCGCTGATCCACAGACCGAACCCGAAGGAGAACCGCATGAATTTCGATCCCGTACTGCTGACGTCCCGCATGCAGCCAATGAAAGCAGCCGGCCTGTGGCGCGACGAAACCATCAATGTCTTCCTGCAGCGCGCGCTGGAGCGCTGCCCGGACAAGACTGCCGTGGTGGCTTACAGCCAGAGCGCCACGGAACCCGTTCGACTGAGTTACCGTGAGCTCGACCGCCGAGTGGAGAGCGTTGCCCGGAACCTGGCATCGATGGGTGTCGGCCACGCCGACGTCGTGACCTTCCAGCTCCCGAATTCTTGGGAGTTCATCGCCATAGCGCTTGCCTGCGCACGCATCGGCGCGGTCGCCAACCCGGTGATGCCGATCTTCCGCCAGCACGAGCTGACCTTCATGCTCAACTTCGGCGAATCCAAGGTGTTCATCGTGCCCAAGGTGTTTCGCGGCTTCGACTACGAAGCCATGGCACGCGAGATCCTCCCCTCATTGCCCCACCTGAAGCGGGTGATCGTCGTCGGCGGCGAGGGGGAGGACAGTTTCGACAATGCCCTGATGCGCGAGGACGCCCCACCGCTGACCGGCCCCGGCATCGCCCCGGACGACGTCCTGCTGCTGATGTACACCTCCGGCACCACGGGCGAACCCAAAGCCGTGATGCACACCTCGAACACCCTGTTCTCGAATCTGCACGCCTACATCGCGGTGATGGAACTGAGCGACTCCGACATCATCCTCGGCGCATCGCCGATGGCGCACCTGACCGGTTACGGTTACCTGGCGATGATTCCGGTACTGCTGAACTCGACCACGGTCCTGCAGGATGTCTGGGACGCAAAGCGCGCGCTCCACATCGTCCGCACCGAAAGTGTCACGTTCAGCATGGCATCAACCGCGTTCGTCGCCGACATGTGCCTCGCCGTGGAAAACGGTGATAGCACGTCGACGACTTTCACCAAGTTCAATTGCGCCGGCGCGCCGATCCCCCCAGTCCTGATCGAGCGTGCGCACAAGCAGATGGGCCTGCGAATCAGCTCGGCATGGGGCATGACCGAGTGCGGCGCGGTCACCGTGACGGAACCCGCGCGGGCGCTCGAAAAATCGGGTGTATCCGATGGGCGCCCGCTGCCGGGCATCGAAATCAAGATCGTGGACATCAATGGCAACGAGCTTCCGTGCGGCGAAACCGGCACTTTGCTGATCCGCGGAGCGTCGCTGTTCGCGGGATACCTGAAGCGCCCGCAACTGAACGCCACCACCGACGACGGCTGGTTCGACACCGGCGACCTCGCCTTCGTGGATGCCGAC
This sequence comes from Aromatoleum diolicum, assembly GCF_012910955.1. Lineage (GTDB taxonomy): Bacteria > Pseudomonadota > Gammaproteobacteria > Burkholderiales > Rhodocyclaceae > Aromatoleum > Aromatoleum diolicum. Next base: position 11,934 of record NZ_WTVQ01000015.1, read on the forward strand.
GGCTATATGCGGATCAATGGTCGCAGCAAGGATCTGGTGATCCGCGGCGGCGAAAACATTCCGGTGATGGAAATCGAGAACCTGCTCTACAAACACCCCGCCGTCATGACCTGCGCAGTCGTCGGCTACCCGGACAAACGCCTGGGCGAGCGGGCATGCGCCTTCGTTGCGCTGAAGCCGGGGGCGACGCTGACGCTCGATGACGTGCGGACGTTCTTCGACGAGCAGCAGGTGGCCAAGCAATATTGCCCCGAGCGGCTCGAGATCGTCGATGCCCTGCCGGCCACCCCGAGCGGCAAGCTGCAGAAATTCAAGCTGCGAGAGATGGCCCGCCAATTCGGCGAATCCGCGTAAACAGATACCCCGAGCACGACATGAACGCCACGATCATTACTGAAACACTCGACCGGGTGGGGCTGATCCGCCTCAATCGTCCGGAAGTATTCAACGCGCTGAACGACGAACTGATGAACGCCCTCGGCGCCGCGCTCGATGCCTTCGAGGCCGACGAGCGCATCGGCTGCGTGGTCATCACCGGCTCGGACAAGGCTTTCGCCGCCGGGGCGGACATCGAGGCGATGAGGTCCTGGGACTTCATCGATGTCTACAAGTCGAACTTCATCACCCGCAACTGGGAAACCCTGAGGACCTTCCGCAAGCCGGTGATCGCCGCGGTATCAGGCCTCGCGATGGGCGGCGGCTGCGAACTGGCGATGATGTGCGACCTCGTCTTTGCCGCCGACACGGCGAAGTTCGCTCTGCCGGAAGTGAAGCTGGCGGTGATACCCGGCGCCGGCGGCACCCAGCGCATGCCGCGGGCGGTCGGCAAGGCCAAGGCGATGGACCTTTGCCTGACCGGCCGCTTCATGGACGCGGCCGAAGCGGAACGCAGCGGCCTGGTATCGCGCATCTATCCGGCGAACACGGTCCTCGCGGAAGCGCTGTCGGTCGCCGCCGATATTGCGGCGCGCTCCCTGCCGATCCTGATGATGATGAAGGAGTCGGTCAACCGGGCCTTCGAGAGTCCGCTCAGCGAGGGACTCCTGTTCGAGCGACGCACCCTGCACGCCACCTTCGGCCTTGCCGACCAGAAGGAAGGCATGGCGGCGTTCGTCGAAAAGCGCAAGCCGGTGTTCAGTCACTGCTGAACTGCCCGCCCTGCTCAAGGGCCACCTTGCCGGTGCCGCCGTAACGCCCCGATCATCCGGCCCGCACGTGCGCTGCCGTGGTCGACGGGCGTGCGGGGATCACCGATCGCCGAAAGCTGAAACGTCGAATCGTCACGACCGTCTCACCGATCAGTGATTCCGGGCGCCTGTCACCGGCATCGTCACCCTGCCCGGTTCATGAGCTTCAGGAGGTAACCGGCGTCGGAACGCGCGGTCCTCAGCGCTGGAAATAACCTACGCCGACCAGTTTTCCGTCGACGGCGCGGAAATAGCTGTGCTTCTTCTCGACCCTGCCGGTGGTCGGGTTTTGCCAGCTGTAGTCGAGCTCGCCATCACCCTTCTTCGCCACGAGCTTGACCATCTCGGTGACGATCGGCTTGCCGTTCGGGTCGCGCACTTCGAAGCCATTGCTGCCGACGAGGGTCGGTGTCGCACCGTGCGCAAGGAAGCGGCCATCGGCCATGTCGATGACGAATACATACAAATCGTCATGCACGAAGGGGCCGTCGAGCCGCTGGAACTGGGCCAGGGCGCTCTTCGCGTCGGCCGTCATGGCCTTCGCCGCATCCTTGAGCATGGCCCGGGCCTGGACCGGGGTGGCTCGCGGCGGGTAGAAGCCGACTGCGACGACGACCTCGCCGACCTTGCGGAACATGGTGACTTTGGGCTCGCCACGGCTGTCGGCGGGATTGAACCAGCGGTATTCGACCTGACCGCTGCCTTTGGCTTTCGCGAGTTCGATCATTTCACGAAAAAAGGCCTTGCCGGCGACGTCGGTGTAGTCGAGTACGTTGTCGCCGATCAGCGCGGCCGACGAACCGCCGCTCGCCAGAAACCGGCCGTCCAGGCGCACGGCGTAGGCGTAGAGATCGCGGTCGACGAAATCCGCCTGGCGGCTGAAATCGGCGGTGCCCTTTTCGCCGTTCTGCTCGACATGCCTGACTGCGCGATCGAGCAAGGCAGTGGCGCGCTTGCCGAGTTCGCTGTCGAACAGGCGGATAGATTCGGCGTCGGCGGCCTGCGCGGGGGTGGTGAGGAAGCCCGTGCCGAAGGCAAGGCCGAGCGTGAGCGCGAGTACGCGGATCGGAGCAGACATCATCGAACCTCCCGGTTTTCCGGTTTCAGTTGAATTCTTGACCGGCGGGGCAGGCGCGCGTGCTGCGATCCTGCCCCGCCGGACGGCATGGGATGGCTCAGTAGCCAAGCATCTGCGGCAGCCACAGCGTGAGCTGCGGGAAGAATGCGATGACGAAGATCGCGACCGTCGAGGCGAGCACGAAGGGGTGGATGCGCGCCACGATTTCTTCCACTGTCGAACCGCCGATACCGGATGCGACGAACAGGTTCTCGCCCAGCGGCGGAGTCTGGAAGCCGACCGAAAGCGCGCAGATCACGACGATGCCAACGTGGGTGGGGTCCGCCCCCATCATGTACATCACCGGTAGCAGCACCGGCACCAGGATCATGATCGCCGCGAGCGTTTCCATGAACATGCCGACGAAGAGCAGGAAGGCGATGATCAGCGTCCAGATCATGTAAACGTTGTCGGTGAGGCTCAGGAGAGACTCGGCGATCGTCGCGGGAATACGCTGCTCGACGAGGAGGCGCCCGAAGACGACCGCCGCGAACAGGATCAGCAGCACTCGCCCGGTAATCCACGTCGTGGTCTTCAGCGAATTCAGAATCGCCGCGAACTTGAGCTCGCGGTGCAGGACGAGGCCGACGAAGAGCGTGTAGAAGATCGCGACGATTGCCGACTCGGTCGGGGTAAACAGCCCAGTGTAGATGCCGCCGAGGATGATCACCGGCGCGAGCACCGACCAGGTACCCTTGCGCAGCGCCTGCCCGATGTCGCCGTACGACCATTTCTCCGTCAGCCCGCGATAGCCGCGCTTGCTCGAGATCAGGTAGTTCGTGATCAGCAGGGCGATGGCCATGATGATGCCGGGGATGACGCCGGCGACGAACAGCTTGGGGATCGACAGCGAGGCGAACTCACCGTATTTTTCGATGGCGTCGGGCGGCGGCGCCATGCCGAGCGCCGAGATGCCGAAGATCACCATCGGGATCGACGGCGGGATGATGATGCCGAGCCCCCCCGAGGCGGCCGTCACCGCGGAGGCGTAGCTGCGTTCGTACTTGCGATTGACCATCGCGGGGATCATCAGCATGCCGACGGCGGCCGTGGTCGCCGGCCCCGAACCCGAGATGGCGCCGAAGAACAGGCAGGCAAGCACGGTCGCTGCACCCAGTCCGCCGGTGATCGGCCCGGCCAGGGTTTCGGCGATGTCGACCAGACGCTTGGAAATGCCTGCGGCCTCCATCAGCGCGCCGGCGAGGACGAAGGCCGGCAGGGCCATCAAGGGGAAACTGCCGACCGAAGTGAAGGCGATCTGCACGAAGGCGATGGGATTCTTCCCCAGCACCAGGAAGGCGACCATCGCCGCGCCGGCCAGCGAGACCGTGATCGGCGCGCCCAGCAGCAGCAATGCAAAGAAGCCGCCGAACAGGATTTCTACCACATATGCTTCCATTGTCTTTTCTCCGTGGAGGATCCGTCTCAGGCGTTCGCCGCGGCGGCGGCGCGTTTCAGATTCTCGATTTCCTCCGCTTCCGGATCGACGATCTCCACGCCCTTGAACAGCGACAGGTAGTTGTTCCACAGGATGCGGATCGACATCAACACAAAGGCGATCGGCAGGATCATGTAGAAGTACTTCATCGGCAAACCGATGGTCTGCGACTTCCAGAACAGGTTCATGCGGTTGAAGACGAAGTCGTAGCTCAGGAAGGCGAAATAGAGGTTGAAACCGACCCACAGCAGATCGGCAATCGCTTCACTGACTTTCTTGACGATCGGCGGGAAGAACTTGAAGTGGAAAGCCACGCGGTTGTGCGCCGACATCTTGGCCGCGACGCAGGCGCCGAGGTAGGCAAACCAGACGAAGAGATAGGTTGCGAGTTCTTCACCCCAGGGCAGCGAGTACTGGAAGAACTGCCGCAGCAGGATCTGGACGAAGAGCAGCAGGACGAAGAACGCCAGCAGCGCCTCGCACAGATACTCTTCGATGTTGCTGATGAATTTGACGAAGTTGCGCCATACGACCATGACAGACTCCAGAAAATCCGGTGCGCTCGATTACGCGACGACGGCCCCTGCGGCGGGCCGGTAAGCCGGCCGGCACCCGTGAAGGTGTCGGATAGCGGCCCGGCAGGCAGGATTCGTCCGGAATCGTAGCGGAGTGTTTTGCACAAGATCGGCGGTCGTCGCGGCTCCGGCGTCGGCGTGCGGTGCGAACTGTGACTCACGTGCCGCACGCCTTGCAGTCGGAAGCGACTACTGCCCGCGGTTCAGCGGCCGAGCACCTTCTGCGCGCGATCGAGCTTTTCCTTGCCGCCGATGCTCTTGTAGTACTTCGGCCACACCGTGGTGGTCGCCTTCGCGATCCACGCCTTCTCGCCATCGGCCGGGTCGGTGATCTGCATGCCGCGTGCAGCAAGATCCTTCTTGATCTTCTCTTCCGTTTCGAGCAGGTACTTGAAGCTGTGCTCGGTGGCTTCCTGGCCGGCTTCGAGAATGGCCTTCTGCACGTCGGGCTTCTGCGACTTGAAGACCGACTCGCTGACCACCAGCGGCTCGAGCGAGAAGATGTAGCGGATGTTGGTGATGTACTTCTGCACCTCGTAGAACTTCATCGCCGACACGGTGATGTAGGGGTTGTCCTGCCCGTCGACGACGCGCTGCTGCAGGCCGGTGAAGGTTTCCGACCACGACATCGGGGTCGGGTTGATGCCCCATGCCTGATACGAGGAAATCATGATCTCGTTCTTCGGTACGCGGATCACCAAGCCCTTGAGATCTTCCAGCGTCTTCACCGGCCGCTTGGAATTGGTGAGCACGCGGAAGCCCGAATAGGCCCAGCCGACGATGCGTACGCCGGCATCGCGCACCGTGTTGTCGGTGAGTTCCTTGCCGACTTCACCCTGGGTCAGCTTCTTCGCTTCGTCGGCGCTCTGGATCAGGTAGGGCATCGTCAGCAGGCCGACCGTCGGCGAGAACGGCGTGATGTTGTTCACCGCCAGGATCGAGAAATCCAGCGTGCCCATCGCGGCGTTGTTGATCGTGTCTTCCTCGCTGCCAAGTTGCCCGTTGGGGAACAGGTCTACCTTGTGCTTGCCGCCGGTCTTCTGCTGGAACAGCTTGGCGAAAGTCGTGCCGAGTTCCCACTGCGTGCCGCCCGCGGCATCGCCAACGGCCATCTTGAAAGTCTCGGCCAGTGCGGCGGGGGCACTTACCAGCAGGCTGGCGGCGGTGACGAGCGGCATCAGTACGTTCTTGCTGAATTTCATTTCTGTCTCCTCGATCTCATTATGGTTTGGCAGTGCGTGTTGCTGGGGGTATCAAGGTGCGGCTTAGAGGACTTCATCCTTCATGTTGTACCAGCGGTACAACCACCATTGGCCGAAGCGGCGGAAGGGCGCGAAATACTCCGACTCGACCATCTCGCGCACGTTGGGGAAAGGCAGCTTCGAGCGGAAGATCGGCAGCTCGGGGGTGCGAATGCCGGCGATGTTCTCGGCCAGGCGGCGGCCGGCCTGCGCCGAATACATCACGCCGTTGCCACCGTAGCCGAGCGCGTAATAGATCGTCTGCTTCGGGTCCGGCTGAAAGATGCGCGGCATCATGTCGTGGCTGACATCGACCCAGCCCCACCACGAGTAGTCGATCTGGATGCCTTCGAGCGCCGGGAACTTGCGGTGCAGGTCGCGGATCAGGAACTGCTTGTACTTGTCCTGCGGCGCGTCGCTGCCGGTGATCGCGCTGCGACTGCCGATCTGCACGCGGCCGTCGGGCAGCAGGCGGTAGTAGTGGCGCAGGATGCGGGTGTCGGTGATGACCTGGGTCGTACGGAAGTTGCAGGCGTCGATCTCGGACTTCGTCAGCGGGCGAGTGACGATCGAGTTCGACAGGATCGGCAGCAGGCGATTTTTCAGTTCCGGATGCAGGCCGTTCGACGTGTAGCCACCGGTCGCGACACCGACCGCGCGGGCACGCACGATGCCGCCCGGCGTCTTGAGGTAATGCACGCCGTTGCGGGTTTCCCAGCCGATCACCGGGCTCGACGGATGGACTTTCGCGCCGAGCGCGCGCGCCTTCTTCAGGTAGCCGAAGGCGAGCTTGCCGGCATGGATGCCGATGCCTTCCGGCTCGTGCATCGCGCCCGCGGCTTCCTTGTCATCGACGTATTCGCGCTTCACCGTGTCGGCATCGAGGATGCGCGCGTCGTACTTGAAGACGTCGCGCAGGATCTTCGCTTCCTTCTCCAGCACCGGCATGACCTTGGGCCGGTGCGCGATGTAGAGATGGCCACCGGGCTGCGGCTCGCAGTCGATGTCCTTGATCAGATCCTTGAAGGTCTGCATGCCGTCGCAGATTTCCTCGTGCATGCGCAGGGCGGTATCGAGGCCGTAGCGCTGGATCCACTGCGAGCGCTTCAGGCGCCCCGACGCGCATTGGGCCTGGCCGCCGTTGCGGGTGCTGCAGCCCCAGCTGACGCGGTTGGCTTCGAGTACGGTCGCCTTGATGCCGTATTTCTCGGCGAGGAAAATCGCGGTCGTCAGGCCGGTGAAGCCGGAGCCGATGATCGCGACGTCGACGTCGATGTCGTGGGTGATCGGGCCATCGTCGGCGGGCGGTTCGCCGGCGGTACCGATCCAGTAGGTCGGCGCGTACTCGCGGCCTTGTCCGGGCGTCGTCGCGACCAGCGGGTCATAGGCCGGATCGTAAGCTTGCGATGGCGCGCTGGCCCGGCCGCTGGTGATGATCCGCTTTTCTGCAATGGCTTCCATGTCCCGACTCCTGTCTGTTATCGCGCGCGTGATTGCCGGCTCAGTTGCCAGCGCCGGCGACCGGCGGACGGTCCTTGCGATAGGCGTTCTTGACCGCGATCTTGCCGTCGCGGAAGGTGAATACATCGACCATCCGCGCTTCGATGCGGCTGCCGTCGGCCTTGGTGCCGCAGAACGTCGATTCCGACACGCCGCGATCGCCGCAGACGAAGTGTTCGCCGTTCAGCCACGCGGCATCGGGGAAGTTCTGCCACGCCAGCTGGAAACCAGCCCTTACGGCATCGCGGCCTGCGAAGCTCTTGCCCAGCAGGTCGGGACCGCCAACCGCATGGAAAACACAATCGTCGGCCATGAAGCTCATCAGGGCGTCGATGTCGTGACGGTTCCAAGCTTCGCTGAAAGCCTTCAACATCTCTGCGCTGGCTTCATTGCGGGTCTGGGTGGCTACCTGGCTGCTCATGAGAGTCTGTCTCCTTCGCTATCATTTTAGTTAATACGGTACGTGATGTACCGATATTTGAAACTTGATTAACATTAGAACTCAAGCGCGCTAGTGTCAACACAAAATTCCGAAAAACGATACGTTTTTTATTTTTTTTCGGAATATCTAATCATTTAACGCGTAAACGCCCCGTCAGACGATACGACCGGCCATCGGTGACGAGGGCGATGCGGCGAAGCGTCGCGGGATGCGGCCGGCGAGAAACGCTTCGCGCCCCGCCTCCACAGCCAGGCGCATGGCACGGGCCATGCGGATCGGTTCGCGGGCGCCGGCGATCGCGGTATTCATCAGCACGCCATCGCAGCCGAGCTCCATCGCGATCGCCGCATCCGAGGCGGTGCCCACGCCGGCATCGACAATCACCGGCACCCTCGCCTGCTCGATGATCAAGGACAGGTTCCAGGGGTTCAGGATGCCCATGCCCGAGCCGATCAGGCTCGCGAGCGGCATCACCGCGACGCAGCCGATGTCCTCGAGGATGCGCGCCTGGATCGGGTCGTCGCTGCAATAGACCATCACGTCGAAACCGTCCTTCACCAACGCCTCGGCCGCCTTCAGCGTCTCGGGCATGTTGGGGAACAGGGTCTTCTCGTCGCCGAGCACTTCGAGCTTGCACAAGGGGTGGCCATCGAGCAGTTCGCGGGCGAGTTGCAGGGTGTAGACCGCGTCCCTGGCGGTGTAGCAGCCGCCGGTGTTCGGCAGGATCGTGAATTGCGACGGCGGCACGGCGTCGAGCAGGCTCGGCTCACTGGCGTGCTGACCGATGTTCACGCGGCGGATCGTCACGGTGACGATTGCGGTGCCACTCGCGTCGACCGCCGCGCGGGTTTCGTCGAAATCGCGGTATTTGCCGGTGCCCACGAGCAGGCGCGACGCATAGGTCTTGCCGGCGATCGTGAGTCCGGCCGATGCCGCGCCCGCGGTGTCGGCATCCAGCCCATCCGTGGGCGTGTCGTTCAGGTTCATGGGGGCGCTCCTCCTCTCAATGCTTTTATTAGCCGCCGCCGATCGCCACGACGACCTCGACGCGATCGGCCGGATGCAAGACGCGCTCTTGCCAGCCTGGCGACGCGACGACCTCGCGGTTGATTGCGACCGCGACGCGTTTTCCGAGCAGGTCGAGGCTCGCGATCAGGTCATGCAGCGTCTTGCCCTGCCCTACCGCGTGCGAGGCGCCGTTCAGTTCGATCGTGATCGTCGCCATCTCAGGGCCTCGCGTGGAGGTCGGCGGCGAATTTCTCGGACGGGTTCATGGGCTCTCTGTTGTAGTTGGGGCGTTCAGGCCGCGATCAGCCGGCTCAGATAAACGACCAGCAGCATGTAGCCGGCGACGAACAGCGCCTCGCTGGACATCAGCACGATCGGCTTCCAGCCGAGTTCGGCGAGCTTCTCGAGCGAGGTCTTGACGCCGAGCGCGGAAATCGAGATCACCAGGCACCAGCGCGACAGCGTCGAACTCGCCTCGACGACGGCATGCGACAGCAGTCCCAGACTGTTGAGCGTCGCCAGCGCCGCGAAGGCGACCAGGAACAGCGGCAGGATCGGCGTCTTCGTGTTGCTGCCACCGTTTGCCTTCTTGCGCTCGCCGTGGAACACCAGCGCCAGCACGACGACCACCGGCATCAGCATCGCGACGCGGAACATCTTCGCCAGCGTCGCCGCGTCGCCGACTTCGGGCGAGATGATCAGCCCGGCGCCGACGACCTGCGCGACGTCATGGATCGAGCCGCCGAGAAAGAGCCCCGCTTCGCTGACCGACAGCCCCGCGCTCTTGACGACGAGCGGATACAGCACCATCGCCACGGTCGAGAAGATCGCGACGCCAATCGCCGTGAGCAGCGTGTAGCGCTCGTTCTCGCGCGTTGCCGGCAGCGTCGAGGAAATCGCCAGCGTCGCCGAGATGCCGCAGATCCCGGTGCCGCCGCCGGAGAGCAGGCCGAGCATCGACGGCAGTCCGAGAAGGCGCGCGAGCAGCAGGCCGAAGCCGATCGTCAGCACCACCGCACCGACAAGGGCGCCGACACCGATCAGGCCGAGATCACTGACGTCGCTCGCGACGATGCGCGCACCGAGCAACGCGACACCGAAACGCACGAGCTTCTTCGCCGAGGCTTCGATGCCGGGGATGCATTTTTCGGAGTCCGACAGAAAATGGAACGCGATGCCGATCAGCAGCGCGTAGAGAAATTGCGGTCCGCCGTAGTGCTCGGACACGAAAGTCGCCGCGACCGCGATCACGGTGCACAACATGAAGCCCGGCATCAGCACGCGCACCTCGCTGAACATCGCGGGTGGCGCAATAGTTGTTTGAGTGGTCATGGAGTCGATGTCCGGTCGATAAGGTCGGGCCTGGCAGGGATTTGCGACGGACCGCCCCGCGGATCGGGCGGCCCGTCGTCGTTACGGGCGCGGTCTCAGACGTAGTCCTTGTACTTGTCGAGCAGGCGCACGGGCTTCGCCAGCGCGTCACGCCGGAACGGGTCGCCGAGTTCGCGCGTGCACATGATCTCGATGATGCAGGTCTTGCCCTCGTTCATCTGCATGTCGATGGCGCGCTTCAGCGCCGGGCCGACGTCTTCGAGCCGATCCACGGTGATGCCCTCGGCGCCCATCGCGCGCGCGATTTCCGCGAAGCTCTGGTTGTCGAGCTCGCCGGCGACGAAGCGGCGGTTGTAGAAGTCCACCTGGTTCTTCTTCTCCGCGCCCCACTGGCGATTGTGGAACACCACCGCCGTCACCGGGATGTTGTGCCGCACGCAAGTCATCGTCTCCATCAGGCTCATGCCCCAGGCGCCGTCACCGGCGTAGGACACCGCCGGACGATGGGGTGCCGCGACCTTGGCGCCGATGATCGTCGGGAACGCGTAGCCGCAGTTGCCGAAGCTCATCGCGGCGAAGAAGCTGCGCGGCTTCTCGAAGCGCAGGTAGCTGTTGGCGACCGAGTTGATGTTGCCGATGTCGGTCGACACCATCACATCCTCAGGCATCGCTTTTTCCAGTTCGCGCAGCACCTGGCGCGGGTGCAGGTATTCGCCGCCGGAGAAGGGCTTTTCCTTGGCGTTCTCTTCGATCATGTCGAGGCTGAAGGGGTCGCGCTCGTGCGTCCACTCGTCGAGTTCGCGCTCCCATGCGGTCTTCTCGGCCTGCACCTTGGCATAGCGCTGCTCGCGCGTCGCGTCGCATTCCAGCGTGCGACCGGTCAGGCGCCACGTGAGCGCCTTGGCCGCGGCCTTGGCGTCGCCGCAGATGCCGACCGAGATCTTTTTCACCAGGCCGAGCATCTTGTTGTCGGCGTCGATCTGGATGATCTTGGCGTTCTTCGGCCAGTAGTCCATGCCGTGCTGCGGCAGCGTGCCGAAGGGGCCGAGGCGCGAACCCAGCGCGATGACCACGTCGGCCTGCGCCATCAGCTTCATCGCCGCCTTCGAACCCTGATAGCCGAGCGGACCGCACCACAGCGGGTGACTCGCGGGGAAGGAGTCGTTGTGCAGGTAGCTGTTCACGACCGGGGCGCCGAGGCGCTCGGCGAGTGCCTTGCATTCCTCGACCGCGTCGGCCATCACCACACCGCCGCCCGCGATGATCACCGGGAACCTGGCGGTGGCAAGCAGTTCGGCCGCCTCGTTGAGGCTCGCTTCGCCGCCGGCGCCACGGTCGAGCCGCGCGGGCTTGGGGATCTCGCAGGTGATCTCGCCGTAGAAGTAGTCGCGCGGGATGTTGAGCTGGGTCGGGCCCATCTCGCTCATCGCGCGGTCGAAGCAGCGCCCGGTGTATTCGGCCATGCGCGCGGGGTGGGTGACGTGGCCCTGGTACTTGGTGAATTCCTGGAACATCGGCAGCTGCTTGCATTCCTGGAAGCCGCCCAGGCCCATCGTCATCGTGCCGGTCTCGGGGGTCACGATCACCACCGGGCTGTGCGCCCAGTAGGCCGCACCGATGGCGGTGACGCAGTTGCTGATGCCGGGGCCGTTCTGCCCGATCACCACGCCGTGGCGCCCCGACACGCGCGAGAAGCCGTCGGCCATGTGGCCCGCGCCCTGCTCGTGCACCACCGGGATCAGGCGGATGCCGGCCGGCGCGAAGATGTCCATCGCGTCCATGAAGGCCGATCCCATGATCCCGAACATGTCGGTCACGCCGTTGGCCACCATCGTCTCGACGAAGGCTTCCGACGGGGTCATCTTCTGCGGGCCGATGACGACTTCGCGGCGGTCTTTTTCGCTCATTTGTGCTGTCTCCTGGGGTGAGGTCAATCAATCGAATAACGAACGTTTTCCGATACGATTTGTTCCGCTATCCGATACGTGATCGAACTTTAGGACGGCAAAAATAAAACGTCAAGCGTTAATTTCATTTTTCGGAACTTATTGAAACTTTATTCGGAATATAGCTATCATGCGATCGCATTGACCCCGAGGAGACTGCCATGATGGAAATCGCGATCGACAAGCCGGACCAGCTGGTTTCGGTGCGCACGGCGTTCGGAATCGATTCCGACCTGACGGTGCCGGCGTTCAGCGAACGTGACGACCACGTGCCGGAGATCGACGAGGCCTACCGCTTCAACCCCGACGTGACGCTGGCGATCCTCGCCGGCTTCACGCGCGACCGGCGGGTGATGGTCCAGGGCCTGCACGGCACCGGGAAGTCGACGCATATCGAACAGGTCGCCGCGCGGCTGAACTGGCCCTGCGTGCGCGTGAACCTCGACGGTCACATCAGCCGGCTGGACCTGGTCGGCAGGGACGCGATCGTCGTGCGCGACGGCAAGCAAGTCACCGAATTCCAGGAGGGCATCGTGCCGTGGGCGCTGCAGCGGCCCGTGGCGCTGATCTTCGACGAGTACGATGCGGGCCGCCCGGACGTGATGTTCGTGATCCAGCGCATCCTCGAGCGCGACGGCAAATTCACGCTGCTCGACCAGAACCGCGTGATCCGCCCTCACCCGTATTTCCGCCTGTTCGCGACCTCCAACACGGTGGGGCTCGGAAACCTGTCGGGCCTGTACCACGGCACCCAGGTGTTGAACCATGCGCAGATCGACCGCTGGAACATCGTCGCGACGCTGAACTACCTGCCGCGCGACGAGGAAGTCGCGATCGTGCTGGCGCGCGTGCCGGCCAAGAATTACGCCAAGGGCCGCCAGCTGATCGCTGCGATGGTCGCGGTGGCCGATCTGACGCGCAAGGGCTTCGCCGCCGGCGACATTTCGACGCTGATGTCGCCGCGCACGGTGATCACCTGGGCCGAGAACTGCGAGATCTTCCGCAACCCGGCGCTGGCGTTCCGGCTCTCCTTCCTCAACAAGTGCGACGAGGTCGAACGGCCCATCGTCGCCGAGTACTACCAGCGCTGCTTCGGCGTGGAGCTCGACGAATCGTGGATGCGCGAAGCCGGAGCGCAGTGATGCCCACGCCGCAGCAAAAGGCGCAGCGGCAGCAGAAGGTCGAGGAGTTGTGCGCCGCGACGCTGCGCGCGCTGACCGGCGACGCCGCGCTGCACTATCGCGGACGGCGCCTGTACGCGGGGGCACGGCCGCTGCCGATGCACGCGCCGCACTTGCGCGTCGATCCTGCCGAGGACGGTTTTGCCGACTGTCGCGCGACGGCCGACGGGATGGCGCTGCGCTTGCTGCACTCGGACGCCGACCTGCATCGCAAGCTGTGCCCGACGGACCCGGTCGAACGCCTGGTCTTCGAATTGCTGGAGCAGCTGCGCGTGGAGACGCGGGTCCCCGCCGACATGCCCGGCATGGCGGCGAACCTGTATGAGCGCTTCGAGAACTGGTCGCGCGCCTTCTATCGCTCCGGCCTCACCGAAGGCAGCCTCGGCATCCTGCTGTATACGGTGGCGCAGATGTGCTGGTCGCGCCTGACGGCGCAGCGCGTGCTGGAGGAAACCGAGGACTACATCGAAGGCACGCGCGTGTCGCTGGTCGGCGCGCTCGGCACCGCGCTGGCCGGCATCCGGCGCCACCGCGACGATCAGGAATCGTTTGCGCGCCACGCGCTGGAGATCGCCCGCATCGTCGGCGAGCGCGTGCGCGCCGAACGCGCTGAAACCGCGGATGAGGAATCGGACAAGGAAGACGAGTACGCCAAATCCGGCTTCGCTTTGCTGCTGGACTTCGACGACGGCCAGGACGCCGGCGACGGCATCGCCGCCGCGACGACCGGCGCGAGCAAGGTGTTCGAGGACGCCGCCCTCGCCTACCGCGTCTACACGACACGCTTCGACACCGAGGTCGCCGCCGCCTCGCTGGTGCGCCGCGCGCTGCTGCGCGAATACCGCGAGCGACTCGACCGTCACATCGTCGAGCAGGGCGTGAACCTCCCCCGCCTCGCGCGCATGCTCGCCGCGGTGCTGGCCGAGCCCGCCCGCGACGGCTGGCTGTTCGGCGAGGAGGAAGGCCACATCGACGGCCGCCGCCTCGCCCAGGTCATCAGCTCGCCGGGCGAACGCCGCGTGTTCCGGCAGGAGCGCTACCTGCCGCATGCCGACTGTGTGGTCAGCTTCCTCATCGACTGCTCGGGCTCGATGAAGGCGCATATCGAACCGGTCGCGATGATGATCGACGTCCTCATCCGTGCGCTCGAGACGATCGGCGCGCGCACCGAACTGCTCGGTTTCACCACCGGTGCCTGGAACGGCGGCCGTGCGTACCGCGACTGGATGAGCCGCGGTCGGCCGCGCCACCCGGGGCGGCTCAACGAGGTCTGCCACATGGTGTTCAAGGACGCCGAGCGCAGCTGGCGGCGCGCGCGCGCCGACATCGCCGCGCTGCTCAAGGCCGACCTGTTCCGCGAAGGCATCGACGGCGAGGCGGTCGACTGGGCCTGCAACCGCCTGCTCGCGAAGAGCGCGGCCCGGCGCATCCTGATCGTGATCTCGGACGGCTGCCCGTCCGACGGTGCCACCGCCCTCGCCAACGACCCCTTCTATCTGGACAACCACTTGAAGGACGTCGTCGCCCGGCGCGAACAACAAGGCGCCGTGGAGATCCTCGGGCTTGGGGTCGGTCTGGACCTCAGCCCCTTCTACCGGCGCAGCCTCGCCACCGACATGACGCAAGGGCTCGACAACACGCTGTTCTCGGATATCGTTCAGTTGATGGGCGGCCGGCACCGGCGCTGACGCGTCGCACGAAGCGCACCGGCAATACCCTCAACCCTAGTCAGGAGGAAAACTCAGGAATGGCCAAGACCAGAATGGTCGTGCAGTTCGGCATGGGGACTTCGATCCGCAGCCAGGACTACACGCAGGCAGCGGCGCGCGCGATTCGCGACGCCTTGTGGCACAACTCGCTCAACGTCGCCAGCGCGTTCGATTTTCCGCGCGAGCAGATGCTGATCGACGTCGAGATCGGCGTACAGAAGCCGGATGCGGTCGACACGGCGGCACTCGTCGGGATCTTCCCGTACGGCCAGCCCTCGATCAAGGTGGTCCGGGGCGGACTCGACGTCAGCAAGGCGGACGGCAGCGGCGTGACCGTGATCGCCAACGCCGCAATCGTGGTTTCCTTCGACATGGAGCGCACCCATGCCTGAAAAACGCATCATTCTGGAGATGGGCACGGGCAACGATCTGTACGGGGGCGACTACACCAAGGCGGCCTGCCGCGCAGTGCACGACGCGCTGCATCATTCGTCGATCCTGCTGTTCCGCACGCTCGGCTACGATCACCGCGACATGCGGGTGCAGGTGACGATCGGCGTGCAGGCGCCGGACAAGGTCGACGCAGCCGTGGTCGCCGCCGAACTGCCGCGCGGCAAGGCCGAAGTGACGGTCGTGTTCGGCGGGCTCGACGTCCACGACCCCGAACTGGACATCACCCATGTCGTGGCGACAGCGGCGGTAGCGGCCTTCGTGCCAGTCGAGGCTGCGGACTGGCGCCTGAGCGCGACGCCCGACGCGGCTTGAGTCGCCTGCGGACAGGCGCTACTAGGCCTGCGCGCGGCGCCGCAAAACCGTGCCGTGCGCGTGCTGCCGGCTGTCTCCCTGCGTAACGGATTCCCGGGCCAGCGTCGCGTCGAGCGTGGCCTGGTCTTCCGCCGACAACCGGAGCCCGCTCGACGCCAGGCGCCTTAAGGTTTCCTCCACCTCCCAGGGCGCGGCGATCACGCGCTTCTTGCCGTTCTTCATTTCCGCATGCAGCCAGTACGCGTCGATTTCGGGGGCCGCCCTGAGATACAGGCGGGACACGTCTCCGGGCCGGGCTTCCAGCCATGCGAGCCCCTCGCGCTTCTTCTTGCTGCCGACGAAATACGCAATGAAAAGCAAAGCGATTACGGCTGCGCTGGCGCCAAGCAGTTCCATCATCGAGGGTCTCCTTTCCGAATCCGCATCACGGCCGCGCACTTGGCGACCCGCTGGCGCGGGGCACATGGACGTGCGCCCGCCAGCATCGGAATGGAGAATAAATCAGGAATTTGTTATTAGACGCCCATATTTATAGTGCCAATTCTTATAAACCCCGGCCATCGATGTCGCCGCCGGGACGTTTTCAGTTCGCCCGCACGCGGTGGATATCACCCTCCAGCCCGTAGAGCTTGACCTTCTGGTACAGGGTGCTTTTCGCGATGTCGAGTTCGCGCGCGGCGCGAGTCAGGTTGCCATGCGTGGCGGCAATCGCGCGGCGGATCAGATCGACCTCGCCTTCCGCGATGCTGCCGACCTGAGCAGTAGCCGTCAGGGCGCCCAGGGCGGACGCGACCGGCGCGCTGACGGGAGCATCCGCCATGCCGAGCAGTTCCGGCGGCAGCGCGTCGATGCCGGCCTCTTCGCCGTCGCTCATCAACAGCACGCTCTCGATGACGTTGCGCAGTTCTCGCACGTTACCCGGCCACGTGTAGCTTTCGAGGCGCGCGAGCAGCTCCTCGTCGAGCCGCCGCGGCCCCAGCTCGTGCTGTTTCGCAAAGCGCGCGACGAAGTATTCGGCAAGCGCGCGGACATCGCCCGTACGCTCGCGCAGCGGAGGGATGCGGATCGAGGTCACCGCGACGCGGTAGAAAAAGTCCATGCGGAAGCGCGCCTCGGCGACTTCCTTGCGCAGGTCGCGGTGGGTCGCCGCGATCAGGCGGAAACTGACCTTGCGCGGCACGTTCTCGCCGAGCCGATAGATCTCGCTCTGCTCGAGCACACGCAACAGATGCGGCTGCAGGTCGAGCGGCATCTCGCCGATCTCGTCGAGAAACAGCGTGCCACCGTTCGCCGCCTCGATCTTGCCGACCATGCCGCCGCGGCGCGCGCCGGTGAACGCGCCATCGACGTAGCCGAAGAGCTCGCTCGCAAGCAGTTCGCGCGACAGGCCGCCGCAGTTCAGCGCGACATAGGGGCCGTCGCGGAAGGGACTGGCCTTGTGCAAGCCTTGCGCGAATTCCTCCTTGCCCACGCCCGTCTCGCCGAGCAGCAGCACCGGGACCTTGGAACGCGCCAGCTGGTCCGCTTTGCGCACCGCGTCGCGCAGCGCCGGATCATGGGTGATGATCGTCGCGAAACCGGTGGGCATGTTCTGCGCCGCCGCCGGTTCGCGCGACAAGCCGCGCGCGCCCTCGCAGGAAATCGCGCGGCCAAGACGCGGCAACGGCAGCACCAGCAGCGTCCCGAGCCGCTCGCCGCGACTGCCGATCACGGGCTCCAGCCACTCCGGCCGCAGCCACGCGGGCACGCCGGAAACCTGCGCCAGCGTGCCGTTGTCGGCGATTGCCAGGGCGGGCATGCGACGCGGGGCGGCGAGATCCAGATCGGCGCCGAGCGCGCTCATCGCGGCCTGCGCGAGCTCGTTCGCCTTCACCGGATAACCGCGGCGATCGAACAGGACCAAGCCGTCGGTGCCTCCGGACCAGCGCCGCAGCGAGGCGTCGAGCAAGTGGTAGCGCCGCTCCATTTCGCGCATCGCGATCTTGTTCTCGATGCGGCTCGCGGTCGTGACGACCAGCGCCAGGCTCTGGCGGCTGTAGGTCTCCGACAGTCCGGAAACGTCGACGACGCCGATGATTTCGCCGTCGTGCGGATGGCGGATCACGGTCGCCGAGCAGGTCCAGCGCTTGATGCCGGCGCAGTAATGCTCGGCCGAATGGATCTGCACCGGTTCACCGACCGCGAGCGCGGTGCCGATCGCGTTGGTGCCACAGATGCGCTCGCTCCACGCGACACCGGGCAGCAGGTGGATGCTCTCCGCGGAGCCGATCGTCGGGTTGTCGCCCTCCATCGTCAGGATCGTGCAGCTGGTGTCGGCGAGCGCCATGACCGTGCCGGTTTCGGACAGGAAGTCGCGCGCATAGGCCATGATCGGCGCACCGGCTTCGAGCAGTTCGCCGTGGCGTGCCTTCAGCGACTCAAGCGCGGATTCCTCGACCGGCGGCGGCGCACTGCGTTTATCGGGGTCGACGTTCTGTTGCTGGCAGCGTTGCCACGAGCGATCGACGAGTGCGCGCAGCGAATCGGACGGGCGGCTGGCGCCGTCGAGAAAACGCTCCCATGCGGCCATCACCGTGGCGTCACTGCCGGGATCGGAAAACTTCTGCCCTTCGGGCACGCGTGTCATCAGGTCTCCTCCTGGAGCGCGCTTCGCTGCGAGCCACGTCGTGCGCGGCCAATTGGACGGAGTCCTGTAAGTTCTGCAAGCGAAGGCGCAGTTAGTTGTGTCTTGCGGTCGGTCAGTCTCCAGCCGATGGAAAGTGCGCCGAGGGGGAATCCCCTCGCGGTAAACAAAGCATAGCAAATGCGGTGCCAGAAGAAGAATTTGCTCTGCTTCTTGTCCGGCGGCCGTTAGCGGGTCCTGCCAGGGCGCACGGATCGCCACCGGGAAGCCGCGCGAGAAGCGCTCGAAGCAGAGCATCGAACGCAACCGTCCGGATTTCGAACGTTCGACATCGTACGGCGTTCGAAATCCGGACGGTCGGCCGCTGCGACGTTTTAACCTGTCGCCAGCTCGCCGACTTCGACCGGGGCGCCGGTGCGCGCGATGACTTCGTCGCTGCCGACTCCGGGGGCGGTTTCCAGCAAGCGCAGGCCCTGCGGCGTGACGTCGAGCACGCACAGGTCGGTGATGATGCGGCTCGCGACACCGACACCGGTGAGCGGCAGGTCGCAACGGCGCAGGATCTTCGGCTCGCCGCTCTTGCTGCAGTGCTCCATCATCACGATCACGCGGCGCACACCGGCCACCAGATCCATCGCTCCGCCCATGCCTTTCACCAGTTTGCCCGGGATCATCCAGTTGGCCAGGTCGCCCTGCTCGCTGACCTGCATCGCGCCGAGGATGGCGAGATCGATGTGGCCGCCGCGGATCATCGCGAAGGAATCGGCGCTGCTGAAGATGCTGCTGCCGGCGAGGGTGGTGACGGTCTGCTTGCCGGCGTTGATCAGATCGGCGTCGACATCGGCCTCGGTCGGAAACGGCCCGATGCCGAGCAGGCCGTTTTCCGACTGCAGCCACACGTCCATGCCCGGTGGAATGTGGTTGGCGACCAGCGTCGGCATGCCGATGCCGAGGTTCACGTAGTAGCCGTTGTGCAGCTCCTGCGCGGCGCGCCGGGCCATCTCGTTGCGTGTCCAGGCCATGTTCATTCCTGCCGTGTGGTGCGTTGTTCGATGTGCTTGGTCGGGCGCGGATTGACGACGATGCGCTGGACGAAGACGCCGGGGGTGTGGATCTGGTCGGGGTCGAGGGTGCCGGTGTCGACCAGCTCCTCGACTTCGGCCACCGTGATGCGCCCGGCGGTGGCGACCACCGGGTTGAAGTTGCGCGCCGTCTTGCGATAGACGAGGTTGCCGGCGCGGTCTGCCTTCCACGCCTTGACGAGGGCGATGTCGGCGGTCAGCGAATGTTCCAGCAGATAGCGCGTGCCGTCGATGTCGCGCTCCTCCTTGCCCTCGGCGACCAGCGTGCCGACGCCGGTGCGGGTGTAGAAAGCGGGGATTCCGGCGCCGCCGGCGCGCAGCTTTTCCGCGAGCGTGCCCTGCGGCGTCAGTTCCACCTCGAGTTCGCCCGACAGCAACTGGCGTTCGAACTCGGCGTTCTCGCCGACGTAGGACGCGACCATCTTGCGAATCTGCCGCGTCGCGAGGAGCCGGCCGAGGCCGATGCCATCGACGCCGGCGTTGTTGCTGATCACGGTAAGATCCCGCACCTGCGCGTCGCGCAGACCGTCGATCAGCATCTCGGGAATGCCGCACAGGCCGAAGCCCCCGACCGCGACGGTCTGCCCGTCGCGCACGACGCCGGCCAGCGCGGCGCCGGCGTCCGGATACACTTTGCTCATAGGATTCTCCTGGTAAAAATCATGTCGTGATCGCATCCGCGATGGCGCGCGCGGACTGCCCGATCGCGCCCACCGCGTCGATCGCCCCCGGGTTCTCGATCGCCGACAGGTCGCCGAGACGGGTACCGAGGTAGGCGCTGCGCATCACCCGGCGCACCGTCTTGCCGTTGCGCGTCTTCGGGATTGCATCCACGCGGTGCACGTGCGCCGGGCGCAGCGGCTTGCCGAGCTGGCGACCGACGTGGTCGACGAGTTCCGCTTCGCACGCCGCCCACGGCCGCGCCGCCAGCGCTTCGCGCTCATTGACGGTGACGAAGCACACCACCGTCTCGCCCTTGAGTGCGTCGGGGACGCCGACCGCCACCGCCTCGACGACGAGCGGGTGCGACACCAGCGCGGATTCGAAGTCGGCGGGGCCGACGCGCTTGCCGGCAATCTTGATCGTGTCGTCGCTGCGCCCATGGACGAACCAGTAGCCGTCGGCGTCCACGCGCGCCCAATCGCCGTGCATCCACACGTCCGGCCACACCGACCAGTAGGCCTCGCGGTAGCGCTCCGTGTCGCGCCAGAAGCCATGGGTCATGCCGGGCCACGGCTGACGGATCGCGAGCTCGCCGACGCTGCCGCGCAGCGGCTCGCCGGCGCCGTCGAGCACTTCCACCGCCATGCCCGGGATCGGCCCGGAGAAGGAACCCGCCTTCTGCGGCAGGCCGGGAAAGCACGCGAGGATGCCGCCGCCGATCTCGGTGCCGCCCGAATAATTGATGATCGGGCGGCGCTGCTGCCCGACCTGCTCGAACAGCCACAGCCACGGCGCCTCGTTCCACGCCTCGCCGGTGGAACCGAAGATGCGCACGGTGTCGAGCGCACCTGGCGCCGGCAGGCTCGCGTCGTTCGCCATCAGCATCCGCACCAGCGTCGGTGACAGGCCGAAATGCGTGACGCCGTGACGCTCGACCACCTGCCACAGGCGTCCGGCGTCGGGGTAATCGGGCGTGCCCTCGTAGAGCACCAGCGTCGCGCCCAGCATCAGCCCGCCGTAGACCATCCACGGCCCCATCAGCCAGCCCATGTCGGTGATCCACATCAGCGTATCGTCGGCGCGCAGGTCGAAGGCCATCAGCAGATCCTGCGCCGCCTTCACCGGGAAGCCGGCATGGGTGTGGACAACGCCTTTCGGTTTGCCCGTGGTGCCCGAGGTGTAGATCAGCATCAGCGTCTGGTCAGCCGGGAAGTCCGTGCGCGGGCAGCTGGACATGTAGCCCGGCAGCCTGCGGTATTCGAACTCGACGCAGTTCGCGTCGGCTGCGTCGTCGGCGGTGCCCGAACCGGTACCGAGCCGGTCGACGACCACGAGCTGGCGCAGCGACGGACAGGCGCGCGCGGCCGCACGCGCATCGGCGAGCATCGGCACGCGCTTGCCACGGCGGTAGTAGCCGTTGGCACATACCAGTACGCGCGCGTCGCAGTCGGCGATGCGCTGCGCCACCGAGTCGGCACCATAGCCCGAAAAGAAGGGGATGAAGATCGCGCCGATGCGGGTCGCCGCGAGCATCGTCACGGCCGCCTCGGGGATCATCGGCAAGTAGAGCGCGATGCGGTCGCCCTCGCCCACGCCGAGCGCCCGCAAGCCGGCGGCGACGCGCTCCACCTCGGCCGCCAGCTCGGCGTAGCTGATCGTGATGAGTTCACCGCGGTCGCCCTCCCAGCGGATCGCGATCTTCGTCGGCGTCGCGCGGGCGTGCTTGCCGACGAGGTTGTCGACCAGATCGAGGCGCCCGTCGACAAACCACTTCGGCCACATCACGCCGTCGGCGACATCGAGCGTCTGGCGGTACGGCCTCACCCAGTCGAGGCCGATCGCTTCCAGCACCTGGTCCCAGAAGCGATCGGGTTCGCTCACCGCGCGTTCACGCAGGTCGTCGAGGTCGCGATAGCCATGGCGCGCGATGAAACGCGCGAGCTGCGTGGTGCGCCATTCACAGCCCTTGGGCGTGTGGATATTCATGTCGGTGTTCTCCGTCCCTTGTCCGTGTCGATCGCGCGCACCACCGCCGGCCCACCCTCGCCGCAAAAAAATGTCCGCCCCCGAAAGGGGCCAGGGGCGGACAAGGGAGGACCGGGGGCCCGGCGCGGAACGCGGTGACGCGGAGAGCCTTAACGGCCCGCCCCGGTCGCGACTTCCTCGAGAACGTTCAGCGACACATCGGTCTCTTTCACGCCCTTGGGGTTGGATTTCATGTTGGACGACCAGTTGGTGGCGTGCCCGCGCTTGACGTCGATGATGTGACCGACCACCGGCATCACCGCCTTATAGCCGTCGTCGCCGGTGTCGGGGCGGTTCTGGAAGATGAACATCTTCCAGAACTCACCCTTGCGATCGAGCGCGTAGCCCAGATACGGACGCGGGAAATCCACCTCGATGTAGGCCACCTTCTTGCTGTAGGGGTGCTCCGGCGGCGGCGTACCCTCGACCACGTACACCTCGCGCGGCTCCCATTCCACATCCTTTGCGGGGTTGCAGAACGGCGGCTCGGACATGTTGATGCGCGGGAAGCGCTTCTGCGGCTCGCTCCACGGCTGGGTGGTGTCGACACTCACTTCCGGGCTGTGCGCGATGGCCAGCACCCAGCGCTTCTCGATCAGCTTGTTGGACGTGTATTTTGTCGGCCAGGCATCCCAGATATCCCAGTCGTCATAAAGCTGGTCGGTGCCGCCGATCGGGTCCATCCACGCACCGCCCGACAGGCGCCGGGTGCGCCGCACCGATTTCAGGTAGGCATACGAGTCGTCGGGCTTGGTCGAGTCGGACTGGTTGTAGCGCTGCGAGAACGTGCCGAGGCCGCGGATGTCCTGCGGATAGTGGGCGACGAAGTAGGTCTTTTGCGCGACATTGCCGTCGCCGACCGAGACCGGCCCGCCATCGAGGCGCCCTTCCATGTAGTAGCGGCGCGACTGGAACGCCTGCACCCGCTCGTACCCCTTCTTGGCGTCGAGGAACGCCCAGGCGATGTCGCGCAGGTCCATCGTCGCGCCGTAGGTCGCCGCACGCAGGTTCCAGATCACCTTGTCGCCGGCATGGGGGTCGTCCATCTTGATCGTTTCGGGCGGGAACAGCATGCCTGCCTTCCAGCCCGTGACGGTGCGGTCGGCGGGGTTGAACTTGACTTCCTTCGACCAGCTCTTCGTCGCCTCGACGTACTTCGGGTCCATCTCGATCTTCTTCGAGTGGGCGATCTTGATCGTCAGACCGTAGTTGGTGATCATCCACTCGAGCTTTTCCGGGATCATGCTCGCGATGGTCTTGCCCTCGAAGGTGTCGTTCTTGACCCCCTCGAGGTTGTCCTTGGTGATGATGAAGCCGGGCTCCAGCACCTTGGCCTGCGCGCCCTGCCCCGCGAACAACAGCATCAGGCCGACGGCGCCGCCGGTGGCCAGACGCCGCACGGACGGGCGGTCGATATGTCGGATTTGCTTGTGCATGGTGGTCTCCTCTTTTTTAGAACTGCCGGGTCAAGCGGAAAACGAGCTGGCTGGCCTTGTCGAAATAGCCGAACAACTGCGACCTCTGGTTGCTGAACTGCACCTTGTTGGAGCGATCGCCGGTCCAGAACAGGTCAGCCTCGATCTTCGCCAGCCATTGGTCATTGAGCGTCAGCGACACACTGGGAATCGCGAAGCCGCCGCCGTGACTGAGATCGAAGCCGATCGCGAAGCCGGGGTTGATGGTGTCGTTGCGGTAGTTCAGCGTCGTGAAGGCAGTCAGGATGGTGTTGTGCTCGGTGAGCGGCGTGCCGTACGCGAACAAGCGCACGAGATCGTCGGACTCCTTGAAGTTCAGCACCTGCGTGTCGAACAGCTGGATCGACGAGAACGACGGCCGCGAGGTACCGAAAATGCCCTCCAGGTCGAGGTCCTTGTCGATGCGCAGCATCGTCGTCAGCGTGTCCTTCAGCTTCACCCCACCGAGCCCGATACCGACGTTCCCGGGAACATTCGGGCTGAGGAAAGCGCCGGTGCCGATGTTGTAGGGCTGATCCTTGGTGTAGGCCATCTCGGCGCTGAGCACGGCATTCAGCGTCGCGCTGTAGCCGCTCACCGTCATGCCGTACACGTCGATCTGCGGGTGGATGCGGTCGAACACCGCGCCTTCGGGCGCCTTCTTGTAGGGCTTGAAAGCGGAGTTCGCGACCGGGTCGGCCGAGAAGGTCGTGAGCCACGCGAAGGAATAGCTCAGGCCGAAGGCCTCGCCCGACCAGCGCACGCCGCCCGTCACGTCGCGGTAGTCGCCGGAGGGATGGTCACAGTCCTTGTCGGTGACCGCCGTGAGGTCGAAGCCGCGGTAGGGCTGGAAGAACCAGCGCCCGCCCTGGATGTCGTAGGTGTTGCCGATGTCCTGGCAGCGATCGACGCCGGGACGGATGTAGGCCGCGAGCATGCCGTCCGCCTCGGGCACGCGGATCTTGGTCGAGATCAGCGTCAGCGGCTTGCGCCACTCCTCGTTCTCGCCCTCGAAGAACAGGCGCCACGACAGGTCATAGCCATGCACGAGGTCCATCGCGTGGAAGAAGTCCGACTCGCCCCACACCAGCTGCTGCTTGCCGGCCTTCACGGTGACGCGCTCGCCCAGCGGGATCTCGGCCCAGAACTCGCGGATCTCGCCACGGTTGTAGTTGTCGAGAATGCTGCTGGCGTGGCCGCCGCGGTCGGTGCCGTTGGTCTCGCGCAGGCGCTCGAGGTCGTTCAGGTAATCGGTTTTGTACTCGCGGTCGACGCGGCCAATCGCCTTCCACTTCACCGCCCCGGTCTTGGCATCCGCGTCGAGCAGCAGCGAGCCGCGCACCATCGACAGCTTGCCTTTGCTGTTCTCGCCGATCGCTTTCAGTTCGGGCTGATCCTGGAGATTTACCGACACCCAGCCGCGCGCATAGCCCGACAGGTTGAAGCTGAAATCATCGGCGGCCCAGGACTTCGCGGGCTGGTCGCCGATCCCCAACGCTGCAACTTCGTAGTTCCCCGTCTCTGCGCCGCGCGCGGGACTCCCGGCCATGCCGGCCAAGGCCGCGGCCACCGCCAGCGCCGACGCCCTGAACTTCGATACTCCCTTGCTCCTCATCTCCTCGCTCCTTGTGGTTTTGTCACTGCTCTGAAGGGATCACGGGCGGACGCGGCAGGTGTGCCGTCGCGTCCGCGGGGTATGGATCAGCCGACCATCACCGGCTCGGCCTGCTCGATCGGGTGGCGCTTGCTGCCGACGATGAATTCCGGCCGGAACACATAGACGAGGGCGGGCATGATGAAGAGCGCGCTGAACGCCGAGATGAAGAGCCACAGCGCGATCAGCACGCCCATGTCGGCCTGCAGCCGCAAGGAGGAGAAGTTCCACAGCACGACGCTGGTGATCAGCGTCATCGCCGTGATCAGCACGCCCTTGCCCGGCCCCATCAGCGCATTGACGATGGCGCGCTCGACGTTGTGCGAGCGGTGCAGGTTCTCGCGGATGCCATCGACGATGTAGAAGGTGTAATCGACGCCCAGGCCGATGCCGAGCGCGACCACCGGCAGGGTGTTGATGTTCATGCCGATGCCCTGCCACGCCATGTAGCTGAAGGTGATGGTGTTGGAGAGCAGCACCGGGATCATGAAAAACACCCCGGCGACCGTGGAGCGGTAGGTAACCGTGCAGCACACCACCAGCACCAGCAGCGCGAGCGCGATGGCCTCGATCTGCCCGGCGAGGATCACCTCGTTCACCGCCGCCAGCACGCCGACGAGGCCGCCCGCCAGCAGGTACTCGGCGTCCTTGATCGGGTGCTGGGCGACGTAGTCGCGCACGCGCGCCACCGCGGTGCGGATGGTCTCGCCCTGGTGGTCGCGGAAGAACAGCGTCACCGCACCGTTCTTCGCGTCGGCGTCGGCGTAGCGGTCCATGTCGCCCGGGTCGGAACCGGACACGAACATGTACATCAGCTCGCTGTTCTCGTCGGCGCTCTTGCCCAGTTCCTGGTACATCGGGTTGCCCTCGCGCAGCACCCGATTCACCTGCGGCAGGATGTCGCCGAGCGAGATGCTGCCACCGACCTCCGGCTGGGCCTCCATGTACTTCTGGAAGCGGGTCATGCTGGAGAGCACCTCGGGCTCGCGCAGCGCCCCCGGCTCCTTGCCCGCCACCACCACGAACATGCGGTCCGAGCCCTGGAACTGGCGGTTGATCTCCGCGGCGTCGCGGTTGTAGCTCGAGTCCGGCCACAGGATCGGCGAGCCCGGATTGGCGTCGCCGACCTTGAGGTTGAACGCGTACAGGCCGGACACCACGAAGGCCGCCGCCGCCGCGCCGAGCACCGCGTAGCGCCAGCGCGTCGTGACGATCGCCGAGCACAGGCCGAGGATGCGCATCAGCAGCGGGTTGATGTTGATCGGGTGGATGTAGCGCTGGCGCGCGCCGAACCACGACAGCATCACCGGGGTGAGGATCAGCGCGCTGACCAGAATCGTCAGCACCCACACCGTGCCGATGAAGGAGATCTTCTGCAGCAGCGGGATCGGCGTGAGCGCGACCACCAGCACGCAGCCGGCGTCGGCGACGATCGCGAGCATGCTCGGCTTGAACAGGTTGCGTGCGCTGGCCCGCGCGGCGGCCTCGGCCGATGCGACGCCGTGCCCGGTCTCATCGTCGAAACGTGCAATGAGTTGCACCGAGTTCGAGATCGCCTGCGCGGTGATCAGGAAGGCCACCACGACCACCAGCGGATCGAGATGAAAACCCATCAGCCGCGCCGCGCCGAGCGCCCACACCGCACTCACCATGCCCGCGAGCAGCGGCAGGATGGTGCCGTGCCAGGTGCGGGTGATCAGGCACAGCAACACCACCAGCGCGGCCACCGCGAAGAAGAAGATCGTCAGCGTCTCGTGCAGGTAGTGGTTCACCCAGCCGTAAAGCACCGGCTCGCCGACGATGCGCACCGCGACGCCGTCGCCGCTCGCCTCGCCCACCAGCGTCATCAGCTGGTTGAAGGCGCGCGTGTAATCCATGCTGCCGTCGTTGAAGTCGACGGTGACCAGCGTCGCCTTCAGGTCGGTCGACACATAGGGGCCGTACACCAGCGGATTGTTGAGCACCGCGGCCTTCAGCGCGGCGAGCTCGGCGTCGTCACGCGGCAGTTCCGGCCACATCAGCGGACGCGATTCGACGCCCTCGGTCGAGGCGCGCACCTCCTTGATCTTCTTCGATGCGAGCGAAATGATCTGGTAGGTGTCGACGCCTTCGACCTGCTGCAGATCGACGGTGAGCTTCTGCACCTTCGCCAGCACCGTGCGGTTGAAGATGTCGCCGCGCTCGGCCTCGAGCATGATGCTGACCATGTTCGAGCCGCCGAAAGTCTGCTTGAAGCGCTGGTTCACCGCCACGTAAGGATGGTCGCGCGGCAACAGGTCGCTGAAGATCGTCTTCACCTCGATCTGGCTCGCCTGATAGCCCATCGCCAGGGTCACCAGCGCCACCGCGGCGACCACCAGCGCGCGGAAGCGGATGAGGAAGGCGAAGGCGCGATCGACCTTGCCGAATGTCGTGTTTTTCATCCTCGTCCCCTCACATCCGCTTGTGGCCGGCGACGCTCAGCGCACCGGTGTCGTCGAGCACGGCGAGGTTGCTGCCGGCAAGGAAGTAGCGCGAGCCGGCGCGGGTGATCTGCGTGCGCCAGGAGACATCGCCGTCGGCCACCCGGCCGAGCTGCCATTGGTCCGCCCCGGCGTCGGCCGTCGCCATCACGCCCTTGTCGCCGACCGCGAGCCAGCGGCCCTCGTCCCAGGTCACGCTGTACAGGTGCTCGCGGGTGAAGGCCGGCACCTGCTGCCACGAGACCCCGCCGTCGGCGGTCACCAGCAGCGTGCCGGTAAGCCCGACGGCGACGCCATGTTCGGCGTCGCGGAAGGCAACGCTCATCAGGCTCGCCTTGTTCGGCGTCGCCACCTCGTCCCAGCTCGCGCCGCCGTCGCCGCTCTTCATCAGCGCGCCGAACTCGCCGACCAGCCAGCCCGCATCGCCGACGAAGGCGATGTCGTTCCACGCACGGTCCTTCTCGGGCAGCGCCCGCGACCACGTCTCGCCACGGTCCGGCGAGCGCAGCAGCGCGCCGAACTCGCCCACCGCCCACGCGGTGTCGCCAACGATGCGCACGCGGAACAGCTTGTTCGGGTTGCCGCTGGCGGGGATTTCTGCGCGCGCCCAGCTGCGGCCGCCGTCGCGGGTCACGATGACGACGCCGTCATTGCCGACGGCCACCGCGCTGTCGCTGTCCCAGGCCGCGATGCCCTGCAGATTGACTTCGGTGTTGGTGATCTGGCGCGCCCACGATTCGCCGCCGTCCTCGCTGCGCACGATCTTGCCGCCCGCGCCGGCCGCCCACACGACGCGGCTGTCGGGCGCGGCGACGCCGTAGAAGCTGTCGCGGCGTTCGATCGGCGGCGGCTCGACCTTCTGCACCAGCGCCTCGGCCTTGACGAACAGGCCGGCGTAAAGGAGCCCGCCGACAATCACCAGGGGCGCTGACGAGGACATCAAGGTCACGACGCCGCGGGCGCCGCCCCCATATTTTTTGAATCGACGCAACATCACTCTCTCCTTAACGCCCCGGAACGGCGCGCCTGATCATTTGTTCTTGCGCAGCAGGGCCCCTGCAGGGCAATCGCCTCGCATGAGTTGCTGCGGTAATCGGAGGAAAAATGGGGCGGAGCCCGAACCGCGGGCCCCGGCCGGCGCTTCCCGGGCGGAAGCGCCGGCCACACAGCCGCCGGGCGCCCCGCCCGGCCAGGGCGGCTTACGCCGCGCGTTCGGGCACCGGCAGACCGACCCATTCCTTGTAGAAGGCCTCGATGTCCGGCTCGAAGTCGTGAATCACCGGGTACCACGGGGTCGGCGCCTCGACGTCGTGCATCGTGCCGCAGGTCGGGCAGTAGTACTCGCGATACACCTGCCACTGGGTATCCGGCGCCATCAGCTTCGGATACACCTCGGTCATCGCTTCTTCCGTGTCGCGCACGTAGATCGCCGCGTGCAGCTTCCAGTTGTCCGTGTAGTCGCAGAACTCGTGGCCGCAGTCGCACTTGATGACCCACTGCTTGGTCTTGGCCGATTGCACGATGTACATGTGCGGGCTCAGCGGCAGGACGATGCGATCCTTGAAGCCGACTTTCGCCTGCAGTGCCGTAAGGTATTGCTCGAAGCGGCCGTTGTCCTTGGGCATGGACAGCATGCGGAAAGTGGTTTCCCAGTCCAGCGTGCCCTCGACCAGATGCGCGACCTGCTCATTCGTGTATGACATTTCTTGCTCCTTGATTCAGGTTGTCGTTCAGGGAAGAGCTCACTCTTCGACCTGGACCACGGTGGTGACGTCGGGCATCAGCGACAGGTCCATGCGGTGCTTGGAACCGTAGGTGGGCACGCCGAGCTCCTCTTCCAGCAATTGCCAGTCGGCGGGCAGGCTCCAGAAGTCCTTGAACTGCTTTGTGAACTTCTCGGACAGCGCGAAGCTGGTGGCGAACATGTGCTGCACCTGCACGGACGCATGCTTGTTGATGATGCGTTCGCGCTCTTCCTTCATCCACTCGCGCGTCGGCAGGGCGCGCGCCAGGCGTTCCTTGCGCATTTCGGCACGGCGAGCCGCGGTCTTGGCCGCATCGACCGTGAATACGCCTTTCGCGTCTTTGCTCAGGACCGCACCGTAGACCTTCTCGGCATACGTCGGCAGCAGGAACTTCTGGTTCAGGTCGTTCTCGATGGCCTTGACCTCGCGATCGATCGGGTCACCGAAGCCAGGCCCGCCCCGCAGATAGTTCAGATAGAGATCGTGGTTGTCGTAGCAGTCCTCGGTCGTCATGCACTGCTTGTCACGCTTGACCACCGCCGTCGCGTCGATATGGCGCTCGTAGTCCGGGTGCGTCGGGTCGATGTCACCGCCCAGGGGCAGCGAGTCGCCGATCGCAATACGCTCCTTCAGACCGGTCTTGTGGGCTTCGAAGCGGTAACCGGTCGCCGACGGGTAACCACCCATCATGCCCCAGTCACTGTTCATGAAGCCGTTGCCCATGAAGAACATCGTCCAGTCCTGCGCGTTCCAGACCATGCGCAGCGTCTCGAAGCCGCAGCCGCCACGGTACTTGCCGTAGCCACCGGAGTTGGCCTTGACGTTGCGACCGAGGTAGAGAAGCGGCTCGGCCATTTCCCAGATCTCGATGTCACCCATGTCGCCTTCCGGGTTCCAGATGGCGGCGGCGTGGTTCAGCCCGTCCTTGACGGCGCAGGCACCGGTACCGCAGCTCGAGGCTTCGAAACTGTTGACCGCGTGGATCTCACCGTCCTGGTTGATGCCGCCACCTTGCAGCCAGTTGGAGGTGTTGGCATTGCCGGCGTTGACCTCTTCCAGGTAGCCGCGGCTGAAGTACGACTGGCTGAGCCCGCGCCACAGTGCCGCCCAGCCGGACACCAGGAAGTGCCAGGCGTAGGCATGGCCGGTGCGGCGGTCGTCCGGGTTGCACCAGGTGCCCTTGGGCAGGTGGAACTCGGTGGCGTAGTACGCGCCGTCATTGATCCGCTGCGTAGGCACCAGGGTCTGGCACATCATCACCCAGATCCCCGAGGTGAAGGCCACCTGGTGGGCATTGAAGGTATGCCAGCCCCAGCGGCTCGCGCCCTCGAAGTCCAGACGCCATTTGCCGTCCGGCTTGATCGTCATCTCGCACGGCGAGTGCATGATCGAATCGAGCTTGGCGAAGGCGTTGGACACCTGCACGTCCTCGTGCTTGAAGGGCACATCGACGAAGGACACCTTGCGGTACACGCCGGGCAGGGTCATCGCCTTGACGCGGCTCATCAGGCCGCGGCGGCCCTCTTCGATCACTTCATTGGAGAACTTCGTGTACGCATCGAGGCCGTCGGCGCGGATCACGTCCTCCACCAGCTCGCGGATCATGTGGCAGCCGGCGATGCGGGTCTTCTCGTCGAGGATCCAGTACTTCGGCGTGCGCACCGAACGCTGCGACTCGTGCAACCAGTCGCGCAGCGGCTCGTCGTTGATGCCGGTCTTGCGGCAGGTGATCATGTAGCCATCGCCGAAACGCTGCGTCTGGCCGGTGGACATCGAGCCCGGCGTCACCGCACCAGTGTCGATGACGTGGGTCACGCCGCCGACCCAGCCGATCAGCTTGCCTTCCCAGAAGATCGGCACGATGGTGGCGATGTCGCAGGGGTGCACATTGCCGATCGCGCAGTCATTGGTGGTGAACATGTCACCCGGATTGATCGTCGGGTTGGCTTCCCAGTTGTTCTCGATCATGTACTTGATCGCGGCGCCCATCGTCCCGACGTGGATGATGATCCCGGTCGAGGTCAGCACGCAGTCACCCGCGGCGTTGTACAAGGTGAAACACAGTTCGCCTTCCTGCTCCACGATCGGGCTGGCAGCGATCTTCTTGGCGGTTTCGCGGGCATGCACCAGGCCGCCGCGCAGCTTCGAAAACAGCTTCTCGTAACCGATCGGATCGGAGTCACGCAGTTCCAGCTTTTCCAGGCCGTTGTAGTAGCCGGTCGACTTGGTGCGCTCGATGATGGCATCGCGGTGCTGCTTGAGCGTCATACCGCTCGCGAGCAGATTGCCGATGCCGATTTCCTTTGTGCTCATCATGTTCATGGTGGGTCTCCTCAAAAATTGTTGGCCCCCAAGACGCCTTCGGCGTCAGCCCCCCGAGGGGGCACCGGTAGCCTTGGGGCGGCCGGCGACTACCGGGCTTCTTTCAGATGGAACAGGCGGTGCTTGTCGATCGTCGTTTCGAAGCCGTCCGGCACCACGAAGGTGGTGGCGTCGGATTCGATGATCGCGGGCCCGACGATGTGATTGCCGGCCTTGAGCGACTCCATCTTCCACAGCGCCGCATCCACCCATCTCTTGTGGCGGTAGAACGGACGCGTGCCGAGATAGGCTTCCCGCGGCGGGATCGGTCCGGCATCCGGGTCTTCCGGCAGCACCGGCTTTTGCGTCACGACCATGCCACGCAGGATGGCGCCGGTGACCGAGAAGCCGAGTTCCGGCGAGCGCGCCGAGTTCGCATAGACGCGGCCATAGGTGTTCTCGAAGGTCTCGATGATCTGGTTCCAGTCGGCCGCAGTGGCCGCGGTCGAGACCGGCGAAACGATTTCGAGGTCGTTCAGCTGGCCCATGTACTGCATCTTGTAGCCGGGGATGAGCAGCACGTCTTCGGGCTTGTAGCCATTGATCACGAACTCCTCGATGACCTTGACCGCCAGTTCGCCCCAGGCTTCCTGCAGGCTGGCGCAGGCAGCTGCCTTTTGATCGTCGCTGGCGAACTGAGCGACCCCGAGATCGACCGACTTGTCGTAGCGATACTCGAAGTCGGCGCAGGCGCAGCCGAAGGCCGAGAAGCCGGCCGCCCAAGCAGGAACGACAACGTCCTTGAAGCCGACACCTCCGGTGTAGCCGTAGGTGTGCACCGGGCCGGCACCGCCGTAGGAGAAGCAGGTGAATTCGGCCGGGTTGTAGCCCTTGGCGCTGATGTTGGCGCGCAGGTACTCGGACAGGGTCAGGTCGAGCAGTTCGATGACGCCGGCGGCGGCGTCCTCGACTGACAGGCCCAGCGGATCGGCGATCTGCGCCTTGATATGGTCACGGGCGCGTTGCACGTCGAGCTTGATGGCGCCGCCGAGGAAGTTCTCGGGGTTGAGGTAGCCCAGCACGACGTGGCAGTCGGACACCGATACCGTGTCCAGCCCGCTTTCAGGCCAGCAGGTGCCGACACGGTAGCCTGCACTGTCGGGGCCCAGCTTGATCGACTTGCTGTAGGGGTCGAGACGGACGAAGCTGCCGGCACCGGCGCCGACGGAGTCCATCGCCACCAGCGGCAGCGACAACACCAGGCGGGCCATGTCGGGGTCGGACTTGATCGCGAAGTTGCCCTTGGTGATCAGCGCCACGTCGAAGCTGGTGCCGCCGATATCCGAGCAGGCGATGTTTTCGTCGCCCAGATACTCGCCCAGCAGCTTCGAGCCGATCACGCCACCGATCGGGCCGGACACGATGGTGCGCGCCAGCTCCTTGGCCTTCCAGCTGATCGTGCCGCCGTGGGTGGCCATGACCCGCAGGTCGAACTTGGCACCGTGCTTCTTGAAGCGGTCGCTCACCTTCTTGAGTGTCTGGCGCGACGGTTCGGCGCCATAGGCTTCAAGGATGGTGGTGTTCATGCGGTGGCTTTCCTTGCGCGACGGGTAGTAGTCCACCGAGGCGAAGACCGGAATGTCCACCTTGAGCTTCTTCAGCTCTTCCTTGGCCAGGTCACGGGCACGCTGCTCGCTGACCTCGTTCTTGTGCGATTGCAGCAGGCAGATGACGATGGCCTGGGAG
Source organism: Aromatoleum diolicum (assembly GCF_012910955.1). Classification (GTDB taxonomy): domain Bacteria; phylum Pseudomonadota; class Gammaproteobacteria; order Burkholderiales; family Rhodocyclaceae; genus Aromatoleum; species Aromatoleum diolicum. The sequence goes on from NZ_WTVQ01000015.1 coordinate 45,130, forward strand.
CCGGCCTCCACCAGTTCCCGGGTTGCCTGGCGCACTTCGTCCTCGCGCAGCGGGATGACGACCTTGCCCTGCACGTCGGTGCGCTCGGTCACGCCCCGGGTGCGCGACACCGGCACCAAGGGCTCGTCGTAGCGGTGGGTATTGAGGTGGATGCGATCCTCGAGGGCGTAACCGAGGTAGCTCTGCAGGGCGCGCCCCATGGAGTGGATCTGCTCGAATCCGCGGTTGCAGATCAGGCCGACGTCGAGGCCCTTGCGCATCAGGATGCGGTTGAGCATCGCCGTGCCCGAGTAGACGCAGGTGGCCAGCTCGGGATAGACATCGTCCACTTCCCGGTCCCAGTGAGCCAGCGCGTCAACCGACGAGTTGTAGATTGCCAGGGACTCATCCCCGGGGTTGCTCTGAGCCTTGCCGACGACGAAACGGCCGTCGGCGCGCACGAAAAAGGTATCGGTCATCGTGCCGCCGGCGTCGATGCCCATCACCTGTACCTGTGATGCTGCCTGTTGGACTTCCATGTTTGTCTCCATCTCCACTTGGATTGGCGAGTCGCCGATGTTGCTGGCCCCGCGTTTCCTATTGCAGTAGGCGTGCCGGTTCGACAGCCTTGCAATGCAGCAATCGTGCAATCAAGCGTGGAGAAGGAAGTCGCGCGAATCGACCATGCGGCGCAACAGAGACGAACGGCAGAACGCTACGGCCAGAAACCGAACGACGTCCGGAAATCGCACGTTCGCACCAGCGCGCCGCGACGCGCCCGAAGGATTCGGGAGGAAGGCGAAAGCAGGCGTTCAGCCCGCCCGCGGGCTCAGAAGTCCGCGATGGCCGGCACGGCCGACATCACCAGGTACGCCCCGATCAGCATCAGCACGAGGAATACGATGCGTCGCATCGTCCGTGCGGCGAGCGGTGGCGGGTAGCGGCGGCCGATCACGGTCGCGAGCGCGACGACCGGCACCGCGACGGCGGCGAGCGTCCAGATCTCGCCATCCAGACGTCCCTGCACGCCGAGATACAGCGAACGTGTCCCGGACGTGATCGTAAACAACAACAGCAGCATGTTGCGAACGGCGACCGGCTCCATCGGCTGACGATAGAACTGGAAAATCAGCGGCGGACCGGCGACGCCGAACAGGCCACCGCTCAGGCCGGAGAAGAAACCGCTCGCGGCGAAGCTGAAATCGGACGAACGCTCGTCGAGCTGCACCGGGCGCAGCGCGAAGCCGATGCTGCCCTGCACGATGACGATGCCGAGAAGGAGCTGCAGCACGCCGGCCGCGGCGCTGCTCAGGTACTCGAGCAGCAGCACGCCGGTGACGATCGCCGGCAGGATACCGACGCTCGCCGCCCGCGCCGCCCGCCAGTCGATGTCGTGCAGCCGCCCCGGCAACGCGACGACACTGTTCGTCAGCGTCACCAGGCTCACGACCGCGGCGACCGTCGCCACCGACGCGAGATGCATGCCGCTGGTCGCGCCCATCACGATCATCCCCAGCCCGAAGCCGGTAACGGTCTGAAAATAGGTGGCGACCGCGATCACCAGGATCAGCGGCAGCAGGGTCTCGGCGTTCATCTCACACGGGCGCGGCGCATTGGTCGGACAGGCAGTGTGCGGCCGCCTGCGCCTGCACGACAGTAACCGCGATCACATAGAACACGTCTTCGGCACTGCAGCCGCGCGACAGGTCGTTCGCCGGCTTCGCGAGCCCTTGCAACAGCGGCCCGATCGCAACCGCGCCGCCGACGCGCTCGGCGAGTTTGTAGCCGATATTGCCCGCTTCGAGGTTCGGGAAGATCAGCACGTTGGCCCTGCCCTTCACCTGCGAGTCCGGCAGCTTGCGGTTCGCGATCTCGGCGACGATCGCCGCGTCGAGCTGCACGTCGCCGTCGATCGCGAGCGCCGGGCGCATTTCCTTCACCCGCCGTGCGGCCTCCACCACCTTGTCGACCGCCGCGTGCCTGGCGCTGCCGCTCGTCGAGAACGACAGCATCGCCACGCGCGGCTCTTCCATCAGCAGATTGCGCGCGCTGTCAGCGGCCGCCATCGCGATCTCGGACAACTCTATCGCGTCCGGATCGACCACCAGCCCGCAGTCGGAGAAGATCAGCCCGCCCTTGAGGCTGTGGAAAGGCTCGCACAGCATCATCAGGAAGAAGCTCGACACCAGCTTGAACGACTTGTTCAGGCCGATGATCTGGATCGCATTGCGCACCACGTCGGCCGTCGTGCGCACCGCCCCCGACACCGAGCCGTCCGCATGACCGAGCCGCACCATCAGGTTCGCGAAACACAGCGGATCGAGCACCTCGCGCTGTGCCTGCGCCAAGGTCATGCCCTTGTGTGCGCGTAGCCGCAGCAGTTCCTGCACGAAATCCGGCGTCAGGTGCGAGCGGGCGGGATCGACCACCTCCATGCCCGCCAGCTCGATGCCTTCCCGGTACGCGCAACTCTCGATCGCCGCACGATTGCCGGCGAGGATGATCTTCGCCGTCCCCTCGCGTGTCGCCCGCAACGCCGCCTGCAGCACCCGCGGGTCGTCGCCTTCGCTCAGCACGATGCGCCGCGGCGCTGCCCGCGCGCTGTCGATGATCCGATTGATTGCTCTCATTCTGTTCACCCAAAAAAATTGCCGGAACCGAAGGGGTAGGAGGGGTCGGTTCCGGCGAAGTCGCAACCCCGGGGGTAAACGGGGTTGAGGAGGGATGCTCGAATCCACGCTACGTTTGTCGGGCGGTACGTGGCGGTCTTGTGCGCTCAACTGGGTTCGCCCGCCGCGAACACATTTAATCTTATTCGGTACAATTTGTTCCGATATTCGAAACGTGAACGAACTCTAGAGCGACAGATACAAAACGTCAACACAAAAATTACAGAAAACGGTACGATTTGTACCTTAAATAGAAATTTCAACGAGGAGCCTGCGATGAACGAGCCTCACCCTCTTCGGTCGGAACCCGGAAAGATCGACGGGGACACGCCCACGATGCGGCTATTCGGGCTTCTCGAAGTGATCGCGGAGAAGGATCAATTCTTTTCCCTGCAGGGTCTGGTCGAGGAAACGGGTCTGCCGAAACCGACCCTGCACCGCATGTTGCAGCAGCTCGAAAGCGCCGGCATGCTCCAGCGCGACGGCGACGGCCGCCAGTACAGCACCGGCGTGCGGCTGCGACGCCTCGCCGAGAACCTGCTCCTCAACAACACGATGCATGGCGCCCGCCACGTCGTGCTGCGACAACTCGTCGAGGAAGTCGGCGAAAGCGGCAACCTCACCGCGTTCAACGGCAGCGAAGTGGTCTATCTCGACCGTGTCGAAACCGCAGCGCCGCTGCGCTTCTACCTGCATCCCGGTTCGAAGGTGCCGGCGCACTGCTCCGCCACCGGCAAACTGTTTCTCGCGCAGATGACGCCGGCACAGCGTCGCCGCCTCCTCGCCCATATGCCGCTGGAACGCTTCACGGCGAACACGATCACCGACTTCGAGGCGCTCGAGCGCGAAATCGAGACCGTCAAGCGCAACGGCTACGCGCTCGACAACGAGGAATTCCTGCCCGGCCTGCTGTGCGTCGCCGTACTCGTTCCGGTCAAGCATGGGCATTCCAATATCGGCATCGCGATTCAGGCGCCCATCATGCGTCTGACGGCCGACAAGGCGCTCCACTTCCTGCCCGCGCTGCAACGCGCCGCACAGGCGCTCGCCAATATCGAAATGGAGGCCACCGTTACACACGGCACTGACGAGGAGCTCGACGCCCCCCGTCAGGCACGGCGCTGAATTCGCGGCGGCCGCAAACCGCGCCCGATCAGCCGCCGGCGCGGCCAGGCGCCGTCCGCGCGGCGGCCACGCCCCCGCTCTCGGTCGGTCCCCAGCCGCCCCCCAGCGCGCGCACCAGTCCGACCGTCGCCTGGTATTGCGCCGCACGCACCTGCAGGGCCTCGCGCCGGTTGCGCAATTCGCTGCGCCGCGCGTCCAGCAGGTCGAGTTGACTGACGAGGCCGTTGCGATAGCGCACGTCCGACAACACCGTCGCGCGGCTCGCCGACGCGACGGCACGTGACTGGGCCTCGCCCTGATCGGCGAGCAGCCGCAAGGACGACAGCTGGTCTTCGACGTCCTTGAACGCGACCAGCACCTGCTCGCGGTAGCCGGCGAGCGCGGCATCGAGTTCCGCGTTCGCATTGCGCACCCCGGCGTCGCGCCGGCCGCCGTCGAGGATCGGAAGCGACAACAGGGCGCCGATGCCCCAGGAGCGCGCCGACCACTTGAAGAGATCGCCCAGATCAGGCGACGCGAAGCCGCCCGAGCCGGTCAGCGCAATGTTCGGGAACCACGCGGCCTGCGCGACGCCGACACGCGCCTGGGCCGCGAGCATCGACTGGCGGGCGGCGGCGATGTCGGGGCGGCGCACGAGCACCGTACTCGGTACGCCGGCCGGGATCACTGGCAGCGCGGTGCGCCAGTCGGCGACGTCGAGGCGGAAGTCGGATGCCGCGTCGCCGACCAGCACCGCGAGCGCATGTTCGAGCTCGGCGCGGCGGCGATCGAGACCCAGCGCGTCCGACTCGGTCGCGGCGAGTTCGGTGCGCACGCGCGCGACATCGAGTTCGGCGATGTCGCCGGCTTCGAAGCGGCGTTCGGTGAGCGCCAGCGTGTCGCGATAAGCGCCGACCGTCTCGCGCACCAGCGCCCGCTCGGCGTCGAGCGCGCGCACGGCGAGGTAGCCGCGCGCGACGTCGGCCTGCACGACGAGCCGCGCGCTGTGCAGCAAGGCTGCGCGGCTGTCGGCATCGAGCGCGGCCGCGTTGCTCGCCTGCGCAAGGCGCCCGAAGAGGTCGAGCTCCCACGAGAAGTTCGCCCCGGCGCGGACCAGCGTGCCGGCGGCGCCGGACGCGTTCGCGAGCGCCCCTCCCTGGCGCGTGACGTCGGCGCCGACGCCGACCTGGATCGAGCGATCGGCGTCGGTCGCCTGCAGCAGCGCACGCGACTGCGCAAGCCGGGCGGCGGCGATCTGGATGCTGTTGTTGCGTTCCAGCGCACGGTCAACCAGTCCGTCCAGCACCGGATCGGCAAAGGCTTTCCACCACGTCCCGTCGGACGGTGCATCGGCCGGCGCCACCGCCTGCGTCCAGCGGCCGTCACCTTCCTTGAAGGCCGCAGGTGCCGTCGGCAAGGCGGCGGGATCGATCGCCGGGGCGGAGGCGCAACCTGCCAGCACGAGGGCGACGAGGAGCGGCGCAAGCGCGGTGCGCAGCGGATTGTTCAGCAATGTCATGTCGATGTCCTCAATTCTGTTCGACGTTTGTTCGCGCCTGCTCATTCGTGATGCGAGCGCGGTGCCGCGAGCCCGGGCACGGTCGCTGCGCCGCCCGTCGCGGGCGAGCCGGCGAAGGCTTCGAGATGCGGGATCTCGCCGTGCAGCTTCAGCGCGCGATTGCCGCCGAGCCGGCGCAGCAGCACGTAGAACACCGGCGTCAGGAAGAGCCCGAAGGCGGTCACGCCGATCATGCCGGCGAACACCGCGACACCCATCGCGCTGCGCATCTCGGCGCCGGCGCCGGTCGACAGCACCAGCGGCAGCACCCCCATGACGAAGGCGAGCGAGGTCATGAGGATCGGGCGCAGGCGCAGGCGGCTCGCCTCGATCGCCGCCTGGATCGGCGTGCGGCCGGCGAACTCCAGCTCACGGGCGAACTCGACGATCAGGATCGCGTTCTTCGCCGACAGCCCGACCAGCACGATCAGGCCGATCTGCGTGAACACGTTGTTGTCGCCGCCCGACAGCCACACGCCGGTCATCGCCGCGAGCAGGCCCATCGGCACGATCAGGATGATCGCCAGCGGCAGCGTCAGGCTCTCGTACTGCGCGGCGAGCACCAGGAACACCAGCAGGATCGCAAGCGGGAACACCCACACCGCCGAGTTGCCGGCGAGGATCTCCTGGTAGGTGAGCTCGGTCCACTCGAGGCTGATGCCCTGCGGCAGGGTTTCGGCGGCGATGCGTTCGACCGCCTCGCGCGCCTGCCCCGACGAAAAGCCGGGCGCCGGTGCGCCGCTGATGTCGGCCGAGAGGAAGCCGTTGTAGCGCATCGCGCGCTCCGGGCCGAAACTCGATTCGATGTTCATCAGCGCCGACAGCGGCACCATCTCGCCGGTCTGCGAGCGCACCTTGAGCAGGCCGACGTCTTCGGCGCGGGCGCGGAACGGGGCGTCGGCCTGCACGCGCACCGAATAGGTCCGGCCGAAGCGGTTGAAGTCGTTCACGTACAGGCTGCCGAGGTAGATCTGCATCGTGTCGAAGACTTCGGTGACCGGGATGCCCAGCTGGCGCGCGCGCGTGCGGTCGATGTCGGCATAGAGCTGCGGCACGTTCACCTGGTAGCTGGAGAACAGGCCTGCGAGCTCGGGCGCCTTGGAGGCTTTCGCGAGGAAGGCCTTGGTCGCGGCGTCGAGCGCCTCGTAGCCGAGCGAGGCGCGGTCTTCGAGCTGCAGCTTGAAGCCGCCGGTCGTCCCCAGTCCCTGCACCGGCGGCGGCGGGAACATCACGATGAAGGCGTCCTCGATGCCGGCGAACTTCTTGTTCAGCTCCATCGCGATCGCACCTGCACTCAGCGCCTCGCCCTTGCGCTCGGCGAAAGGCTTGAGCGGCGTGAACACGATCCCCGAGTTCGAGCTGTTGGTGAAGCCGTTGATCGACAGGCCCGGGAAAGCGACGGCGTGTTCGACGCCCGGCTGCGCCAGCGCGATCTCGCCCATGCGGCGGATCACCGCCTCGGTGCGGTCGAGCGTCGCGCCGTCGGGCAGTTGCGCGAAGCCGATCAGGTACTGCTTGTCCTGCGCCGGCACGAAGCCGCCCGGCACTGCCTTGAAGAGTCCCACCGTCAGCCCGACGAGCCCGAGGTACACCGCCATCATCACCGCCTTGCGCCCGATCGCGCCGCGCACGCCGCCGCCGTAGGCTTCCGCGCCGCGACGGAAGGTGCGGTTGAAGGCGCCGAAGAAGCGGCCGAAGACCTTGTCCATGCCGCGCGTCAGCGCGTCCTTCGGCGCGTCGTGCCCTCGCAGCAACAGCGCAGACAGCGCCGGCGACAAGGTCAGCGAATTGATCGCCGAGATCACTGTCGACATCGCGATCGTCAGCGCGAACTGCTTGTAGAACTGGCCGCTGAGACCGGTGATGAAGGCGAGCGGCACGAACACCGCGATCAGCACCAGCGCGATCGCGATGATCGGGCCGGAGACTTCGCGCATCGCGCGGTAGGTCGCTTCGCGCGGCGTAAGCCCCGCCTCGATGTTGCGCTCGACGTTCTCGACGACGACGATCGCGTCATCGACGACGATGCCGATCGCGAGCACCAGGCCGAAGAGGCTCAGCGCGTTGATCGAGAAGCCGAAGAGATGCATCACCGCGAACGTGCCGACGATCGACACCGGCACCGCCAGCAGCGGGATGATCGACGCGCGCCAGGTCTGCAGGAACAGGATCACGACGAGCACGACCAGCGCGACCGCTTCGAGCAGGGTCTTCACCACGGCTTCGATCGACGCGCGCACGAACTGCGTCGTGTCATAGACGATCTCGTAATCGACACCTTCGGGCATGTGCTGCTTCAACTGCTGCATCGTCTCGCGGACGTGGTCGGAGATCTCGATCGCGTTGGAGCCCGGCGCCTGGAACACCGGAATCGCGACCGCGTCCTTGTTGTCGAGCAAGGAGCGCAGCGCGTATTCGGACGCACCCAGCTCGATGCGGCCGAGATCACGCAGGCGCGTCACCGCGCCATCCGCACCGGTACGCACGATGATGTCGCCGAACTCATCCTCGCTCTGCAGGCGCCCGCGGGCATTCACCGACAGCTGCAGATCGATGCCGGGCAGGCCGGGCGAGGCGCCGACCACGCCGGCCGCGGCCTGCACGTTCTGCTCGCGAATCGCGCGCACCACGTCGCCCGCCGACAGGCCGCGCGCGGCGACTTTCTGCGGGTCGAGCCAGATGCGCATCGAATAGTCGCCGGAGCCGAAGAGCTGCACCTGGCCGACGCCGTCGATGCGCGCGAGACGATCCTTGACGTTGAGCAGCGCGTAGTTGCGCAGGTAGGTCATGTCGTAGCGGCCGTTCGGCGACAGCAAATGCACGACCATCGTCAGGTCGGGCGAGCTCTTGACCGTCGTCACGCCGAGGCGGCGCACCTCCTCCGGCAGGCGCGGTTCGGCCTGCGCGACGCGGTTCTGCACCAGCTGCTGCGCCTTGTCCGGGTCGGTGCCGAGGCGGAAGGTAACGGTCAGCGTCATCAGGCCGTCGGTCGTCGCCTGGCTGCCCATGTAGAGCATGCCTTCGACGCCGTTGATCGCTTCCTCGAGCGGCGTCGCCACCGTTTCGGCGATCACCTTGGGGTTGGCGCCGGGATACTGGGCGCGCACGACGACCGATGGCGGCACGACTTCCGGGTACTCGGAGATCGGCAGCACGCGCAGCGCCAGCAGGCCGGAGACGAGCATCAGCAGCGACAGCACGCCGGCAAAGATCGGGCGGTCGATGAAGAATCGGGACAGATTCATGGTGGTGTCCTCGGTAGCGGGCGGGTCAGGATTGCGGCGCGCCGGCGGCACGCATGGCGCTTTCGGTGCGCCCCTCGGTACGCCCGTCCATCGCCACCGGCTGCGGCGCGACGAGTGCCCCCGGGCGGACGCGCTGCAAACCATTGACGACGATGCGCTCACCCGCCTGCAGACCGGCGGTCACGATGCGCAGCCCTTCGGCCGCGCCGCCGAGCGTCACCTCGCGGTACTCGGCCTTGCTGTCGGCGTCGACGACCAGCACGAACTTGCGGCTCTGGTCGGTGCCGACCGCGCGCTCGTCGATGAGCACCGCCGGGGCATTCGCGGTGCGCCCCATCCTCAGTTTCGCGAACTGCCCCGGCATCAGGCTGCCGTCCGGGTTGTCGAACACCGCACGCACGCGCACCGTGCCGCTGCGCGGATCGACCTGGTTGTCCACCAGTTGCAGGTGCCCCGCGAACGGCAACTCGGGAGTCGCGGCGGTCCCCATCTGCACCGGGATGCTGTCGAGCCGCGCCGCTTTCCCGTTCGCGTCGCGCAGGCCCTGCAGCGCACGGGTGACGATCTGCTCGTCGGCCTCGAAGCTCGCGTAGATCGGGCTAACGGACACCAGCGTCGTCAGCACCGGCGCCCCGGGACCGGCGGCGACGAGGTTGCCGACGGTGACGTCGAGCCGGCCCGCACGACCCGAAACCGGCGCGCGCACCTGCGTGTAACCGAGATTCAGCCGCGCCGACTGCAGCGCGGCCTGGGCGGCGCGCAGCTCGGCCTCGGCGGCGCGCCGGGCGTTCGCGCGTTCCTCGAGTTCGCGCTCGGCGATCGCGCGCTGCTCCCACAGGCGCTGCGCACGGTCATGTTCGCTCGTCGTGAAGGCGACGCGCGCCTGCGCGGCGGCCACCTGCGCGGCGGCGCGATCGGCCTCTGCCGCATAGGGGGCGGGATCGATCGTGATCAGCAACTCGCCCGCCTTCACCAGCCCGCCCTCGCGAAAATGCACCGCCTGCACCGTGCCGGCGACGCGCGAGCGGATGTCGACCCGCTCGACCGCTTCGAGCCGGCCGGAGAATTCGTCCCAGGTCGCCACCTCGCGCAGCGCGACGGTCGCAACCGACACCGGCGTCGCGGGCGGCGCGCCGGCGGACGGGTTCGCTTCGACCTGCGACGAGCGCAGGCCAAGGACGGTAGCAGAAACGGCGGTCAGGGCAGTGACGGCAAGGCCGGCGGCCCACAGCCGGCGGCGCTTCGAATGGCTCTCTGGGGACATGGCAAACTCCTTTGTTTTGATTTGTTCCGACCTGCGCTCACAGGGGCGGGGGAACGGGAGGCATCCTAAAGTCCGTAGTTAAGTACGGAGTCAACACCTTTTTTTTTGCGTCGAGAATCGCTCAGCCTGGATCGACAATCGACCCACGGCCCGCTATCGCAAGGACGCCTGCCTCCCCCGCCCACGAGCTGATGCCCTGAACGATAGATGTCGCTCGTCAATGAATAAATAATCAATCCATAGCTTCTTTATTTCCATTGGTGAATAATCCTGCCGCGACAATCAGCGCTGGCAGATCGGAGGAGATGCAGATGGACCAATTTCTGGCACTGCGCGTATTCGCGCGCGTGGTCGAAGCGGGCACATTCACCAAGGCGGCCGATTCCCTCGGCATGCCCAAGCCGACCGTCACGAAGCTGATCCAGAGCCTGGAAGCGCATCTGCGCGTGAAATTGCTCAACCGCACGACGCGCCGCGTGACGGTTACCGCCGACGGGGCCGCCTACTACGAGCGGACCGCGCGACTGCTGACCGAACTGGAGGAGATCGACGCCAGCGTGTCGAACGCGCAGGCCTCGCCGAAAGGCCGCATCCGCGTCGACGTCCCGGCCTCCGTCGCGCGTCAGATGATCATCCCGGCGCTGCACGCCTTCCACGCGCGCTATCCCGACATCCAGATCGATCTCGGCGTCGGCGACCGACTCGTGAACCTGATTGCCGACAACGTCGATTGCGTGGTCCGAGCCGGACGGCTCGAGGACGAATCGCTGGTCGCGCGGCGCATCGCCCAGGTCGAATACGTAACCTGTGCCGCGCCGGACTACCTCGCAGCCTACGGGGTGCCCGCACATCCTTCCGAGCTCAACGGGCAGCACCGTGTCGTGGGCTATTTCTCCGCCGGCACAGGCCGGCTCTCGCCGTTCGAATTCCAGCGCGGAGACGAGCACATCGCGCTGCCCGGCCGTTATGTCGTTGCAGTCAACGACAGCAATGCCTATCTCGCGGCGGGACTGGAAGGGCTTGGAATCATGCAGATGCCCGATTTCATGATCGGCCCGCATCTGGCGAGCGGGGAACTGGTGCCGGTGCTGGGGGACTGGACCAGCCCTGGCTTCCCGGTCTATGTGGTCTATCCGCCGAATCGCCATTTAAGCGCCAAGGTCCGCGTCTTCGTCGACTGGATCGCGGAGTTGTTCGCGCCCTACAACGCGCCGCCGCGACGCTGAAGCCCCCCGCTCTCGCGGCCTCCGCGCAGGAGGAAAGACGGCCCGTGCAAGGCTCGTCTTGCACAGGCCGCGAGTTCGCGCGCGCCGGTCTCAGCCGGGGCACACGGTCACACCACCGTCAGGCCGGCGAAGCCGCCGTCATCGGGAAGCCGGTTTACGCACGCCGGGCGCCGCCATGCGCAGCGACAGGACGATCGCGCCCGCAATGAGGGTCGCGACGACGGCGAGCGACACCAGCGCCGGGATCTTGACCACGTCGACCAGCAACATCTTCGTGCCGATGAAGACCAGCACCAGCGCGAGACCGTACTTCAGCAGCGAAAAACGGTCCGCCATGTCCGCGAGCAGGAAGTACATCGCACGCAGGCCGAGAATCGCGAAGACATTCGAGGTCAGCACGATGAACGGGTCGGTCGTGATAGCGAAAATCGCCGGGATCGAATCGACGGCGAAGATCACGTCCGAGACCTCGACCAGCACCAGCACAAGGAATAGCGGCGTGGCGTAGCGAACGACGCGGCCAGCCTCCTCGCGCACGACGAAGAAGTGTTCGCCGCAAAGCGTGTCAGTGAGTTTCAAGTGCCCGCGCAGCCAGCGAATCAGCGGATTGTTCCCCAGATCCGGCTTGGCCTCGGCGAACCACCACATCTTGATGCCGGTGAACAACAGGAAAGCGCCGAAGAGATAGAGAATCCAGTGGAACTTCGCGATCAGCCACACCCCGGCGAAGATCATGATCGTGCGCAGCACGATCGCGCCGAGCACACCAAAGGCGAGAACGCGCTTCTGCAATTCAAGCGGCACCGCGAAGTAGCTGAACAACATCAGCCAGACAAAAACGTTATCGACCGCCAGCGATTTCTCGATCAGGTAGCCCGTCAGGTATTCGAGCGCCTTCTGGTTGGCGATCTCGCGCCCCAGCGTGCCGTCGAGGTAGGCCCACAGGCCGGCCGCGAATGTCAGCGACACGCCGACCCAGACGGCGGACCACGTCGCCGCCTCGCGGAAGCTGACGCGATGCTGCTTGCCACCGCCGACCACGAACAGGTCGATCGCCAGCATGACCAGGACGATGGCGAAGAAGCCCGCCCACATCCACCATATACCAATCGTTTCCATCGGAAGACTCCTTGTCAGAGACGGCTTTCCGTTCTGCCGGCACCCGCAGGCGCTGAAACAGAACGGCCCTTTGTCCGCTGAGGACGAAGGGCCGTGGTGCTGACAAGGGGACCTTCGCCATCATGGCAAAGGTCTTGCTCGCGGCCGTCTTGCGACAACCACCCGGGGCGCCGGGAAAAACCCTCGCACTGCGAGCTTTTCCGGATTGACGACGCCGCGGCGGAGAGCTACTCCCCCTTGGGACATCCCAAAAATATTATTTCCAGCCGACGTAGTCAAGCATTGTCGTCGCGGCCGCACCGATCTGCGGTCTTCGCCCGACGGGCAGGCAAACCTGCGCACGACTTACGCATGTCGCGCCCCTGAGCACGTGCGGCGCTGCGCGCGGACCAATGAGCCCCCATAACGACGGGGTATCGATTCGACGGCCATCGAACGTGTCGCACGCGTCGAGACCCTCACCTCAGCGGCGCCGGACCATTTCCTGGATGATCGCGGCGAATTGCTCCGCTGTTTCATGCCGCACGAAGGAAGGCCCGAGCAGCGGCGGCAGCCAGAAATCCGGCTGCACTTCGGCGTGATACCGCAAAAGGGTTCCGCCCGTCTCGGGCTCCAGCCTCATCACGCTGTCCATGCGCCTGACGTTGCCGCCGACACCATGTGCGCGAATCTCATGCGGCGGAAACAACCGGACTTCGCGCACCGACTCGAAATCCGTCCAGAAAATGCCGTAGCGGGCGGTCCCGGACTGGCGCACGCGGACGAGCGTATCCGTGCGTTCAGTCACCACGCTGGTCCTGAGATTCGGCACGAAGTCCGCCATGTGCTCGAAATCCGTAAGCACCGCCCAGGCCTGCGCGGGACTCACCGGTGCATGCGCCAGCAGATCCACGGTGAAGCTACCCCCGGCGCGCTCGACCCGGACATCACCCTCCGACACCAGGGACGGGGCATCGACGGCGATCGTCGAATGCGACAGCGGCAGCAACGCGATCAACATGACGCACCAACGAATCGGGAAGTGGAACATGGCAGGGGTCATCCGGTCATTTACTCAATCGTATTCCAGAGCGATTAACGGCAGCGTATCCGAAGCCCGCGATGGGCGCTGGAGTGATGGATTAGAATCAGGTCCCCGGGTTCCTCGCCCCCCTTTCGCCACGATGAGACTCCTGCTAATCGAAGACGACCCGATGATCGGCGCCGGCGTGCAGCAGGCACTGCGCCAGGACGGCTACGCGGTGGACTGGGTGCGCGACGGCATCGCCGCCGAACTCGCCGTTCGCGACAATCCCTATGAGTTGCTGCTGCTCGACCTGGGCCTGCCGCGCCGCGACGGCATCGAATTGCTGCAACGCCTGCGCGCCGCTGGCAACACGCTGCCGGTGCTGGTGATGACCGCCCGCGACGCCGTCGCCGATCGCATCCGCGGGCTGGACGCCGGCGCGGACGACTATCTCGTCAAGCCTTTCGACCTCGACGAACTCGGCGCCCGCGTGCGTGCGCTGTTGCGCCGCCAGCGCGGCCAGGCCAGACCGGTGATCACGCTCGGCGCGCTGCAGCTCGACCCGGCAAGTCATGCAGTGACGCTGGACGGCGAACCGGTGCGCCTGTCGGTGCGCGAATTCGCGCTGCTGAGCGCCTTGCTCGAACAACCCGGCAAACCCCTGTCGCGCGCACAACTCGAAGAGCGCATCTACGGCTGGGGCGAAGAAGTGGAAAGCAACACGGTCGAGGTGCATATCCATTCGCTGCGCCGCAAACTGGGTGCCGACTGGATCCGCAACCTGCGCGGCGTCGGCTACTACGTGCCGGGCCAGACATGAGATCGCTGCGCCGCACACTGCTGCTATCGCTGCTGGGCGCGCTCGTCCTCGTGTTCGCGATCGGCGGGCTGGCGACCTACCGCACGGCGCGCAGCGAGATCGATGCGCTGATGGACTACCAGTTGCGCCAGTTCGCACTGTCGCTGCGCGACCAGCAGTTCGGCCAGCCGAGCACCCCGCCGCTTGCCCCGCCCGAGGAATCGCTGGATTTCGTCATCCAGATCTGGGACGACAGCGGCGTGCGGCTCTACCTGTCGCATCCGCACAGCGCGCTGCCCTCGCTCGCGCAGTTTGGCTACAACACGGTCAGGACCACCGAAGGCGAGTGGCGCGTATTCTCGATTCCACTGCTCGACCATGTGATCCAGATCGCGCAGCCGATGGCGGTGCGCAGCCGCATGGCGGCCAATGCCGCACTACATACGCTGATGCCGCTGCTGGTGCTGGTGCCGCTGCTCGGTGCGCTCGTCTGGTATCTGGTCGGGCGCGGGCTGCGGCCGCTCGAGCGCCTCGCCCGCGAGGTCGCCACCCGTCGCGCCGATTCGCTCGACGCGCTGCCGACCACCGACGTCCCGGAGGAAGCACAGCCGCTGGTGCGGGCGCTGAACCGGCTACTCGAGCGACTCGACCATGCGCTGAGCGCGCAGCGGGCCTTTGTCGCCGACGCCGCGCACGAACTGCGCACGCCGCTCGCGGCGCTGCAGATCCAGCTGCAGTTGAGCGAACGCGCCGACGACGAAACTGCCCGCCGCGCCGCGCTGGCGGAACTGCGGACCGGCCTGCAGCGCGCCACGCACCTGGTGCAGCAATTGCTGACACTCGCGCGCCAGGAACCGGGCGCGGCCACGAATGCGCCACGCAGCCGCATCGCACTTGCCGACGTCGCCCGCCAGAGTCTCGCCGACCACACCCCGCTTGCCGACGCCCGCCACATCGACCTCGGCGCCGACACGCTCGACGACACCGCCGTCGTCAGCGGTGACGCCGCCGCACTGCGCACGCTGGTCGGCAACCTGATCGACAACGCGATCCGCTACACGCCGGAAGGCGGTCGTGTCGATGTCGGGGTCTCCGTCAGCGACGCCGGCACCGCGGCGGCGACCTGCTGGCTGCGCGTCAGCGACAGCGGCCCGGGCATCCCGCCGGATGAACGCGAACGCGTGCTCGACCGCTTCTACCGCCGCGCCGGGCAAGAGCAGTCCGGCAGCGGGCTGGGACTCGCCATCGTGCACAGCATTGCCGACCGTCACGGTGCGCGCCTGGTGCTCGACAGCTCGCCGCATGGCGGCCTGCGCGTCGCCGTCGGTTTTCCGCCTGCGGAGCCTGTGCCGGAGTCTTAAGTTTGCGTTAAGTCGGGCCTCGCTAGATTGCAACTGTCGCGGGTACTGCATGCCCGTTCCAGTCACAGGAGCCCGACATGAAATCCCAGGCCATCAAGCTCTCCGCGATCGCCGCGGCGGTTGCGGCGATCTTTTTCGGCGGCTATGAAGCCGCCCGCTCCATCCAGTCCGCCCAGGCGGAAGCCGCGCCGTCAGCCACGGCCGCCGCGCTCGCCACGCCCAGCGCTACCCGCCCGGTGGCGACGGTCACGCTGCCGAACTTCAACAGCATCGTCGAGCAATTCGGGCCGGCGGTCGTCAATATCAGTGTCGAAGGCACGGTGAAGACCGCCGCGCGCGGACAATCGCCACTCGGCCAGCTGGACCCGGACGACCCGTTCTCCGAATTCTTCCGCCGCTTCGGCCCGCAGTTCCGGATGCCGCCGGGCGAACAGATCACCCACGGCCAGGGCTCCGGTTTCATCGTCAGCGCCGACGGCATCATCCTGACGAACGCGCACGTCGTCGCCGATGCCAAGCACGTCACGGTGAAGCTCACCGACAAACGCGAGTTCAGCGCCAAGGTCATCGGCTTCGACAAGCCGACCGACGTCGCCGTCCTGCGCATCGACGCGCACGACCTGCCCACGGTGCCCCTGGGCGATCCGGCCGAGACGCGCGTCGGCGACTGGGTACTCGCCATCGGCTCGCCGTTCGGATTCGAGAACAGCGTCACCGCCGGTATCGTTTCGGCGAAATCGCGCTCCCTGCCGGACGAAGGCTACGTGCCCTTCATCCAGACCGACGTCGCGATCAATCCCGGCAATTCCGGCGGCCCGCTGCTCAATCTCAAGGGCGAGGTCGTCGGCATCAACTCGCAGATCTACAGCCGCTCGGGCGGCTACCAGGGCGTGTCGTTCGCGATTCCGATCAACGTCGCCGCCCACGTGAAGGACCAGTTGATCACCCACGGCAAGGTGACGCGCGGCCGCCTCGGCGTGGCCATCCAGGACCTCAATCAGGGGCTCGCGGAGTCCTTCGGGCTCGATACGTCGCGGGGCGCACTCATCAGCCATGTCGAGAACGACAGTCCCGCCGCGAAAGCCGGCCTGGAGGCCGGCGACGTGATCCTGAAGATCGATGGCGAGCCGGTCGCCTCCTCCGCCGAACTGCCGCCCAAGGTGGCGGCAACAAGCCCCGGCAAACCGGTCACGCTCGAGGTGTGGCACAAGGGCAAGGCGCGCAGCGTGACCGTCACCGTCGGCGAGCAGAAGCCCGCCAAGGTCGCGAGCGACGACGACGTGCAGGCCGACCGCGGCCGCCTCGGCGTGGCGGTGCGCCCGCTCACGCAGGAGGAACAGCGGCAGGCCGAAACGGAAGGCGGCCTGCTGGTGCTCGACGCCGGCGGACCGGCCGCGCGTGCCGGCATCCAGCAGGGCGACGTGATCCTCGCGGTGAACGGCAAGCCGGTCAGCGGCGTGGACGAACTGCGCGAGCTGCTCGCCGGGGTCGGCAAACATGTCGCGCTCTTGATTCAACGCGAGGACGCCCACATCTTTGTACCGATCGAACTCAGCTGACCCACCAACCACGCAAGCACCGGCCGCCCCCATGCGGCCACCACCACGGAGACATGCATGAAAAACAGACAGCGGATTTCCCGACGTGTGCTGCGGCACTTCCTCCAACTCGCCGCGGCCAGCTTCGCGATCGGCGCGAACGTCGCGCCGGCCAGCGCCGACGGCAGGGAGTCGCGCCCTCCGGCCGGACAGTTCGAAACCAGCTCGCGCACGGATGAGTCAGGCGAAGACGCCGGACGCAGTGCGTACCAGCATGCGTTCCCGCTACCTGCCTCGGCTGCCCCGTTGCCCCATCCGGCGGCACGGGCGCGCATCCGCGTGCTCGACGCCAGCGGCCGCAATCTCGTACAACTGACGCTGCACGGCCCCGGCATGGTCGGCCCCTTCACCCACGGCGCCTATACCGTGCTCATCAAGGCCGACGGCCTGACGGAGGTGCACCGCATCCGCATCGGCCCCGACACGCTGCCCTATCTGCACTTCACCGAGTCTGTCTGAAGGCCGCAGCGGCATCTTCTCAACGATCAGCGCCGCTGGCGGAGACGCCCGAAATGCCGGCCACAGGGCCGGCATTTCATTTGCCCAGGCATCCTGGCCCGCAGCGTTCCGGTCGGAAACAAGCCGGCCTCGATGCCGACAATCAGCCGGGGCTTACCGCCCCGTCAGGATCATCAGGATGTCCGCGTACCAGGCACAGTTCAGCCCCAGCGCCTCGTCCAGAATCAGATCACGCGTCCCGACATCGAGCCGTGCCGAATGAACGCCCAGCAGCATCCACGGCAGATCGCCGAGCGCGTGACCGGGCGCCGTCACGCGCATGACCACTGGCGCTCCGCTCGTCCCCCGATGGGTGCGGGCATCGGTGAGGAAATAGCCTTCCCCCTGAAAGCGCAAACCGAAGGACGACGCGATGATCGCTTGGCGCACCACCGGCATGTGATGCAGCGTGTCGTGAAAACCAAGCGGAAAACCCACCACCAGCAATGACGTGCCGACCTCCAGGTGATCGAACCGGCCCAGCAAGTGCTGCGGCGTGAAGGCCCGGTAGACCGTCGTGGCGGGTAGCGCGGCGCGATTGATTTCGATGACCGCCACGTCGATTTCGCCCGCTGCGTCGACGCCCTGATGCCAGACCGCCTGGCCATCATCGTACAGCGGCATCGAGAAGCCGGTGGACGCGGCAACGTTGTCCGGATCGATGTGCAATTCAATCTCGATGCGGTTCGGAAAATGCTTGCTGGGCTCGTCGAAAATGACATGTCGGCTCGTGACCAGAAACAGCCGCTCATCGCGCGCGAAGAAGAATCCGCTGGCGTTCGTGAGGTGCTGCGTCCCATTGAACGTCGAAACGCGGGCGGCGGTAAGGAGAAGGGGTTCGATCATTTGTCGGCGGCTGTGTTGAGGGACCGTTCCTTTGACATGCAAGTGTCTCGCACGGAGACCGCGAAAGAAGTGGCGGCAAACCCCGGCTGTCGTCGTGCAGCATTGTTTCATCATGCACTTCCGACGCCTTTCGTACCACCATCCGCGCCCGCCTGTCGAGGCCCCGGCATGCTTCATGGCGTCATCGACTTGCGCCCTGAGTCCTGCGCATCCGCGACTTTCGCGCCCGCAGCGTCTATCCGCCCTGCCCCCGCGGTGCTAGCATCCGCCTTCCCATGCGTATCGAACATCTCCGCCAGCGCCTGCGCGCCGCGGGCGCCAAGCCCTGTCATGAACAACTGGTCCTCCGATCGTGGACGCAGGCACGACCGCTCGACAGCGGCCGCGACCGGCCCGAGGACTTTTTCCCCGCGCCGGTCCGCGCCGCCTTGCCCGCCCTGACGGACGAGCTGCACGCGCTCGCGCGGCTGCGCTCCGAACATCCGGGCGAGGACGGCTCCGCGCGCCTGCTGGTCGAGCTCGCCGATGGCCAGACGGTCGAAAGCGTGCTGCTGCCGCGCGACGGACTGTGCGTATCGACGCAGGTCGGCTGCGCGGTCGGTTGCGCCTTCTGCATGACGGGGCGCGACGGCCTGCTGCGCCAGCTCGGCAGCGCCGAGATCGTCGCACAGGTCGTACTCGCGCGTGCGCGGCGCTTTGTGAAGAAAGTGGTGTTCATGGGCATGGGCGAGCCGGCGCACAATATGGACAACGTGCTCGACGCGATCGAGCTGCTCGGCACCGAGGGCGGCATCGGCCACAAGAACCTGGTGTTCTCGACCGTCGGCGACCACCGCGTGTTCGAACGGTTGCCGCTCGGCATCGTCAAGCCCGCACTGGCATTGTCGCTGCACACGACGCGTGCCGATCTGCGCGCCGAATTGCTGCCGCGCGCACCGCGCATCGACCCGGCCGAGCTGGTCGAACTGAGCGAGCAGTACGCGCGCTCGACCGGCTACCCGATCCAGTACCAATGGACGCTGCTTGCCGGCGTCAATGACAGCGACGAGGAAGTCGACGGCATCGCCCGTTTGCTCGCCGGCAAATACGCGGTGATGAACCTCATTCCCTACAATGCCGTCAGCGGACTCGGTTTCACGCGCCCCACCCGGGAACACGCCGAAGCGATGGCGCTCAAGCTGCACCAACACGGCATCCTGACCAAGCTGCGCCAGTCCGCCGGGCAAGACGTCGACGCCGGCTGCGGCCAGTTGCGCGCACGCGCGATCGTACTCAAGTCACCCGCCCGATCGGCGCGCGCCGCCGCCAGCCCGGACCTGCGCCCGAACTGAATTGCCGAGCACAAAGCGGCCTGGCGATCAGTGCTCCTTGCCGTCCACGCGCGGCTGCAACAGGTACGGAATGTAGCGCCAACCGAGGATCGCGAAACACGCGAACCATGCGCCGGCGGCGAGATGGACCCAGGCGGTATAGGCGGCGGGAGCCAGCTGCGGCAACACGATGCGCAGCACGAACGCCGCCAGCATGATCCACAGCACCAGCCGGTCGCCGGCATCGAACATTACCTTGCGCCCGGTGTGACCCTTGGAAATGCGGACCAGCATCGCGGGGATGATCAGGCCCATGACGCCGAAGGTGAACACATGTACCGACACGCTGCCGACCCCTCTGGGCGACTCCATCTGCGCCGCGAACTCCAGTAGCAGCTGGATGACAATCGCCGCATAGCCGAGGTACATCACCGCGAGTTCGAGCCGGCGCATCGCCAGTTGCGGCTTCCACAAGACGAACCGCGCCGCCAGCAGAAAGGCGAGCACCAGCTGGATCGGCGCTACCATGACGGCTGGCAGCAGGCCGGCAAACACCAGCATCAGCGCCAGCAGCTTGATCGGATTGTCGAGCAGCGGATGGCGCAGGATCTCGGCCTGAAAGGCGCCTTTCATGAACTGGGTCAGGGTGCGTTCGAGCATCACCAGAAACGCGATGCGAAATAGCCCCACGGCCATCGCCACACCGGTCTGGAAATGACCGTCGCTGAGCATCAGCACTTTGGCGACGAGAAAAGCCGGCAGGATGAACAGGAAGAAGTAGTTGTCGCTGAAGCTGTCCTGCCGGTGATAACGCAGCAGTGTCCACAGCAGCATGGTCACGATCGAGCCAAGAAACACGGCGTTCGAAAACCAGAACAAGACCGGCGGCCAGCTACCGCCGAAACCCATGCCAACGCGCTCGAACAGCCACGCGGCGACCAGCCACATCAAGGCCACGCCGTGATAACCGCGGATCTGCACCCAGTTCTTCGTAGCCGTGAGCAGGAACCCCCCCAGCACGGCCCAGCCGAATCCGAAGAACATTTCGTGCGCGTGCCATTGCACCGGCGAAAACGCCGCCGCCGGCGCGCGCAACGCGCCACTGAACATCAGCGCCCAGAGGATCGGCAGGCTCAGGCCGGACAGGCAGGCGAGGCTGAAAAACGGACGGAATCCGACAAGCCAGAGTGGATGGGAGAGCAGTTTCATTACCGTTCGCGAGGGCTGGTTTGCAGTGCGGCACCGTTCGGACCGCCGACGGAGACAAATGCTAGGGCGCCGTCCGCGTCACGACCTTGATCTGGAACAGTCCGGATCGATCATCGCGTTGCAGAGCCCGCGCCGGGTTCATGACAGAATGATGGCCGGCCGACACTCGGGCACACGCCAACACCCGGACCTGGAACATGAACACCACCTCCCCTGGACCGAAGCCGCCCCCCGCCACCGCGACACGGCTCCCCGCAGCGATCTGGATGCTGGGTTTCGTCAGCCTGCTGATGGACGTGTCCTCGGAGATGATCCACAGCCTGCTGCCGGTATTCCTCGTCACCTCGCTCGGCGCCGGCGCGCTTGCCGTCGGACTGATCGAAGGCGCCGCGGAAGCGACGGCGCTGATCGTCAAGGTATTTTCCGGTGCCTTGTCGGATTACTGGGGCAAACGCAAGCCGCTGGCGGTGCTCGGTTACGGCCTCGGTGCGCTCTCGAAGCCGCTCTTCGCGCTGGCGACCAGCTCCGGCATGGTGCTCACGGCACGGCTCATCGACCGCATCGGCAAGGGCATCCGCGGTGCGCCCCGCGATGCGCTGATCGCCGACATCGCCCCGCCGCAGGCGCGCGGTGCGGCCTTCGGCCTGCGCCAGTCGCTCGACACCGTCGGCGCCTTCCTCGGCCCGCTGCTCGCCATCGGGCTGATGCTGCTGTGGGCGAACGATTTCCGCGCGGTATTCTGGGTCGCGATCATTCCCGGCCTCCTGTCGGTCGCGCTGCTGCTCTTCGGCGTGCGCGAACCGGAACGGGCGCCGGCAACGCCGGTACTCAATCCCATCCGCCGCGACAGCCTGCGCCTGCTGCCGCGTGCGTACTGGCGGGTCGTCGGGGTCGGCGCGATGTTCGCGCTGGCGCGCTTTTCCGAGGCCTTCCTGGTACTGCGCGCGCTCGACGGCGGCCTGCCCGTCGCCTACACGCCGCTGGTGCTGATCGGCATGAACGTCGTCTACGCGCTGACGGCCTACCCCTTCGGCCGCCTCGCCGACGGCATGAGCCACGCCCGCCTGCTGGCGCTTGGACTGGTGATCCTGATCGCCGCCGACCTCGCGCTGGCGTACAGCAGCGACTGGCCGTGGCTTGCCGCCGGCATCGCGTTGTGGGGTCTGCACATGGGCATCACCCAAGGCCTGCTGGCGACGATGATCGCCGACACCGCCCCCGCCGCGCTGCGCGGAACGGCCTACGGCTTCTTCAATCTGGTCAGCGGCATCGCGCTGCTGATCGCCAGCGCCCTCGCAGGACTGCTGTGGGAACGCTTCGGCGCGTCGTGGGCTTTTTTTGCGGGGGCGGCATTCGGCGCCGCGACGCTGGCGACCCTCGGCCAGCTGTCGCGAAGTTCCCGCTTGCCCCTTCGCCCGGATTCCTGAGTCCAAAAAGTAACAAAGGCCCCGCTCAGGCGGGGTACTGATACGACGTTGATCCGCATCAATCCCGATCGCCCGGCACGGGACTAAAGTCGGCTCCGATTCCGCCGTTAACGGTGGGGTCCGCACAATCCACCGTGCGAGACAACATTGCGCGTCAAGGGCACACCCGACGAAAGTCGGGGCCGCAAATCCTCCGGGCTAAACCTGTCGTCAGGCATGCTAGCGGGGTTGCCGTACCAGTAGTCTGTATCGTGCTCTTGGCGTTTTGCTGCAGGACCAGGAGACGCGCAAAATGAAATTTCGACTTGCAATCATCGCCGCCGCGATCACGGTGGCCTTCCCCCCTCTTGCGCATGGCCAGGACACTGACCTGCTCGGCGCCCCGCTCACTTCCCTCGAGAAGTCATACAACCGCGTCCAGAAGCAGGTGAAGGCCGACCTTGCTCACGCGCGTGGCTACACCGGCTTTGGCGCGGTCGTCGCGGTACTCGACACCGGCGTGATGGGCACCCATCTCGAACTGAAAACGCAGCTGGCCAGCACGCAGATGTTCGATTCGTCGATCGGCCGCTATGTCACCCCGACCGACCTGAATGGCCACGGCACCCATGTCGCCGGCATCGTCGCCGGATCGACCGGCACCGGCTACAGTTACGGCATCGCACCGGACGCGAAAATTCTGCCGATCAAGGTCTTCTCAAGCTCGACCTGGCTCGCGAGTAGCACCGCACTCGCCTCCGGCCTGCGATTGGCGGCAGGAAACAGCAGCGTGTCGGTGATCAACATGAGTCTGGGCGGCAGCACCAAGCTCGGCCTGACGTTCGAGGACGCACTGCGGGCCACCATCGCTGCCGACAAACTGGTCGTGGTCGCGGCCGGCAACAGCGGCGGCGCAGCACCGCAGTGGCCGGCCCGCTACGCCAAGGAAACCTGGGCCAAGGGCCAGATCATCGCCGTGGGCGCCGTCGACGCGAACAACAGGATCGCCAGTTTCTCCAACCGTGCCGGCGACACTGCCAACTGGTTCATGGTTGCGCCCGGCACCAGCGTGCTGTCGTCCTACAAGACGGGCGGCTATGTGTATATGAGCGGCACCTCGATGGCCGCACCGGTGGTTGCCGGTGCCGCGGCCGTGATCGAAGGGGCCTGGCCGCAGCTCAAGGCCGGGCAAGTGGCCTCGATCCTGTTCCAGACCGCCACCGATCTTGGCGCCGCCGGCGTCGACACGATCTATGGCTGGGGCTTGCTCAACGTCGACCGCGCGATGCAGCCGATCGGCACCCTGAGCGTGCCGCTGTCGGGCACGACAACGGTCAGCGGCACGACTGCCTCCGTGAGCACCTCGGTTGCCTCGTGGAGCGGCTTGCGCGCCGCAGGAAACAACGGCCAGTTCCGCGGCATTACGGTCGACGACTTCAATCGTGACTTCAAGACGGACTTCAGCGCCGGCATCCGTGCACCGGCACGTGAACGCATTGCCGACACGCTGGCCTCCGCCGGGCGCTCGCTGCAGGTGACGGAACAATTGCTCAGTGACGGCTCGCGCTTCCTCACCGCGGTCGAAGATCAGCGCCCGGCCGGCCTCTTTGCCACCGCCGGCACGCACCGGACACTGCTCGCCAGCAGCGCAGTGTTCAAACTCGCCGGCGATCGTGAGCTGGCGCTGGCGACGGGCGGCCTCGCCGGTAGCTACTTCGGCCTCGCCGACTCCGACCCGAGCCTGGCCAATCCGTATTTCGGCCTCACCCAGTCGGCCGCACAAATGGCCTTCGGCTTCAGCCGTGGCGGGCTGAAAATCAAGGCCGGCGTGCTCAACGGAGCGCTCAATGCGGCGATGGCGAGGCAGCATGCTTACGCCGATGTCAGCGGCGGCCGCGCAGCCATCGGCGAACTGAACTACGCGCTCGGCCGTGACGCGATGGTCGGCCTGCAGCTGGCTGAAGTCGCCGAGGGAGATTCCTACCTGGGCGCCGTGACCGGCCAGGCGATGGCCCTCGACCAGGCACGCACCCGCACCGTGACCGCCCACGCCACCTATCGCCTCACCGAGGACGCGGTTCTGGCCGCGCAGTACTCGGTCGGCCGAACCGCAGATTCGCGCGGCACCGGGCTGTTGGCCTCGACGCAGGGCGTGCATTCCGATACGTTCCTGATCGGACTGGTCGGGCACAAGGCCTTCACCCGCGACGATCGTCTCGCCGTCACGCTTTCCAGCCCCTTGCGCATCGCGAGCGGTACGATGCAGCTCAGGATGCCGGTGGCGATTACCGAAGCGGGCGACCCGGTGTTCGAATCGCGTCGCGTATCGCTCGCCGCCACGAGCCGTGAGATGAAGCTTGGCGTGGATTACGCGATGCCGCTGTCGCGGGCGTCGAGCCTCTCGTACATCGTCGCGCTACGCCACAACGCCAACCACGTGGAGGGAGAACGCGAGGCGCAGACGGGCCTGGTATTCCGCAGCACCTTCTAGGGGTGAATGACGGGCCGCTGCGTTTTCGCGCAGCGGCCCGGGCATCGCGCAAAGTCTCAAGCCAGCGGGACTTCATCGGTACAATCCCGCCTCGCTTCCAGATTCCGGCGCCGTTCCCCGATGCTCCCCCCCGCCCTCCTCCTGCTCGGCCCCACGGCCAGCGGCAAGACCGCCTCCGCGCTGGCACTCGCGCGCGTGCTGCCGATCGAGATCATCAGCGTCGATTCGGCGCTGGTGTATCGCGACATGGATATCGGCACCGCCAAGCCCACCGCCGAGGAGCAGGCGGCGTGCCCGCATCACCTGATCGACCTCATCACGCCGGAAGAAAGCTATTCCGCGGCGAGCTTCCGCATCGATGCACTGCAGCTGATGGACGAGATCACCGCACGCGGGCGCATTCCGCTGCTCGCCGGCGGCACGATGCTGTATTTCAAGGCGCTGCGCGACGGGCTCTCCGATCTGCCGACCGCCGACGCCGGGCTGCGCCAGCAGATCGATGACGACGCCGCGCGACTCGGCTGGCCGGCGCTGCACGCCGAACTCGCACACCTCGACCCGGACGCCGCCGCACGCCTCGAACCCGGTGACGCGCAGCGCATCCAGCGCGCACTCGAAATCGTCCGTCTCACCGGCCGCCCGCTGGCGCATAGCTATGCCCGCCGCGCCATGGCGCCGCCGCCCTTCCGCCTGTTGCCGATGGCGCTGGCACCGTCCGACCGCGCAGTGCTGCATGCGCGCATCGAACAACGCTTCGACCAGATGCTCGCGGCCGGGCTGATCGACGAAGTGCGCAGTCTGCGCGCGCGCTACACGCTCGACCTGACCATGCCATCGATGCGTTGCGTTGGCTACCGGCAAGCCTGGGAATACCTCGACGGCGTCGACGACTACGACACGATGCGCTTCAAAGGCATTGCGGCGACCCGCCAGCTCGCCAAGCGCCAGCTCACCTGGCAGCGCCAGTTTCGCGAAACCTGGCCGGAACTGGTGGAACTGGACTGTCTGCGCTCTGACCTTCCCGACGCAGTCGCCACCACTGCGCGCCGTCTGCTCGCCGGCGACGCCTCATAGCAGCCCGCGCCAGGCTCCCAGCACGAACAGCCACACCACCGCGAGCGCATAGCCCGTGAGGCAGTAACGCAGGTTCGCGCGCGCAAGCCCCACTGCCGACAGCCCGAAGCGCCCCTGCAGCGACAGATGCACACCCGCCATCGGGTTGAGCGCCAGGCCGATGCCCCAGGCCATCAGGAAGATCATCGCCAACAGCACGGGATCCGGCGCCAGCGGCAGCAGCCACGCCGACGCGATGACGATCGTCACGACGGTATGCACCCCGATCGCCGCGGCCGCAATCATCACCCCCAGCACCAGCGATGCCTGCACGGGACCGAAATGCGCGAACGGCATCCAGCCGGAATCGGCCTGCATCAGCGCCTGCAAACCGGTCGCGAACACCCCGGCCGCGAGGAACAGCATCAGCTCGCCGGACATCGCCGGCAGACGGCGCAGCGCATGCGCAGCGATGCGCTCCATGCCGTCGAGCGGCCCGCTCGCGACCATCACGGCGAGCGTGCTCAGCGTCAGCGCGGCCCCGCTAATGATCGCGAGCGACGACCAACCCGGCAGGCCGTACAGCCCCGCCGACACCATCGCGGTCAAGACCAGGGGCAGCCACAGGGAGGACGGACGCATCGGAAAGCCGACGAAACCCGATGCCTCGTCATCCCCCGCCGGCGGCGGCATACGCCCCGCCACCCACAGCAGGATCACCGCCAGCGGCGCCCCGGCGAGCGCCACGTCGGCGAGCCGCGCGCCCGGCGCGTAGGTCAGCGCCACCGCCATCGCGGCAAAGAATGGTGACCACAGCGCGGCGGCGAGAAAGCCGCGCGCCAGCACCGCCGCCTGGCGCGGACTCAGGCGCCCGCCCTGCGCAATGCGCTCGGCAACGATGAACACCACCGACATGTTGATCACCGCACCGAGGACATGCACGCTCGCCAGCGTCTGCCACAGGGCGCGCGGCCCGCGCGGCAGCTCCCCCGCGCCGTCCTTCCCGAGCCCGACCAGCTGCAGGAAGCTCACCGCCGCAAGCATCCCGAGCAGCGCCGTATTCTGCGTCAGCAATCCACCCCACGCCGGCGCGCTGCCGCGCCACACGGCCAGCACCAGCGCCAGCGCACCAAGCCCGCACAGCATCAGCGTGAAACGCCGCTGCTTGCGGTCCAGCCGCGGCCACAATGCAAAGCCGGCACCCCACGCCGCGAGCCCCGCCGGCCATGCCGGCAGCCCGGTGCGCGCACCGTGCGCGAGCGACAGCAGCACCAGCGCCGCCATCGACCACGCGGCAAGAACGGAACGGGGACGGGAAAGCGTGTGGGGATGCGTTTCGGACACGGGAGGAACATCCGGCGGCACCGGGACCGGTCCGCCTCTGGGCCATCAGGATTGGAAAATCAGTCGCACGCACCCCGCGCGTTCGGCACGCCGCCGGGTACGCGCAAGTGCAGGTCAGGCCGAAGCGCGGATCGGTGCGACAGCCGGCTGGTTGTTGGTACGCGACGCGTTTTCGAGATACAGCTGAACCGCCTGGCTGTTCGCCGCGCTGGCGGCATCCGGTTCGCGGGCCGGGGCACTCGATGCCTGAGCCGCGTCCGCAGCGGCCTGCTCCACCGCGCGACTGGTGTCACCCGGCTGCGTGGCGCTGCTGGAAACCGGCGCGTCGGCGCGCGCCGCGGACTCCGGTGCGCGTACTGCTTCGGTCTCATCCGGGGCGGTCGGCGCAGCCGCGGCAACAGCTTGTCGGGGCGCATCCGCGCGCCCTGTCGCCTCGGCGGCACGCGCCGCGGCGCTGATGCTGACGCGCACATCGGGCTGTGCAGCGGGGCGCGCCGCGGCATCGCTCACCGCCAGCCCCGCGCTGTCCTGTCCGGTCGTTTGCGGCGGCCGCGCAGACTGAAGCTGCGCGAGATCCACGCCGGGAAGCTTCGACGAAATTTCCATTTTTGTTCTCCCGATGCCACCCGAACCCGGCTACGCCGAAACCACTGCGGTTTCCTCGACGGCCAGCCGGTTGCGTTCGCGCCGCGCCAGCAGAGTATAAACCGTGGGCACCACGAACAACGTGAAGAAGGTCCCCAGCAGCAGGCCGCCGACGATCACCCAGCCGATCTGCTGGCGGCTCTCGGCGCCCGCGCCGGTCGCGAGCGCCAGCGGAATCGAGCCCAGTACCATCGCCCCGGTCGTCATCAGGATCGGCCGCAGCCGCAGCACCGAAGCCTCGATGACCGCGTCACGCAAGGCTTCCCCCCTGTCGCGCAACTGGTTCGCGAACTCGACGATCAGGATGCCATGCTTGGTGATCAGGCCGACCAGCGTGACGAGCCCGATCTGGCTATACACGTTGAGCGTGCCACCGGCAAAATACAGCGCCGCCAGCGCGCCCGTCATTGACAGTGGCACCGACAGCATGATGATGAAAGGATCACGGAAGCTTTCGAACTGCGCCGCCAGCACGAGGTAGATGAAGGCCAGCGCCAGCACGAAGGTCAGCGCGAGACTGGCCGAACTGGTCTTGAACTCGCGCGACTGGCCGTCGTAGTCGATCGCGTAGCCGGGCGGCAGCACGCGCGTGGCGGTTTCCTCAAGGTAAGCCAGTGCCTCGCCCATCGCGAAGTTGGGCGCAAGGTTCGCCGAAATGGTCACCGAACGACGCTGACCGAAGTGATTCAGCTCACGCGGACTCACCGTGTCGCGCACCTTCACGAGATTCGCCAGCGGCACCATCTCGCCGTTTTTGCCGCGCACGAAAATCTCGCGGATGTCGCGTGCGACGGCACGGCTCCCCGCCTCGACCTGTACGATCACGTCGTACTGTTCGGCGTCCTTCTTGTAACGTGTCACCTGCCGCCCGCCAAGCATCGTCTCGAGCGTGCGTCCGATCACATCGACGGGGATACCCAGATCAGCCGCCTTGTCGCGGTCGACATCCACCGCAAGTTCCGGTCTCGTCAATTTCAGGTCGGTATCCGGCGAGACGAAGCCGGGGTGCTTGCGGATCTCGTCGAGAATCAGATCGGTGTTGCGCGCGAGCTCGTCGTACGACTCCGAGGTCGTGACGACCAGGCTGATCGGGCGCGTGCGCGGACTCTGGCCGAAAGACGCCGGCAGCACCGGAAAGGCCTGCAGGCCCGGAATCGCAGCCAGCTTCGGGCGCACTTCGGCGGCTATATCGGAGGCGCTGCGCGTACGATCGTTCCAGTCGCTGAATCCGGCGAACGAGATCCCCTGCGATACCGTCGGATTGCCTGAAATCACCAGATAGCGGTCCACTTCGCCCACCTTCGCGAAGATCGCCTCGACCTGCGACGCATAGCGCCCCATGAAGTCGATCGTCGCGCCTTCCGGGCCGGAGAAGATGGCGACCACCCGGCCGCGATCCTCGACCGGCGCAAGTTCGGTCTTGAGCACCTTCAGCAGCACCACCGAAGTCCCGGCGACGACCACGAACGCCAGCATCACCGCCCAGCGCAACGTCAGCGCGACCGTCAGCGCATGCCGGTAACCAATCGTCAGCCCGCCGAGAAAGTTCTCGACGGCATTGTAGAAACGCCCGTGCTTCTTCTCGTGGCGCAGCAGCTTCGAGCACATCATCGGCGACAGCGTCAGCGCAACGAAGCCGGACACGATCACCGCGCCGGCCAGCGTCAGCGCGAACTCGGTGAACAGCTTGCCGGTACGCCCGGTCATGAACGCCACCGGCGCATACACCGCGGCAAGCGTGATCGTCATCGCCACCACCGCAAACCCGATCTCCTTCGCCCCGCGAAACGCCGCCTGCACGGGCTCCATTCCGTCCTCGACGTGGCGGTAGATGTTCTCCAGCACCACGATCGCGTCGTCGACGACGAGGCCGATCGCCAGCACCAGCGCAAGCAGCGTCAGCGTGTTGATCGAGAAGCCAAACACCAGCATCAGCGCGAACGCGCCGACCAGCGATACCGGAATCGTCACCAGCGGCACCAGCATCGCGCGCCAGTTGCGCAGGAAGAAGAAGCAGATCACCGCCACCAGCAGCACCGCCTCCCAGATCGTCGTGAACACCGATGCGATCGAACGGTCGATGAAGACCGTCGTGTCATTGGCGATGTTCATCGCCATGCCTTCGGGCAGTTCGGCTTCGAGCACCGGCAGCATCTCGACGAGGCCGCGCTTGAGGTCGAGCGGATTCGCGACCGACTGCTTGATCAACCCGAGTGACACCGCCGGCTTGCCCATGAAGCGCACCAGCGTGCGCTCGTTCTGCGCCGCCACCTCGACGCGGCCGACGTCGCGGATGCGCACCGGATAGCTGCCGGGCGTCGCCGGCTGGCGCACGACGATCGACTCGAACTGCTGCGGCTCGTCGAGATCGGTTTGCGCGACCACCGAAAACTCGCGCTCGCGGCTCTCGATGCGACCGGCCGGCAGTTCGACGTTCTGCCGCCGGATCGCGTCTTCGACGTCCTGCGGCGTAAGCTTGAACGCCGCCAGGCGGTCGCGATCGAGCCAGATGCGCATCGAATAGCGGCGCTCGCCGAACAGCCGCGCATCCGCCGCACCGGACAATGTCTGCAGCCGTGGCTTGACGATGCGGCTGGCGAAATCGCTCAGTTCCAGCGACGAATGCCGATCCGACGAAAACGCGATCCAGATGATCGGATTCGCATCGGCCTCGACCTTCGAAATCACCGGCTCCTCGATGTCGTCCGGCAGCCGCCGACGTACCCGTGAAACCCGGTCGCGCACGTCGGCTGCGGCACTGTCCGCGGACCGTTCGATGCGGAAGCGCACCGTGATCTGACTGCGCTCCTGGCGGCTGATCGACTGGATCACGTCGACGCCCTCGATCCCGGCGAGCGAATCCTCGAGCGGCTTCGTCACCTGCGACTCGACGATCTCCGCGCTCGCGCCGGTATAGGTCGTATCGACGGTGACGACCGGCTCGTCGATGTTCGGATACTCGCGCACCGTCAGCCGAGAATACGACATCAGTCCGATCAGCAGCACCAGCAACGACAGCACCGTCGCGAAAACGGGACGCTTGATGCAGATTTCCGAAAGAACCATTGCGCGCGCCTCCTCAGCTCGCCCGATCCGCCTTGCCCGCCGCCGGCGCATCACCGCCTGCACCCGGGCTCACCACCTCCACCGCCGCACCGTCGCGCAGCTTGAGCTGGCCCGCGGTCACGACAATATCCCCGGCCTGCAGGCCACTGACGATTTCGACCCGGGTTCCGCGCCGCACCCCGGTCCTCACTTCGACCCGCTGCGCCTTGCCGTCGACAACCCGGTAGACAAACTGCACGTTGCCGGGTGCCGGCACCAGCACCTCCTCCGGCACGACCGCGACGTTCGCGCGCTCCTGCAGGATCAGCCGCACGCGCGCAAACATGCCGGGCCGCAGTCGCAAACCCTCGTTCGGCAGCGTCGCGCGCATCAGCACCGAACGCCCCTGCTCATCGACGAGCGGATCGATCGCGCTCACGCGCGCGTTAAATTGCTGCCCAGGCATCGCGTCGGACGCCACTTCAAGGTTCTGTCCGGGACGAATCCGCTCCAGATAGATCTCCGGCAGGCGGAAATCGACCTTCAGCGTCGCAATGTCCTCCAGATTGACGAGCTCATCGCCTTCCTTGACGTAGTCGCCAACGCTCACATTGCGGATCCCGATGATGCCGACGAAGGGCGCGCGCAGGCGCATGCGCTCGAAGTGTGCCTCGGCCAGCGCCATGTTGGCACGGGCGACCTCCAGCCGCGACGCCGCCTCGTCGCGCGCACTCTGGCTGAGGAACTTGCGGTTGAAGAGATCTTCGGTGCGGCTGAAATTGGCCTGCGCCAGCGACAGGTTCGCCCGCGCCTGCTGCAGTTCAGCCTGCTGGACGGCGGCATCGAGCTCGACCAGCACATCGCCGCGCCGGACCGCGCCCCCCTCGCGAAAACGGATTGCCGCAATGCGCCCCGCCACCTCCGGCCGCAGCATCACCGACTCGTTCGAACGCAGCGTACCCACCGCCGTGACATCGTCCGCGATGGCCTCGGACACGACCGCCACCGTCTCGACGCTGACCGGCGCCTGCGCAGCGGGAGCCTGGCCCGCAGCCGGCTTCACGCCACCCGTGGCCTGCGGCACCGCCGTGCTGCGGTTGGCGTAGTAGGCGTAACCGGCGAGGGCTGCGATCCCGGCAAGGCTCAAGGCGGCAATCAGGCGACGACGTGCGTGCATGGGAAGGGCATTCTGGATGCGCATCGGCCCGCGCGCTGACAGAGGGGCCGGCGGGTGGAAAAAACGAGCGCACCGTCATGGGTGCGCTCCGCTTGTTCTCGTGACAAGCCGCCGTGCGACAAGTTGCACAGGGCGAAGGGGCCACCGCGGGCCCCGGCATCGGAACTCAGCCGACCGTGGTCTGCGCCGCGCCCTCGGCACGGGCTTCGATGCGCCCGAGCCGATACACCGTCTCGCCCGCCGCTTCGAGGTTCGCGACCGCCACGTCGGCCTGCTCGGCCGATACGATCACCACCATGCCGACGCCGCAGTTGAACACGCGGTACATCTCCTGGTCGGCCACGTTGCCTTCCTGCTTCAGCCACTGGAACAGCGGCGGCAGCGTCCAGGACGAAGCCTCCAGACGCGCGGTGAGACTCTCGCCCAGGATGCGCGGCACGTTCTCCAGCAGACCGCCGCCGGTGATGTGCGCCATGCCCTTGACCACGCCCGGAATCGCACGCATCAGGCCCAGCATCGACTTCACGTACAGCCGGGTCGGCTCCAGCACCACGTCGCGGAACGGACGGCCGTGGAAATCCGCATCCAGATCCGGCTTCGCGCGCTCGATGATCTTGCGGATCAGCGAATAGCCGTTCGAATGCGCCCCACTCGAGGCCAGGCCCAGCACTACGTCGCCCGGCACGATCTTCGAGCCGTCGATGATTTCCGACTTCTCGACCGCGCCGACCGCGAAACCCGCCAGGTCGTATTCGCCGTCCGGGTACATGCCCGGCATCTCGGCGGTTTCACCACCGATCAGTGCGCAGCCCGACAGCTCGCAACCGCGCGCGATGCCGCCGACGACGCTCGCAGCCGTATCGACGTCCAGCTTGCCGCAGGCGAAGTAGTCGAGGAAAAACAGCGGCTCGGCGCCCTGCACGAGGATGTCGTTCACACTCATCGCCACCAGATCCTGGCCGACGGTGTCATGCTTGTTCAGCTGGAACGCCAGCTTCAGCTTGGTGCCGACGCCGTCTGTGCCCGACACCAGCACCGGCTCGCGGTACTTCTTCGACAATTCGAACAGCGCGCCGAAGCCGCCGATGCCGCCCAGCACTTCGGGGCGCATGGTGCGTTTCGCGAGCGGCTTGATGCGGTCGACGAGGGCGTCGCCGGCGTCGATATCGACACCGGCATCACGGTAGGAAAGCGAAGGTTTCGGGGAGCTCAAGATCGTTCCTCTAGCTTGCGGAATGCGCGTTCGGGCCGACGGGGCGAGCGGGAAAACTTGAGGCCGCAACGCCAAGTGGCTACATTTACGGGTTCTGCGGGTCTCCATGCACCCGCGCCAAGTCCGCGATTTTACTCGAAATGAACCCTTCCCGCGCCGACCGTCTGCAAACCGCCGCCTGGGCCGGCGTTGCGCTGGCGCTGGCTGCCCTGTTCTACGCGCTGGGGCCGATTCTCGCGCCGTTCGCGATCGCTGCGGTGTTCGCCTACATCTGCGACCCCGCCGTCAACTGGCTCGTCGCGCGTCGCATCCCGCGCCCTGCGGCGGTGCTGCTGGTGATCCTCGGCACGGGCGCGGTGCTGCTCTTGCTGATGCTGATCCTCGCGCCGATGATCTATCGCGAGGCCGTCGGGCTGATCCGCCGCCTGCCCGACCTCATCGAGCTCGCCAACGCGCGCCTCGCGCCGCTGCTGATGACGCACTTCGACATCGACCTCCAGCTCGACGCCGCCTTCGTGCGCGGCTGGATTGCGGAGCACTGGGATACCGCCCAGGACCTGATCCCGGTGGTCCTCGGCCAGTTGCGCCAGGGCGGCCTCGCACTGCTGGGTGTCGCCGCCAGCGTCTTCCTCGTGCCGGTGGTGATGTTCTACCTGCTGCAGGACTGGCCGAAACTCCTCGATGGGCTGCAGACCGTCATACCGCGCCCGATGCTGGCGCGCACGATGCGCATCATCAACGACATCGACCGCGTACTCTCCGAATTCCTGCGCGGCCAGCTCTCGGTGATGCTGCTGCTCGCGGTCTTCTACAGCGCCGGCCTGTGGCTTGCCGGACTGCGCTTCGCGCTGCCGGTCGGCGTCATCACCGGCCTGCTGGTCTTCATCCCCTATGTCGGCTTCGGCGGCGGGCTGATTCTCGCGATCCTCACTGCCCTGCTGCAGGCCGAAGGCTGGCCGCCGCTGATCGGCGTCGCCATCGTGTTCGCCATCGGCCAACTGGTCGAAAGCTTTGTGCTCACCCCCTATCTCGTCGGCGAACGCATCGGCCTGCACCCGCTCGCGGTGATCTTCGCGCTGATGGCCTTCGGCCAGCTGTTCGGCTTCGTCGGCATCCTCGTCGCGTTGCCGGCCAGCGCGGCGATCCTCGTCGGCCTGCGCGAAGTCCGCACGGCCTGGCTCTCCAGCCGTCTCTATCTCGGTGATAAACCGCCTGACGGCCAGCAGCCATGAAACAACTCGTTCTCGACATCCGCCCGGATGCGCCGCCGACCCTCGACAACTTCGTCGTCGGCGGCAATGAGGAACTCGTCGCCACGCTCCGCGGCATCGCGGGCCTGCCCGGCCACCTGTACCTGTGGGGCCCGGCCGGCAGCGGCCGCAGCCACCTGCTGCGCGCGGCGCTCGCCGCGGCGCAAGCCGCGGGGCGCCCCGCCACGAACGTCGCCGCCGCCGACGTCGGCGACGAACTGCCGCAGACGCCCAGCCTGCTGCTCGCCGTCGACGACGTGCACGCCCTCGCCCCGGCCGCACAGATCGCGCTCTTCAACGCCTTCAACCGCTCGCGCCCGCTCGGCCAGACGCTCCTCCTCGCCGGCGCCGACGCGCCGCGCAATCTCGCGCTGCGCGAAGACCTGCGCACGCGCATCGGC
The DNA here is from genome assembly GCF_012910955.1 of Aromatoleum diolicum. Lineage (GTDB taxonomy): Bacteria > Pseudomonadota > Gammaproteobacteria > Burkholderiales > Rhodocyclaceae > Aromatoleum > Aromatoleum diolicum. The sequence continues at coordinate 79,946 of NZ_WTVQ01000015.1, forward strand.
CAGTGCCTGATCTTCGAAGTCCGCCCGCTCGACGACGAATCGCGCACGGCGATCCTCGCGACGCTCGCCGCACGCCGCGGCCTGCGCCTTGCCGACGAAGTCATCGACTTCCTGATGCGCCACGGCCGCCGCGACCTGCCCAGCCTGCTCGCCGTGCTCGACGCCCTCGACACCGCCTCGCTGGAACGCAAGCGCGCCGTCACGCTGCCGCTGCTGCGCGAAATGATGCAGGCCGGACTCGACATCTGAGGCACCTGCAGGCACCGCAACCGACCCCAAGGAAATCACCGTGGATCTCGTTCTCTTCGATCTCGACAACACCCTGCTCAACGGCGACTCCGATTTCGCCTGGGCGCAATTCCTCATCACCAAGGGCGTTCTCGACCGCGAAGTGCAGGAAGCGAAAAACGTCGCCTTTTACGAACAGTACAAGGCCGGCACGCTGGACATCTTTGAATTCCTCGACTTCCAGCTCGCCCCCCTCGCGCGGCACACGCGGGCGCAACTCGATGCCTGGCACCGCGAATTCATGGCGAATTCGGTCGCGCCGATGATCACCGACAAGTCACGCGCGCTGGTGCGCGAGCACATCGAACGTGGCGCCCTGGTCGCCGTCGTCACCGCCACGAACAGTTTCGTCACCGGCCCGATCGTGCGCGAATTCGGCATCCCGCACCTCGTCGCCACCATTCCCGCACAGGAAGACGGCGCCTTCACCGGCAAGCCGCGCGGCATGCCGTCATTCAAGGCGGGCAAGATCGAACGCGTCGACAACTGGCTCGAATCGCTGGGCCTGTATCTGGGCAGCTTTGAACGCTCGTGGTTCTACAGCGACTCGCACAACGACCTGCCGCTGATGTCGCGCGTCACCGATCCGGTGGCAGTCGACCCCGACGACACCCTGCGCGGACACGCGCTCGCCGCCGGCTGGCCGGTCATTTCCCTGCGCTGAGGGCCTGCCATCGGTTATGATTGACGGCTTATGTTGACCGTACAACCCTCTTTCCAATGATCCGCAAGTTGCTGCGCAAAGTCTTTCGCCGCACCGCGTCGCCCATCAACACCGAACCCGCGCTGGTCCCGGTGACGCAGCACGGCATCCGCCGCGAACAGCTCTCGCCGGCTGCGCGCAAGGTCTGCACGGTGCTGCAGGAAGGCGGCCACAAGGCCTTCGTCGTCGGCGGTGCCGTGCGCGACCTGCTGGTCGGCCACCCGCCCAAGGACTACGACGTCGCCACCAGCGCCACGCCCGAGGAAGTCCGCGCACTATTCCGCCGCTCGCGCATCATCGGGCGCCGCTTCAAGATCGTGCACGTGATGAGCGGCCCCGAGACCATCGAAGTCTCGACCTTCCGCGCCAGTCAGACGGCCGAGGACTCCGAAACCGACGAACACGGCCGCGTGCTGCGCGACAACGTATACGGCTCGCAAGCCGAAGACGCGACGCGGCGCGACTTCACCGTCAACGCCCTGTACTACGACCCGACCAGCGAGCAGATCCTCGACTACCACCACGGCGTCGCCGATCTCAAGCAAAAAACCCTGCGCATCATCGGCGACCCGCGTGCACGCTACCGCGAAGACCCGGTGCGCATGCTGCGCGGCGTGCGCCTGGGCGCCAAGCTCGGTCTCAGCCTCGATCCGGCCGCCCGCCATCCGATCCGCGAGATGGCCTCGCTGCTGGAAAACGTTCCCGCAGCACGCCTGTTCGACGAGATGCTCAAGCTGCTGTTCTCCGGCTACGCGGTCAAATGCCTGAAACAGTTGCGCGAGGAAGGCCTGCACCACGGCCTGCTGCCCCTGCTCGACGTCATCCTCGAGCAACCGATGGGCGAACGCTTTGTCTGGCTGTCGCTGGAGAACACCGACGATCGCGTGCGCGCCGACAAGCCGGTGTCGCCCGGCTTCCTGTTCGCCACCCTGCTCTGGCATCAGGTGCTCGCCAGCTGGGAAACGCGCAAGGGCGACGGCGAGCATACCCAGCCGGCGCTCTTCGCCGCGATGGACGAAGTCCTCGACGCCCAGGCCGGCAAGCTCGCGATCACCAAACGCATCGTCGGCGACATCAAGGAAATCTGGGCCCTGCAACCGCGCTTTGAAAAGTGCAACGGCAAGGCCCCGTTCCGCCTCATCGAACAGCCGCGTTACCGCGCCGCGTGGGATTTCCTGCGTCTGCGCGCGCAATCAGGCGAGCTCCCGATGGCGCTGCCCGACTGGTGGGACCGCTTCGCGCATGCCGGGCATGATGCTCGCGAGGCCCTGCTTGCCGATGCGCCCGCTGCCACCGAAGCCCCCGAGCGCAAACGCCGCCGTCGCCGCCGCAAGCCCGCAGAAGCGGGCGAACACAGCGCGGGCGCCGACGCATCATGAGCATCGCCAGCCCGCACCGGGCTCCCGGCCCGGTGCGCGCGCACATCGCCCTCGGCGCCAACCTCGGCGACGCGATCGCCACGCTCGAATCCGCCTTCGTTGCGCTGACCGAACTGCCGGACACGCGCCTGGTGGCGCGTTCCAGCCTGTACCGCACGGCCCCGGTTGGGGTCAGTGGCCAGCCCGATTACATCAACGCCGTCGCAGCCGTTGATACCACCCTGCCCGCGCGCGCGTTGCTCGACGCCCTGCTCGACATCGAGCGGCGGCAGGGTCGTACCCGCGACTACCATCAGGCGCCGCGCACCCTGGACCTTGACCTGTTGCTATACGGTGACGCGATCCTCGCCCTGCCCGGCCTCGAGATCCCGCACCCGCGCATGCACCTGCGCGCCTTCGTGCTCGTGCCGCTGGCAGAAATCGCCCCACGCACCATGATTCCCGGCCGCGGCGTCGTCACCGACCTGCTCGCAGGCGTTCGTGACCAGGCCACCGAACGCCTGAGCACCTGATTCCGCACGGCAAACCGCATGACCGCCTGGATGCAGACCCTGCCCGTATGGGTTCAGACCGCCTTGCTGCTCAGCGCGTCGAATGTCTTCATGACCTTCGCGTGGTACGGGCACCTCAAGAACATGCAGTCGAAGGCCTGGTTCGTGGCCGCCATCGTCAGCTGGGGCATCGCCCTGTTCGAATACCTGCTGCAGGTGCCTGCAAACCGCATCGGCGCGTCCGAACTCAGCCTCGCACAGCTCAAGATCATGCAGGAGGTCATCACCCTGCTGGTGTTCGTGCCCTTCGTCGTGCTGTATATGAAACAGCCGATGAAGCTTGACTACCTTTGGGCCGCCTTGTGTATGCTTGGCGCCGTATATTTCATTTTTCGCAACTAGAGGCAACTACCGGGCATGCTGGACAAGGCACGCTACATCGTGGTCGAAGGGCCCATCGGCGCAGGCAAGACCTCGCTCGCACGCCGGCTTGCAGAGCGGCTCGACGCGCAGCCGCTATTCGAGCAGCCCGAGTTGAACCCCTTCCTTGGCCGCTTCTACCAGGACCCCGAGCGCTGGGCGATGTCGACCCAGATGCACTTCCTGTTCCAGCGTATCGACCAGCTCGCCATCCTTGCCGAAAGCATCGATCAGCCGCAGCGCGTGGTTTCCGATTTCGTGCTCGACAAGGATCCGCTGTTCGCCGCGCTCAACCTTGCGAACGACGAACTCGCCCTGTACCAAAGGGTTTTCGACACCATGAAGCCGGCTTCGCCCCCCAAACCGGACCTGGTGGTGTATCTGCAGGCCAAGCCGGAGACTCTGATCGAACGCGTGCGCCGGCGTGGCATGGACGCCGAACGGCGCATCACCGAGCACTACCTTGCTCGCGTCGCCGAGCGCTACGCACGCTTCTTCTACGAGTACGAAGCCGCACCGCTGTTCATTGTCGACGCCGAAGTCCTCAACCCGGTCGACCAGGACGACGACTTCGAACTGCTGCTCGAGCGTCTGCGCAACATGCGCAGCTACCGCGAGTTCTTCGGCTACGCCGGCTGAACGCCCCCGCGGTCCCCGTTCCCTACTGGCTTGTGCCCCGGCGCATTTTGCGAAACACTCGCGCCCTTCCGAGGAGTACCCGATGAGCTACCTTCAGGACGATAAACCCGTCACCCTGTTCGAACTGGGCAAGATGCGCGCCGACGGGCGCAAGATCAGCATGCTCACTTGTTATGACGCAAGCTTCGCGGCACTGCTCGATCGCACCGGCGTCGACGTTGCCCTGGTCGGCGACTCGCTAGGCAACGTGCTGCAAGGCCAGAAATCGACCCTGCCGGTGACCATCGAGCACATGGTGTATCACACCGAATGCGTCGGCCGCGGCAGCAAGCGCACCTTCGTCGTCGCCGACATGCCCTTCGGCAGCTATCAGGAAAGCCCCGCCCAGGCGCTGCGCAACGCCGCCCGCTTGATGGCCGCCGGCGCCAACATGGTCAAGCTCGAAGGCGGCGCCTTCATGGCCGAAACCATTCATTTCCTCGTCGAACGCGGTGTACCCGTATGCGCCCATATCGGCCTCACCCCCCAGTCCGTGCACCAGCTCGGCGGCTATCGCGTGCAGGGCCGCAGTGAAGCGGGCGCAGCCCAGCTCAAGGCCGATGCGCTGGCGCTCGAGCAGGCCGGTGCCGCGCTGATGGTCATGGAGATGGTTCCCGCCAGTGTCGCCCGCGACGTCACCGCCAGCCTCACGTCGATGGCCACCATCGGCATCGGCGCCGGCCCCGATTGCGATGGTCAGGTGCTGGTCCTGCATGACATGATCGGTGTCTACCCGGGCAAAAAGGCGCGGTTCGTCAAGAACTTCATGATCGGCGCAACAAGCATCGATGAAGCCGTGGAAAACTACGTCCGCGCCGTCAAGGACGGCAGCTTCCCCGCCCCCGAACACTGTTACTGAGCCCTGTCACCCCCTCAAACAGCCGCCGAGATCACGCCTCATGCAGATCCACACCACCATCGCCAGCCTGCGTACCGCCCGCGCCAGCGCCGGGAAGGTTGCCTTCGTCCCCACCATGGGCAACCTGCACGACGGTCACATCACCCTGATGCGCCAAGCCGGCGAACGTGCCGACTGCGTCATCGCCAGCATCTTCGTGAACCGCCTGCAGTTCGGCCCGCGCGAAGACTTCAACAACTATCCCCGCACCCTCGCCGCGGACTGCGAAAGACTTGAAGCCGCCGGCGTCACGCACGTCTTCGCCCCCGACGAAAGCGTGATGTATCCGGAGCCGCAACACTATTACATTGACCCGGCGCCGGCGCAGATCAGCATCCTGGAAGGTGAATTCCGCCCCGACCACTTCCGGGGCGTCGCCACCGTGGTCCTCAAGCTGCTCAACATCGTGCAGCCCGACTTCGCCCTGTTCGGCAAGAAGGACTATCAGCAACTGATGGTGCTGAGCAACATGGTGCGCGAACTGGCCATCCCGGTCGAAGTCCTGCCCGGTGAAACCGTACGCGCGGCCGATGGCCTGGCGCTGTCATCACGCAACAGCTATCTGTCGCCCGAAGAGCGCGCCGAGGCGCCGCGCCTGCATCGTCAGCTGGCACGCATCCGCGATGCCGTGCGCGGCGGCGATCACGACTTCCTCAAGCTCGAAACCGAAGCAGTAGCAGAACTGGCCGCGCACGGCTGGCATCCCGACTACATCGCCGTACGCCGCCGCGCCGACCTTCAACCCCCGGTGCAGGCCGACAACCCGCTGGTGGTCCTCGCCGCAGCCAAACTGGGCCGCACCCGGCTGATCGACAACCTTGAAATCTGAGCCGCCAGGACGCCACGGGCGCCGCACTGGCTGCGCTCACACTTGCATCGGCGCTCACTTCGTTTCAAGCTATGCCAACATGCTCCGACATCGGGGAGCAGCTGCGCGACAGCCAACAACAACGGGAGGGATTTGAATGATGATTGCTACGACTGTTACGGTGCGACAGATTCTTGAACAGAAGGGCGCGGTAACGCACGCCGTATCACCCGACGTCAGCGTGCTCGACGCCCTGTCCGTGATGGCCCGGCACGATATCGGCTCCGTGCTGGTCACCCAGAACGATCGTCTTGCCGGCATATTCACCGAGCGCGACTACGCGCGCAAACTGGTACTCAAGGGCCTGAATTCCAAGGAGGCCACCGTCGGTGACGTGATGACGCCGAACGTGTGTACGATCACGCCCTCGCAGACGCTCGACGAGGTGATGAACATCATGACGGAAAACCGTTTCCGCCATCTGCCCGTCGTCGATCATGGAAAGATTGTCGGCATCGTCACTATCGGCGACGTCGTCAAGGCGGTGATCGACCAGCAGGAAAAGACGATCAACCATCTGTCGAGCTACATTGCCGGCGATCTGGCGACCTGACGGCAGGGGCGCCACACGACCCTGCGTCACGTTTGTCGCTGATTCATCCGCCGGCACGGGTCACGGCCACGCCGTGACCCGTGCCGCAGCGGCGCTCAGTCTGCGAGCGCCTTCTCGACGATTTCCGTCACATCCGGCGACAAACCAGTCGCCCCTGCAACGCGCTCGAGTTGCACGCGAATGAGCGCCTGCAAGGCTGGCGTGAAGCGCTGCCAGTTTTCCAGGGACCGCGCCATGCGCGCCGCCACCTGCGGGTTCCTCGCATCCAGCGCAATCACCTGATCCGCCCAGAACGCGTAACCGCTGCCATCGGCCGCATGGAACTCGGCCGGGTTGGCGCGGAAGAAACTTCCCAATAGCGCATATACCTTGTTCGGGTTGGCGAGGCTGAAGGCCGGATCGACCATCAGCGCACGCACCCGCTCGAGCACCGGTGCGGCCGTTGCGTCCCAGCGCCATGCCCCCGCCTGCAGCGCAAACCACTTGTCGAGCACTAGCGCATCGTCGCGATAGCGGGCATGGAACGCGCCCAGCGCCGCTTCGCGCGCCGGACTCGCGCTCTGCACCAGCGCGGCGAGCGCGCCGACGCCCTCGGTCATGTTGCCGAAGCGCGCGAACTGCGCCTGTGCCCACGCAAGTCCTTCGGGAACGCCCGCCGCGGCCAGGTATTTCAGTGCCAGATTGCCCAGCGCACGCCGGCCGGCATCCGTCGGGTGATAGCGATAGGGGCCGGTCACTTCCAGCGTACGGCACAAGGCCAGCCAGTCGTCCGCGAGGTGTGTCCCGAGGGCGCGCATCAGATGCATCAGCGCGACACGCAGGGGCGCCGGGTCGGCCGGCTGCATGCGCTCAATCAGATAGCCTTCCGACGGCAGGGTCATCGCCTGTGCGCGGAAGGCCGGGTCCAGCGCGGCGTCGTTCAACAGCGCCCGGAAGGCCGCGACAAAGTCAGCCGGAACCGCCAGCGTACGACCGGCTGCGGCATCCGCCGTCAGCACGAGAATCACGCGCTCGGCGAAACGCTGCGCGGCATCCCAACGGTTGAAGGCGTCGGTGTCGTGCGCCATGCGGAACGCGAGCCGCGCATCGTCCTCAGCCAGATCCAGGATCACCGGCGCGGAAAAACCGCGCAGCACCGAGGGAACCGGCTCGACCGCCACATCGAGGAAGCGGAAGGACTGCTCGACCTCGCTCAGTTCGAGTACCCGCGTCGTGACGCCCGCATGATTCTCGCCCTCCAGACGCAGCGGCAGGTCACGGCCATCGGGCCCGATCAGCCCGACCGCTACCGGGATCAGCAGCGGCTGCTTGTCCGTCTGCCCCGGTGTGGGCGGCGTATGCTGCGACAGCATCAGCGTGTAGCTGCGGCTTGCCGCGTCGTAGGCGCCGGCAGCCTTCACATGCGGCGTCCCCGCCTGGCTATACCAACGCATGAACTGGTCCAGATCGTGGCCGTTTGCTTCGGCCATGCAGTCGACGAAGTCATCGCAGGTCACCGCCTGACCGTCGTGATAGCTGAAATACAGGTCCATGCCGTTGCGGAAGCCCTCGGCGCCCAGCAGCGTATGCAGCATGCGGATGACTTCCGCCCCCTTCTCATACACCGTCGCGGTGTAGAAGTTGTTGATCTCCTGGTAGCTGTCCGGACGAATCGGATGCGCCATCGGCCCGGCATCCTCGGCAAACTGCACCGCGCGCAGCACGCGCACGTCGTCAATGCGCTTGACCGCGCGGGCGGATGCCGCACCGGCATCCCCGGCCGCCACGGCGAGCATGTCTGCGGAAAACTGCTGGTCGCGGAAGACCGTCAGGCCTTCCTTGAGCGTGAGCTGGAACCAGTCGCGGCAAGTCACGCGGTTGCCGGTCCAGTTGTGGAAATATTCGTGCGCGACCACGCTCTCGATGTGCTCGTAATCGACGTCCGTCGCGGTATCGGGCTTCGCCAGCACGTACTTGGCGTTGAAGATGTTGAGCCCCTTGTTCTCCATCGCCCCCATGTTGAAATCGCTCACCGCGACGATCATGAAGCGGTCGAGATCGAGCTCCAGTCCGAACACCTCCTCGTCCCAGCGCATCGAGTGGATCAGCGAATCCATCGCATGTTCGGTACGGTCGAGATTGCCTTCCTCGACCCACACCTGCAGCAGCACCTCGCGGCCCGATGCGGTCGTTACGCGACGCTCCAGCGCCACCAGCTTCGCCGCGACCAGCGCAAACAGATACGAAGGCTTCGGGAACGGATCCTCCCACCTGGCGTAGTGGCGCCCGCCCGCGAGCGGTCCCTGCTCGATCAGGTTGCCGTTCGACAGCAGCACCGGGCAGCTCGCAGCGTCGGCTTCGAGCGTGACGGTGAAGCGCGTCATCGCATCCGGCCGATCAGGGAACCAGGTAATGCGGCGAAAGCCCTCCGCTTCGCACTGGGTGAAGAAGCCGCCACGCGACACGTATAGGCCCGAAAGGCTCGTATTCGACTGCGGATTGATGCGGGTGACGATACCGACTTCAGCGCTGCGCCCTTCGAGCGCGATTTCAAGCCAGCCCTCGCCCTGCGTGACCAGTCCGGGCGCGGCTTCGACTCCGTCGACGGTCAGGCCCAGCACCTCGAGGTCCTCGCCAAGCAAGCGCAAGGGGGCCGGGGCAATTTGTGTGTTGCGTGAACACCGCAGGCGGCTCGTTACTACCGTCGCGGCGGGATCAAGTGCGAAATGCAGATCGACGCCATCGACATTCCATGCCAATGGTGTGTAATCGGAGCGTTGAATGCTTGGGGCGTGTTCGGTTTTCATTATCTCTCCGGCTGTCCAGCCGCTTCTGGGACAAGCCGGAAGTATACGCCGGGAGACCCGCCCGGCACGAAACGCACTACCCCCGCGCGTCGCCGGGTGGGCGTGCTTCAGGGAAGCAGCACGATCCGCGTGCCCGCCAGCCGGTCATGCAGGAACTGGCGGTCACGGTCAACCAGCGCCCACAACAGGCCGACGCCGAAGCACAGCACCGACGGCCATGCCAGCGTGTAGCGCAGGAAGCAACTCGTCAGGCTTGGGGCATGACCATCGGCCGTGACCAGCCGCAGGCGCCAGGTCTGCATCGCCAGCGTCTGCCCGCGCCCGCGCCAGTACCAGACGAAATACCCGCCCAGAACCACATAGAGGTGCAGCCACGCCACCGATCCGGCCGGGGCGATGTTGAAAAAATACCCCAGCAACAGGTAAGGCACCATGAAGGTCAGCGCAAGCACGCCGAGCAGCAGCAGCGACTCGTAAAGCAAGCTCGCCAGGCGACGGCGCAGGCCGGCGAGTTCGACAACTCTGGCCTGACTCGAACTTGTGCTGGATGCAGGGTTGTTTGTATTCCGGATTGCGGTGTGTTTCGTCATTCCTGGGTGCCGCGCGCAGGCGGTCGCTGGAGGGGGCGCGGTGCGCGAGGGCCGGACTTGAGCTGACGCTCTTCGGGGGGAATGCTGCGATAACGCTGCCACTGCTCCTGCAGGGATTCGCGCCGGTCGGACGGGATGTTGCGGAGCGCGCGATACTGGTCACGCGCGTGCTCGCGCTGATCGGGCCGGAGTGTCGCCCAGTCCCTCATGCGTGCGCGGATGCGCGCCTGCTCCTCCGGAGTCAGGCGGGGGTAGCGGTCGGCAATACCGATCCACTTCTGTCGGTGCGCCTCCTCCATTCCGTTCCAGTCGTCGGAAAGCGGCGCCAGCACCTCGCGCTGGGCGACACTCAAGCTCCTCCACTGCGGAGCACCGATCGGGGTGACCGCAGCGACCGGGCCGCACAGGGCGAGCACCAGAATCAGGAGTGCGAGTCTTGCTGCAACCATGCCTTGAAATTCGCATCGAGATAAGCGTCGATCGGCAAATCGTCGATCAGCAACGCGGTGTCCACGTCCTGCAACGTGCTGACCCGCGACCATGTCATCCAGTAATCCCCACTCAGCACCACGGCCAGAATCGCGACCGCCATTGCCGCCGAACGAATCACCGGCGGGAACAGCCGACGCAAGACACTTCCGGAAAACCTGCCGGCGATGCCGTGAGCCGGGCGATGGGCGGCGATCGCACGCTCGCGCGCCTGGCGCAAGCGTGCGGAAATATCATCATCGACATCCCGCGCCGCGGCCGACAGATGGGCCGTGACCCTGCGGGCGAATGCCTGCTCGTTCATAGCACAATCCCCTTCGCCTTGAGTGCCGCGGCCAGCGTCTGCGTCGCACGCGAGCAGTGGGTTTTCACGCTCCCTTCGGAGCACCCCATCGCGGCGGCCGTCTCGGCAATATCCATTTCCTCCCAATAACGCATGAGGAAGGCTTCGCGTTGACGGTTGGGCAGGCGTTCGATTTCGCGCTCGATCGCCGCCAGGGTCCGCGCACGCTCGTAATGCCCGTGCGGCGTGCTGGCATACGCCGCATCGGAGTCGGCCGCGAGGGTATCGAGGGGATCGTTGTCGCTGTCCTGCTCATCGTCGCCGACGAAAGACGACAGGAGCGTCGTCCACGTGTTGCGCACCTTCTGCCGCCGCAGCGCGTCGTAGACGACGTTCTGCAGAATGCGCTGGAACAGCATTGGAAACTCCTCAGCCGGCCGATCGCCGTAACTGACGGAGAGCTTGAGCATCGCATCCTGCACCGCATCCAGTGCCGCGTCGTCGTTCCGCAGGGTGTAAACAGCCTGCTTGAACGCACGCTTTTCGACGCTCTGGAGAAATGCGGAGAGTTCTGCCCGGAAAGCCAGCTGGAAGTCCTTGAGAAGCCGAGTCAATCGCCGCTTTGTGCAATGCGGCAGCAGCCTTGACCAAACGGCGAGTGCCCGGTAACGTTCCGCGTTTAGAACGTGAAAATAAGCGAGTTTGCGATGGTGCTGACTGGTGCGGAAATTGTAATCAGGTGTCTGCAGGAAGAAAAGGTCGAATACGTATTCGGCTACCCGGGCGGCGCGGTGCTGTACATTTACGACGCGCTGTTCAATCAGGACAAGGTCCGCCACGTGCTGGTACGTCATGAGCAGGCGGCAGTCCATGCGGCCGACGGCTTTGCACGCAGCACCGAACAGGTCGGCGTGGCGCTGGTGACCTCCGGCCCGGGCGCCACCAATGCGGTGACCGGCATTGCGACCGCGTATTGTGACTCGATTCCGATGGTAATCATCAGCGGACAGGTTCCGACCGCCGCGATCGGTCAGGACGCCTTCCAGGAAGTCGACACCGTCGGCATTACCCGCCCCTGCGTGAAGCACAATTTCCTCGTCAAGGACGTCAAGGACATCGCCTCGACGATCAAGAAGGCCTTTTACCTCGCGAAGACCGGACGCCCGGGCCCCGTGCTGGTCGACATCCCCAAGGATGTGAGCATGCACAAGTGCGAGTTCGAGTACCCGAAAGAGGTCTCGATGCGCTCCTACAACCCGGTCGTCAAGGGCCATCAGGGACAGATCCGCAAGGCCGTGCAACTGCTGCTCGAAGCCAAGCGCCCGATGATCTACACCGGCGGCGGCGTCGTGCTGGCGAACGCTTCGGAGCAGCTGACCAAGCTCACGCGCATGCTGGGCTACCCGATCACCAATACGCTGATGGGTCTGGGCGGCTATCCCGCCAGCGACCGCCAGTACCTCGGCATGCCGGGCATGCACGGCACCTACGAAGCCAACATGGCGATGCACTACAGCGACGTGCTGCTGGCCGTGGGTGCGCGCTTCGACGACCGCGTGATCGGCGACCCGGCGAATTTCGCCGAAGAACCACGCAAGATCATCCACGTCGACATCGACCCCTCGTCGATCTCCAAGCGCGTGAAGGTCGACGTGCCGATCGTCGGCGACCTCAAGGACGTGCTGGAAGAGATGATCCGCCAGCTCGAAGCCGCGCCGGCGCGCAACAATGCCGATGCGCTCGGCACCTGGTGGAAGCAGGTCGAGGAATGGCGCAGCCGCGAGTGCATGAAGTACAAGAACTCGGACGAGATCATCAAGCCGCAGTTCGTCGTGCAGAAGCTGTGGGAAGTGACCGGAGGCAATGCCATCATCACTTCCGACGTTGGCCAGCACCAGATGTGGGCGGCCCAGTACTACCGCTTCGACAAGCCGCGCCGCTGGCTGAACTCGGGCGGCCTCGGCACGATGGGCGTGGGCCTGCCGTACGCGATGGGCGCGCAGCTCGCCAATCCGGGCACCCAGGTGGCCTGCGTGACCGGCGAAGCGTCGATCCAGATGTGCATCCAGGAATTGTCGACCTGCAAGCAGTTCCGTCTGCCGCTCAAGATCTGCAACCTGAACAACCGTTACCTCGGCATGGTGCGCCAGTGGCAGCAGCTGTTCCACGGCGAGCGCTATTCCGAGTCCTACATGGATTCGCTGCCGGATTTCGCGAAACTCGCCGAGGCCTACGGCCACGTCGGCTTCAAGATCGAGAAACCGTCTGACGTCGAAGGCGCGCTGCGTGACGCCTTTGCGCGCAAGGACGACCTGGTGTTCCTGGACTTCCAGATCGACCAGACCGAAAACGTGTACCCCATGGTTCAAGGGGGCAAGGGTCTCACCGAGATGATCCTGTCCGCCGAAGACCTGTAAGCATCGACCAGAGACTATTCATGAGACACGTCATCTCCCTGCTGATCGAGAACGAATCGGGCGCCCTGTCGCGCGTGTCGGGCCTGTTCTCGGCTCGCGGCTACAACATCGAATCGCTGACCGTCGCGCCGACCGAGGATGCCTCGATGTCGCGCATGACCATCGTCACCACCGGCTCGGACGACATCATCGAGCAGATCACCAAGCAGCTGAACAAGCTCGTCGAGGTGGTCAAGGTCGTCGACATTTCTGAAGCCGCGCATATCGAGCGCGAGCTGATGCTCACCAAGGTCCGCGCAACCGGCAAGGACCGCGAGGAGATGAAACGCATGGCGGAGATCTTCCGCGCGCGCATCATCGACGTTACCGATGCGTCCTACGTCATCGAGCTGACCGGCAACCAGTCGAAGCTCGATGCCTTCATCAGCGCCCTCGACCCTGCGCTGATCCTGGAAACGGTGCGCTCCGGCGTCTGCGGCGTCGGCCGCGGCGACCGTATCCTGAAGGTCTGACTCCGGCCTGCAGGACACGCCGTTTCCCGGCACTCCCTAGTTACCCGTTTGCGACCGGCGCGACCGCCGTTATCATGGCGGCCGCCGGGTCTCATCCCCACTGAAAGCGAAAAAGGAAAACCATGAAAGTCTATTACGACAAGGACGCCGACCTCTCCCTGATCAAGGGCAAGAAGATCACCATCGTCGGCTACGGCTCGCAGGGCCATGCCCACGCGCAGAACCTGAAGGAGTCGGGCTGCAAGATCACCGTCGGCCTGCGCAAGGACGGCGCATCGTGGAAGAAGGCCGAAGCGGCCGGACTGAAGGTCGAAGAAGTCGCCAAGGCGGTCAAGGGCGCCGACATTGTCATGATCCTGCTGCCGGACGAGAACATCCCCGGCGTCTATTACAACGACATCGAGCCGAACATCAAGAAGGGCGCAACGCTGGCCTTCGCCCACGGCTTCAACGTGCATTACAACCAGGTCGTGCCGCGTGAGGATCTGGACGTGATCATGGTCGCGCCGAAGGGCCCGGGCCACACGGTGCGTTCCGAATACCTCAAGGGCGGCGGCGTGCCGTCGCTGATCGCGATTCACCAGGATCGCTCGGGCAAGGCCAAGGACATCGCGCTGTCGTACGCGGCGGCCAACGGCGGCACCAAGGGCGGCGTGATCGAGACCAACTTCCGCGAGGAGACCGAAACCGACCTGTTCGGCGAGCAGGCCGTGCTGTGCGGCGGCGCCGTGGAACTGGTGAAGATGGGCTTCGAGACACTGACCGAAGCCGGCTACGCGCCCGAGATGGCCTACTTCGAGTGCCTGCACGAACTGAAGCTGATCGTCGACCTGATGTACGAAGGCGGCATCGCCAACATGAACTACTCGATCTCGAACAACGCCGAGTATGGCGAGTACGTGACCGGCCCCGAAGTCATCAACGCACAGTCGCGCGAAGCGATGCGCGCCGCCCTGAAGCGCATCCAGACCGGCGAATACGCCAAGATGTTCATCCAGGAAGGCAAGACCAACTACCCGTCGATGACGGCGCGTCGTCGCCTCAACGCCGCCCACCCGATCGAGCAGGTCGGTGGACAGCTGCGCGACATGATGCCGTGGATCAAGAAGAACAAGCTGGTCGACCAGTCGAAGAACTAAGCCGGTTCGCCGCCACAGGCCGGGTTCCGCATTACGCCGGAGCCCGGCCTTTTTCATCTCGGGTACGTAATGTCCAACAACAATTATCCTCATCCCATTCTGGCGCGCGAAGGCTGGCCCTTCATTGCCATCGCGCTGGCTGTAGCCCTGGTGATCAACGGTTCGGCCGGCTTCGGCTGGGCGCTGCCGTTCTGGGTGCTGTTCGTGTTCGTGGTGCAGTTTTTCCGCGATCCACCGCGCCCGATTCCGCAGGGGGCAAAGGATGTGCTTGCGCCCGCCGACGGCCGCATCGTAGCCATCGAGCCGGTGCGCGACCCTTACCTGGACCGCGACTGCATCAAGATCAGCGTGTTCATGAACGTGTTCAACGTGCACTCGAACCGTATCCCGGTCGACGGTGACGTGATCGAACGCTGGTACAATGCCGGGCGTTTCGTGAACGCCGCGCTCGACAAGGCCTCAGTCGAGAACGAACGCAACGCCCTGCACCTGCGCACCAGCAATGGACAGGACGTCACCTGCGTGCAGGTGGCCGGTCTCGTGGCACGACGCATCCTGTGTTACGTCGAACCGGGCGCCAAGGTCTCGCGCGGCCAGCGTTACGGCTTCATCCGCTTCGGCTCGCGCGTCGACCTGTACCTGCCGACCGGCACGCGTGCGCGTGTGACGATCGGCGACAAGGTGTCGGCCTCCAGCACCATCCTCGCCGAACTGCCCTGAGCGGACTCGACGGCCTACGCATCGAGGCGGCCGTCATGGCCGCCCGGCGCTGCGGTAGAATCGGCACTTCAACAGCTCGCGCCCCCGGCCCGCAGAGGGAAAAGCCATCTCCATGCCCCTGATTTCAGTCGAAAAACGCCGTCGCGGCATCTATATCCTGCCCAACCTGTTCACGACCGCAGCGCTGTTCGCTGGCTTCTACGCGATCGTGCAGGCGATGAACCAGCGTTTCGAAGTCGCCGCCGTGGCGATCTTCGTCGCGATGGTGCTCGACGGGCTCGACGGGCGCGTGGCGCGCCTGACGCGCACCCAGAGCGCTTTCGGCGCCGAATACGATTCGCTGTCCGACATGGTGTCCTTCGGTGCGGCGCCTGCGCTGGTGGTGTATGAGTGGGCGCTCAAGGACACCGGCAAATTCGGCTGGATCGCGGCCTTCATCTACTGCGCCGGCGCCGCGCTGCGACTGGCACGCTTCAACACCAACATCGACGTCGTCGACAAGCGCTACTTCCAGGGGCTGCCCAGCCCGGCTGCGGCCGCGCTGATTGCCGGACTGGTGTGGGTGGTGATCGACAACGACATATCCGGGCAGGACGTGCGCTGGTTTGCCGGCGCACTGACGATCTTTGCCGGGGTGTCGATGGTCAGCAACGTGCTGTTCTGGAGCGGCAAGGACATCAACCTGCGCAAGAGCGTGCCCTTCATCGTCGTGATCGCGCTGGTGATGGCGTTTGCGCTGGTTTCGAGCTATCCGCCGGGCGTGCTGTTCGCGCTGTTCCTGGTGTATGCCGGTTCGGGCTACGTGACCTACGTCCTGCGCTGGATGCAGCGCCGCCGCGCCGCCGCTGCCCCCACGCCGACCGAGCCACCGCGCGACACCGACGAGTAAGCCGCAGCGGGTGCCGCTGCGGCCTTCTTCGGAGCGGCACTGGCGCCACGCTCGCAAGAGCACGGAGTTCAAGGCTGCGGATGTTGGCCCACGCGCCACGGCGGCTCGCCTAAATTGCTGAGCGAGCACGAGTTTCACGAATTCTTCACACTGTTTTGAGCGTCGCTTGACGCGAGGACTGCCAGGATGTGCCCCGCCCGCATCCGGAGTCCTGCATGTCTGCCCTACCCTCGTCCCGCAAGCTCAATACCTTTTTCGTGGTCACCTGGCTGTTGGCGCTCGCGCAGCTGCTCAGCCAGCAGGGTCCTCTGCAGTATGCAAGCCTGCCGGTCGCGGCCTGGACGCTGGTCGCCACGCTGACCTATGCGTTCATGTATGTCCTGCCGGCGCTGCTGATCGGGCATGTGCTGCGACGCGCGCTGGCCGCGCGTCCGACCTTCCGTTACGGCGCAGCGCTCCTCGGCGCCACGGTCGTGACGCTTGCCGGACTGACCCAGATCCTGCTGTTCGCGGACCGGGTCATCCACGAGATGTACGGTTTTCACATCAACGGCTTCGTTGTGAATCTGGTATTTACGCCCGGCGGCGTCGCCTCGCTGGGCGCGAGTCGCAGCACCGAGATAACCGCGAGCCTGATCGTGCTGGGGCTGTGCGCGCTGCAAGCCGCGGCATACGTGTGGACGATGCGTCGCGAGGCTGTCATCGGCGACCGGCGCGTACGCTGGGCTTGGGCACTGGCGGCATTCTTCATGCTGACCTCCGCGGAACGCATCGCCTACGGCTACAGCGAGATGTCGAACTATCAGCCGATTCTGTTCGCCAGCGAGCGTTTCCCGCTGTATCAGCCGCTGACCTTTCGCAACTTCGCCCAGCGTCTGGGCTTCAAGGTGGATGGGGCGAACGCGCAGAGCATGCAGGTGCAGCAAGGCGCGCTGAGCTATCCGCAGGCGCCGCTGCGCGTCGTGGCACCGCAGCGGCCCTTGAATGTGGTGTGGCTGGTGGCCGAATCGCTGCGCTTCGACATGCTCGACGCGACGATCATGCCCAGGCTGTGGACGTTCTCGAATGATGCGCTGCGTCTGGAGAAGCACTTCAGCGGCGGCAACATGACGCAGATGGGCGTGTTCTCGATGTTCTACGGACTGTACGGGAATTACTGGTTCCCGATGCTGGCGGCGCGGCGCTCGCCGGTGCTGATGGACGTGCTGCAGCAACAGAACTACCAGTTCAGCCTGAACACGAGCCAGCGTTTTACCTACCCGGCCTTCGACAAGACGGTGTTCGCCGGCATACGTCCCGAGGATTTGCATCCGCTCGAGAACGGCGCTCCGGCGTGGCAGCGCGACGTGCGGAACATCGACTCGCTGATTGATTTCATTGACCGGCGCGACCCCGCGCGGCCGTTCATGACTTATATGTTTTTCGAGTCGACGCACGCAAATTACGACTACCCCGAGGACGCGAAGATCGCCGGCCCGGTACTGGAGGACTTCAATTACCTGACCGCGGACTTCTCGTCGCAGATCCACCTGATCAAGAACCGCTACATCAATGCCGCCCACCACGTGGATCAGCAGATTGGGCGGCTGATCGACCATCTGCGCGAGCGCGATCTGCTGGAGAACACGGTGGTGATCGTGCTTGGGGATCACGGCGAGGAGTTCATGGAGCGCAGTCGCTGGGGCCACAGCGCCGAGTTCAACCGTTTCCAGACCAGCACCCCGGGTGTGATCCGCGTGCCAGGCCGTAGCCCTGCGGTCATCACCGGCATCACCAGCCATCTCGACCTTCCGGCCACGCTGATGCCCTTGCTGGGGGTACAGAATCGACCCGAAGATTATTCGCTCGGTCACGATCTGCTGGCAAAGGATTTCCATCGTGACTATGCCGTCGCGGCGGACTGGAACCGTATTGCGTATATCGGCGACGATTTCAAGGTGACGTTCCCGATCAATGCGGTGGGCGCGGCACGCAATGAGGTCACCGACGGCGATGACCGACCAATCACTGAGACGGGTAACGCCATCGCATCAATCCGCGCCGCAATGGTGGAGATCATGGCCAACCTGGCGCGTTTCAGCCGGCACCGCGGATAATGTCGCGCATGGCGCACGCGCGCCGGCAGCGACAGGAGAAAAGCCCGCATGCGGCTATTGGTGGTGGAAGACAATCGCGACATTCTTGCGAATCTCGCGGATTACCTCGGACTGAAAGGCTACGAGGTGGACTGCGCACAGGATGGCCTGACCGGCCTGCATCTGGTCGCGACGCAGCGCTACGATCTGATCGTGCTCGACGTGATGCTGCCGGGGATGGACGGCTATACGCTATGCCAGCGCCTGCGCGACAGCGAGCACGGTCACACGCCAGTGATCATGCTGACGGCGCGTGACGCGCTCGACGACCGCCTGCAGGGTTTCCGCATGGGGGCCGACGATTACCTGACAAAGCCGTTCGCGCTGTCCGAACTGGCGGCCCGCATCGAAGCCGTGTTGAAACGCAGCCGCGGCGGCGGGCGGCGGCAGTTGAACGTGGGCGACCTGCGCTACGACCTCGACACCCTCGAGGTCACGCGCGCGGGACAGACGCTGCACGTCGGGCCGATTGGACTCAAGCTGCTCGCACTGCTGATGCAGAAAAGCCCCGGCGTGGTGCCACGCGAGGCCCTCGAAAGCGCGCTGTGGGGCGACTCACCGCCCGACAGCGACAGCTTGCGCAGCCACATTCACACACTGCGCCAGCAGATCGACAAGCAGTTCGGCACGAATCTGCTGCATACGGTGCATGGCGTCGGCTACCGCCTGGCCGAACTGTGATGCTGCGCAAACAGAGTCTCGCCAGCCGCATCGTGGTGGCGTTCGTGCTGATGGCCGCAGTCGGGGCGGGAATGTTCTCGGTAATTATCATCAACATGGTCGAGAGCGTCGAAATACAGTTGATTTCCGAGTCGCTCAACCGCCATCTCGACTTCATCACCGACGAAGCCGATCAGGGGCTTCGCCCGCATCTCGCCCCGGGGCTGGAGCTCCATGTTGCTCCGGTCGGCGCAACCGGGTCGATCCCCGCGTGGCTCGCCACGTTTCCGCCCGGGCTTCACGAAACCGAGAGCGATGACGAGGCCTATCACGTGCTGGTACGCGACCAGGGCGGGCAACGTTACTTCCTGGTGCTCGACCAGCGGGATTTCGAGCATCGCGAGGCGATGCTCGAGCTTGCGGTATCGATCGGCTTCGTCCTTGCGGTCCTCGCCGCGTGGCTGCTCGGCACCGCCCTCGCACGAACGGTGATTGCACCGGTGGTGCGGCTATCGGGGCAAGTCCAGCATCGCGACCAGTTGCTGCCGCTGGCGCCGCCGCTGGCTGCGGAATACGCCGACGACGAAGTCGGCAAACTGGCCGCCGCATTCGACACCGCGCTGGGACAGCTGCGCCAGGCGCTGGAGCGCGAACAACTTTTCACCAGCGACGTCAGCCATGAACTGCGCACGCCGCTGATGGTGATTGCCAGCTCGTGCGAACTGCTGCAGGCGCAGGGCATCGCCGCGAACCAGCGCGCGCAGTTCGAACGCATCACGCGGGCGTGTGCCGAAATGCAGGAACTGGTGGAAACCTTTCTCGGCCTTGCGCGCGGCCCTCAGGCCAAGGGCAGCCAGCTCGCCGGCTGCTCGCTGGCGAAGGCGGCGGACGAACAGTTTCAGCGTTGGCTCCCCGAAGCGGCACAGCGCGAGCTGACGCTCGAGCTGGTGACCGAAGCAGGCGACAGCGGCAGCTATCCCGCGCCCCTGCTGCGCGCCGTACTGGCAAATCTGGTACGCAACGCGATCCATTACACCGACCGCGGCTTTGTCCGCCTGGTATTGCGCCACGGCGGTTTCAGCGTGGTCGATTCCGGCGCGGGCATCCCCGAAGCGGAACGTGCGCATGTCTTCCGCCCGTTCGCGCGGGGCGAGGCGAGCCGCGGTGACGGTATCGGCATCGGCCTGTCGCTGGTAAAGCGCATTTGCGACCGACAGGACTGGAAGATCGCGCTGACCGCACGCGAAGGCGGCGGTTGCGAATTTCGCGTCGATCTGCGGGCGTCTTGACGCTTTCTTGACATCGCCTGTACGAGCGCTTCACCGCGCCCCCCGTAGTCTGCGAGGCATCGCAAACCGCGGAGCCCGCAATGCCCGACACCGCCACACAGCCCGTCAAACTTCCGTTCTCCGACAAGTATGACCGGCAACACGCACACGCCTATTTCGAGAAACACCGCGACGGCCTCGCCCGGCGCCTGTCACACTGGCGTGACGAGCAGCTCGCCCGCAAAGCGCTGGCGCTGGCCGGACATCCCAGCCTGGTGCTCGACCTGCCCAGCGGTGCCGGGCGCTTCTGGCCGCTGCTCGCCGAGCAGCCCAACCGCGTCATCATCGGCGCCGACAACTCGGCCGACATGCTCGACGTGGCGCGCGCATCGCAGTCGCCTGCCGTGCTGGAACGGGTGCGCACACTGCAGACCTCGGCGTTCGACATCGATCTGCCGGATCGCTCCGTCGATTGCATCTTCTCGATGCGCCTGATGCACCACATCGGTGAGTCCGGTCACCGGCTGGCGATGCTGCGCGAGTTCCGCCGCGTTACCCGCGACACCGCAATCATCTCGCTGTGGGTCGATGGCAATTACAAGGCCTGGAAACGCCAGCGGCTCGAACAGGATCGCTCGCGACGCGCGCGGCGCGGTATCCAGAACCGCTTTGTGGTCCCGGCGCGCACGGTCGAACAGGAGTTTCGCGCCAGCGGTTTCCGGATCCTCGGCCATTACGACTTCCTGCCGCTGTATGCGATGTGGCGGGTGTACGTGCTGCGGAGGGCCGGCGCATGAGCGCCGCACTCCCGATCCACGCCCACGCCGGGAGCCGGCCGGACGAATTTGCGTACTGGTGGAATACCGCCGGTGAGTGGGTGGAACCGCCAAACGAACGACGCAGGGGTTGGAGCGGCATGTTGCGCGTGCGGCACCGTGGCGAACTGGTGTACGTGAAACGTCAGCGCAACCACCTTTGCCACACTTTGCTTCACCCGCTCGGTTGGCCGACGGCGAGCCGCGAATGGTTCTATCTCAAGCGCCTGAAGGATCTCGGGATCGGCACACCGACTCCGCTGTTCCATGGCACGGCACGCAGCCGCGACGGCGTCCAATCCCTGCTGGTCACCGAAGAACTGCGCGGATTCCAGCCGCTGAGCGCACAGACGGATCTGACCTGGGCACAGCGCGGCGTCCTCGCCCGCGAGCTCGGTCGCGTTCTCGGTACGCTGCACCGCGCGCGGCTTCAGCACAGCTGCCTGTACGACAAACACATCATGGTGCGCTGGCGCGGCAACGCACCCGAGGTGGCATTGATCGACCTCGAAAAGATGCGCAGCCGGCTGAGCCGTTATGCCGCAGCCCGGCATGATCTCGACCAGCTGGGCCGGCATCAGGACGTCTGGTCAAGCGACGAGTGGAGCCTGCTCGAATTGAGCCACGCCGCCAAACTCGCGGCATGAACCTCGTGCGAGGGGCGGCGCGGCCCCTTGCTGCCCCCTTAGCGCCCCAACTCAGCGGTGAGTTTCTTGAGATCGAGCGTGCGGGCGCGTTCTGCAATCTCTGGCGCGTAACGCTGTTGCAGGCCGCGGGCATTGTCGAGCAGTTGCGCAAAGCTCGCCTTGAGCGCCGCGGCGTCCAGCCTGCGGCCGTCAGCGTAGTAGCGCCTGGCGACATGGCCAAGCGCATAGGTCGTCGCGAACGAGAACGCGGAGCCGGTCGCCTCGCTGCCGATCGTCCGCCCCACCCGCCCCAGCACCTTGCCCAGCAGGCCACCGACGAGCTTGCGGCCGAATTGCTCGACGTACTGCGAGGTGAGGCCGACGCCAACGGTCGCAAGGAAGTCGGTGATGTGGCCGCGGTCCAGCTCGAAACCGTGCGCCTTGCCGACGCGATACACGAGCCGCGTCTGCAACGGGATGATCGCCATCGATGCGAGCGACTCGGGCAGCAGCTCCAGGGCACCGTTGAGGATCGCCGCATTCAGGATCATGCGATCGAGCTCGGTCTGGTCCGGGCCGGCCGGGATACTCGGCACTGCGACCGGTGGCGCCTCCGGCAGCGGGCGGTTGACCGGAGCGTCCGCCAGTGCGTCCGCATCGCGGATGATGGCGGCCGACTCCCTGCGTCCCAGCGCCAGCAATTCACTCAACCTGTCGAGAAAAGCCGTCTCGCCGGCATCATGCACGCCGTCGGCATCGCACACGCCCACCGCCATCTCGAACGCGAGCTGCTTCAGCTCGAGCGTATCCAGCCCCGTGACGGCCTGCTCGAGGGTCACGCGCTTGAGCAGCACGTCCTGATACAGCGCCATCACATCGAGGCCGGCCTGGGCCGACAAGGCCTCCGCCGTGCGGCGGACATGCTCGCGCTCGCGCGGATCATTGTGGCCGTCGGCAAACGCTGCCATCAGGCAGACGGTCAGGAGGGAACGCGTTTGTTCAGCTGTCATCATTGGTTCTCGCAAACAATAAACGTTGAATACATGGGGAGGTAGTGCAGCGAACTCAAGCTGCCGGCAGCGTCAACATCGCGCGCAGACCACCGGCCGGCGATTGCACAAGCGCGACATCGCCACCATATAGCTGCGCGAGATCCCGCACGATGCCCAGTCCCAGCCCGGAGCCCGGCATCTGCTCATCGGCACGCACGCCGCGCGCAAACATCGCTTCGCGTTCCACAGGAGGCAAACCGGGGCCATCGTCGTCGATCAGGATCACGACCCTGCCGTCGCCAGCCGACGCCGATACGAGCACGCGCGACTTCGCCCACTTGCAGGCGTTGTCGACCAGATTGCCGAGCATCTCCTGCAGGTCCTGCTCCTCGCCGCGAAATGCCACATCCGAGGCATCGCCAGCGAACGCTTCGATCCCGATCTGCAGATTGCGTTCCGCATGGACACGCCGCATCACGCGCAGCAACCCTTCAACCACCGGCCGCAGCGGCGTACGCAGGCCCGGCACCTGAATCGCCGCCGCCGCACGCGCACGTGCCAGGTGGTAATCGACCTGACGCTGCGCCGTCGCCACCTGCTCGGCCACCAGACGCGCCAGCACGCCCTGCTCGCGCGCCGCGGCATTGCCGAGCACGGCAAGCGGCGTCTTGATCGCATGCGCGAGATTGCCGGCCTGGGTCCGCGCACGGGCGACCACTTCGGCGTCGTGCAGCAGCACCGTGTTGAGCTCATCGACAAGCGGCTGGACCTCGCTCGGAAACGCCCCGTCGAGCCGCCGGCTGCGCCCCTCTCGTACCTCCACGAGTCCGCGGCGCAGTTGCCGCAAGGGTGCGAGGCCGAAAAACACCTGCAGCGCCACCGCAACGACCAGCCCTGCCGCCAGCATGCCAAGCGCAATCACCAGCAGACCAACGAACTCGCGCACCGGATCCGTCATGCCACGCTCGTCGGCCGCGACAATCAGGCGTAACGGCCGATCCGGACCTTCCGCTGGGGCAATCACGCGCTCCATCATCACCAGCGGCTCCTCGTCCGGGCCGCCAATCCGATGTACGTGAATCTCGCCATCCTTTGGGCTATCGCCCGGCACGCGCAGCGTCGCATCCCACAAGGAGCGCGAACGCAAGGTCGCGACCAAGGCCTCCGGGCCGGCCTGATCGACCTGCCAGTAGAGGCCCGAATAAGGTCTGTGCAGGCGCGGGTCGCTCAGCTCGGCGCGCAGACGCGGCACACCGTCGACGGCCATCTCGATGTTCGCGGTGAGCTGATCGAGATGAATGCGCAGTTCTGCCTCGAAACGCGCCGCAACGTGCTGGCGAAAAAGATCCGCCAGCACGCAGCCAGTCAGTGTCAGCGCACCCATTATCCAGACCAGGCTGCCGACCAGCAGCCGCACACGCAGCGATCGGCGCGGAGCAGGCGGCGACACGCTCATGCCGGGCATGCCAGCCGGTATCCCAGCCCTCGCACCGTCTCGATCAGTCCCGGCGGCAGCTTCTTGCGCAGGCGGCCGATGAAGACTTCAATCGTGTTCGAGTCGCGTTCGAAATCCTGCGCATAAATGTGTTCCGTCAGTTCGCTGCGCGAAACCACCTCGCCCTTGCGGTGCATCAGGTAGCTCAGCACGCGCAACTCGTGACTGGTCAGCGTCACCGCGCGCCCTTCGACGGTGACCCGCCCCGCGCGCGTATCGAGCAGTACCGGCCCGCACACGAGTTCGGCGCTCGCATGACCACCGGCGCGGCGGATCAGGGCGCGCAGACGCGCAAGCAGCTCCTCCATGTGAAACGGCTTGGTCAGGTAATCGTCCGCGCCCGCATCGATTCCCGCCACCTTCTCGTGCCAGTTGTCGCGCGCAGTCAGGATCAGCACCGGCACCGTGCGGCCCGCGGCACGCCACTGCTTCAGCACCGTCAGGCCATCCATCAGCGGCAAGCCCAGATCCAGCACCACGGCGTCGAGTGTCTCGACCTCGCCGATGAAATGCGCGTCACGACCGTTGTCCGCGCGATCGACCGCATACCCTGCTTCGCTCAGGGCATCGACCAGTTGTCGCGCCAGCGTCGGCTCGTCCTCCACGACCAGGATCCGCATCAACGTTTTCCTCCTTCCGAGCCCTCGCGTTTGCGGTCGCGCCCCTTGACACCTAGCACCGTCCCGTCACGCCCGTCGACCTCGAGCTTGCGCAATGCGCCGCCGCTCTGGAGCACCTTGATCTCATATATCCATCGCTCGTGCTCGCGCTCCAGCTCCACCTCCACCACCTTGCCGGGGTAATCGCGCTCGACCCTGTCGAGGATGGCGCGCAGCGGCATCACCTCGCCGCGCTCGAGTGCTGCACGCGCACGATCGTGATCGTACGCCTCGTCCGCCATCACGCCCGAGGCGGCAGATACGGCCAGCCAGGCCAATGCAACAGTCAGGACAGCAGCGCGCACCGGGATCTCCCATTCATGGTGATGTGTTACCGGTTTCTACCAGTTGGAGAGTGAACCGTACATGAACGCGGGCTTCAGCATCGGTTCAGTTGCCGCGCCGCACACTGCAAGCACGCTCAATGACAAAACGCACCCCTTGAGGACACATGAAATCATGACACTTTCACACTACGCAATCGCTTTCCTGTGCGCACTGGGGCTGGCCAACACGACCTTCGCCGGTCCGCGCGACGCGCTGCTCGAACGCTATGCCATGACCGCCAAGGCGGCGGAGCCCGCATTCGCCGGCTTTTCCGCCAACCGCGGCGAAGCACTCCACCGGACCGAGCACGCCAAAGGCAAGGCCGACACCCCCGCGTGCACCTCGTGCCATGGACCAAATGTCCGCGCGGCCGGTCGCACCCGCTCGGGCAAACCGATCGAGCCGATGGCCATTTCGGTGTCGCCGGAGCGCTACCTGGACACAGCGAAAGTGGAGAAATGGTTCAAGCGCAATTGCGACGAGGTACTCGGCCGTGAGTGCACACCGCGCGAAAAGGGTGATTGGCTCGCCTATATGACTAGCCAGTAGGCCGTGTGGAATCGTCGCTTCGCCCCCTTCCGACTCTCAGGAGAACACAAATGAACTTACCCGTTCGCTCCATCGCCGCCGCTCTGCTCGTCATCGGACTGACTGCCGCGGTGCTCGACAAGGCCCGCGCCGGCGGCGATGACTACTTCCCGCCGGTGACGCACAAGCTCACCACCGACGAGTGCGGCAGCTGTCACATGGCATTCCCGCCAGCGATGCTGCCAGCCGCATCCTGGCGCCGCATGATGAACGAACTCGACCAGCACTTCGGCGACAACGCCAGTGTCGACGCCGAGACTGCGGCGAGCATCACGCGCTACCTCGTGGCCAACGCCGCCGACACCGGCGGCCGCACGTACGGGCGCAAATTGATCCGCGGGGTCTCGAACGGTGCCGCGCCGCAACGCATCACCGAACTGCCGAAATGGGTGCATGAGCATGACGAAGTCTCGCCCCGCGAATGGAAGCAGAAGGACGTCGGCTCGAAGGCGAACTGCCCCGCCTGTCACGTCGACGCCCAGCTCGGTTATTTCGAGGACGACTGAGCGTACGCCGCCGATCCTCATCATGACGCCGATCCTCGTCAGCTTCCTTTCGCTCGTAACCGCTGTCTGGGTACTGACCCTACCGCCGGACAGCGCCGCCGGCGCCCTGCCGTGGGCGCTGCGCCAGGAGGCGCTTTACCTCACGGGTCTGTGGGCATTCTCATTCATGTCGCTGGCGATCCTGCTGGCCACACGGCCAGCCTGGCTGGAGCGCCCGCTCGGCGGCATGGACCGCGTCTACCGCCTGCACAGATGGGCCGGCATTCTTGCGATCGGCGCCGCGGCACTGCACTGGCTGGTCGAAATGTCCGACGACCTCATCAAGGCCTTCTTCGGCCGCGAGGGCCGGCTGCCGAAGGAGCATGAAGGCGGCTTTCTCGAGGTCATGCGCGACCTGGCCGAGGAGCTCGGCGAATGGGCCATCTACGCGCTGCTGGCGATGCTCGTACTGGCACTGTGGAAGCGATTCCCGTATCGACTGTGGCGCCCGATCCATCACGTGATGCCGGTACTGTATGCCATGCTCGCGATCCACGCCGCCTTCCTGGCGCCGCTTGCATACTGGACCAGCACCGCCGGCGCACTGCTCGCACTCCTGATCGGCAGCGGCATGTTCGCCGCCGTCCGATCGCTGTCGGGACGCGTCGGCCGCACGCGCCAGGTCAACGGCGTCATCGAGGTCGTGCGGCAGCCCGTACCGGACATCACCGAAGTCGTCTGCCGGCTCGATGCCGG
Source organism: Aromatoleum diolicum (assembly GCF_012910955.1). Lineage (GTDB taxonomy): Bacteria > Pseudomonadota > Gammaproteobacteria > Burkholderiales > Rhodocyclaceae > Aromatoleum > Aromatoleum diolicum. The sequence continues at coordinate 106,855 of NZ_WTVQ01000015.1, forward strand.
CTGGCGCGGCCACCAGCCCGGTCAGTTTGCCTTCGCCACCTTCGACCGCATCGAAGGCGCCCACCCCTTCACGATCGCCAGCGCCAACCGCGGCGACCGCCGCATCAGTTTCCAGATCAAGGCGCTTGGCGATTACACCCGCGGGCTGGGCGCACGCCTGCAACCCGGCCAACCGGTGCGGGTCGAAGGTCCCTACGGTTGCTTCGACTTCCGTCGTGCGCGTAAGGGCGGCCAGATCTGGATCGCCGGCGGCATCGGCGTCACGCCCTTCCTCGCATGGCTCGAATCCCTGCAAAGCTCCCCACAGGACGCCCCCGACACCGATTTCTATTACTGCACCCGTCACCGTGACAAGGATCCCTTCGTACCGCGCCTCGAAGTCCTGTGCGCGTCCCTGCCGACAATCCGCCTGCACATCCGCAGCAGCGACCGCGACAGCCAACTCACCGCGCAGGCGCTGCACGGCCGCCATGGTGACGCCCCGACGGAAATCTGGTTCTGCGGCCCGCGCCCGTTCGCCGATACGCTGCGCAACGGCCTGCGGAAACTCGGCGCGCACATGCGCTTCCATCAGGAGGCGTTCGAACTGCGCTGAACCGGTGCGCAATCGCGTCGATCGCAAAAAACAATCGGCCGCGCGCTTGCGCAATTTCCGACGCCTGTTTTATAGTCGTACGCATGGCTTTCGAACGCGACCTCTCCCTCCTGTCGCTTCGCCTTCTCCCGGCGGGCCTGCTGCTGCTTGGCCCGCTGCTGCGCCCCGCGCGCTAAATACACCCTCCCCCTCGTGTTGTTCGTCTGCCGCCAGCGTGAAAGCGCAGGCCGTTTGTCATATCCGCTTTTTGATTTCCCCCTTCCAGCAGGAGCCGACGATGAAAGACCAGTTGATCGTATTCGATACCACCTTGCGCGACGGCGAACAAAGTCCGGGCGCCTCGATGACCCGTGAAGAGAAATTGCGCATCGCCCGCCAACTGGAACGGATGCGCGTCGACGTCATCGAAGCCGGCTTCCCCGCAGCGTCCAATGGTGACTTCGAATCGGTACGTGCAATTGCCGAGGTGATCAAGGAATCGACGGTCTGCGCGCTGGCACGGGCCAACGAAAACGACATCCGGCGCGCCGGCGAAGCCATCCGCCCGGCCGCACGCGGGCGCATCCACACCTTCATCGCCACCAGCCCGATCCACATGGAAAAGAAGCTGCGCATGACGCCGGACGAAGTCGTCCAGCAAGCCGTACGCGCGATCGGCTGGGCGAAGGAATACACGGACGACATCGAGTTCTCGGCTGAAGATGCCGGCCGCTCGGACATCGACTTCCTCTGCCGCATCTTTGAAGCCGTCATCGAAGCGGGCGCGAAGACGATCAACGTGCCCGACACCGTCGGCTACAACGTGCCGGAACAGTACGCCGCCACCATCCGCACCTTGATCGAGCGCGTCCCCGATTCCGGCAAGGTGATCTGGTCGGTGCATTGCCACAACGACCTCGGACTCGCCGTCGCCAACTCGCTCGCCGCGGTGATGGCGGGCGCGCGCCAGATCGAATGCACGATCAACGGCCTCGGCGAACGGGCCGGCAATGCCGCCCTCGAGGAACTCGTGATGGCCGTGCGTACGCGCCAGGACGTGTTCCCCTGCGACACCCGCATCGATGCCACGCAGATCGTGCCAGCGTCGAAACTCGTGTCCGGCGTGACCGGTTTCCCGGTACAGCCCAACAAGGCCATCGTCGGCGCCAATGCCTTCGCACACGAGTCCGGCATCCATCAGGACGGCGTGCTCAAGCATCGGGAAACCTACGAAATCATGCGTGCCGAGGAGGTCGGCTGGGGAGCCAACAAACTCGTGCTCGGCAAGCATTCCGGGCGCAATGCTTTCCGCAGTCGCTTGCAGGAAATCGGCATCGTCGTGGATTCCGAAGATCAGTTGAACCACGCTTTTGCGCGCTTCAAGGAACTCGCCGACAAGAAGCACGAGATCTTCGACGAGGATCTCCAGGCGCTGATGAGCGACGAGCAGGTGACACCCGATCACGAGTACTTCCGCCTGCTCGCATCACGCTTCCACTCGGAGACCGGTGAAACACCGCAGGCCGAACTCACGATCTCCGTGGGTGGCCAGGAAACCCGCACTCGCTCGGACGGTTCCGGTCCGGTCGACGCCGCCTTCAAGGCGATCGAAGCGGTGGCGAAGAGCGGCACCGAGCTGCTGCTCTATTCGGTGAACGCGATCACCACCGGCACCGACGCGCAGGGCGAAGTCACCGTGCGGCTCGCGCAGGAAGGCAAGGTCGTCAACGGTCAGGGCGCCGACACCGACATCATCGTCGCCTCGGCCAAGGCCTACCTCAACGCCTTGAACAAGTTGCACAACAAGTTCGAGAAACTGAATCCGCAGGTATAAGTCCCGCGACTCGGTCCGCGTGGCCGCAGGCAACTCCGCCTGCAGCCACGCTCTCAGGGATTTTCGCGTGCCTGCCGCGACGGCGCCGCGACGCGCGCATACAGCACCGCGCAGGCGAACAACAAACCCGCCAAAACTGCCTCAATGATCGCAAGCACACCTGCCAGACCGGGATCCGTCGCGCGCACCACGCCTTCGACGAGGTACAACAACACCAGCATCGTCAGCCACTGGTAGGTGTAACGCCGCCCCTTCAGCACGCCGAACAGCGCCCCCATCAAGGGCAGCGCCTTCAGGATCATCCACGAGCCCCCCGGGCGCAGCGGCGCAAGCCACGCTTCCCACATCACGCACAGCGCGATCAGCGCCACCAGCAGGACGCTCGATGCCAGATTCAAACTGCGCGCGTTCATGCCGCGTCCGCGAGCTTGAGTGCCACCTGCGCCAAGCGCCGCCCGTGCGCCACCGCCAGCTCCACTTCCTCCGCCGTCAGCTGCGGGTTGCCGTCACCCCCCGCGACGTGACTCGCGCCATAGGGGGTGCCGCCACTGTGCGTGCGATTGAGGGCCGTCTCGGTATACGGCAGGCCGACGATCAGCATGCCGTGGTGCAGCAGCGGCAGCATCATCGACAGCAATGTCGACTCCTGCCCGCCATGCTGGCTCGCCGTCGACGTGAATACCGCCGCCGGCTTGCCCACCAGCGTGCCGTTCACCCATTCGGCCGCCAGGCCATCAAGAAAATACTTCATCGGCGCCGCCATGTTGCCAAAGCGGGTCGGACTGCCCAGAGCCAGCCCGATGCACTCGTCCAGATCGCGTGTCTCGACATAAGGCGGCCCCGACAACGGAATGTCATCCTCAACGGCCTCGCACACTGTCGATACCCTCGGCACAGTCCGAACTCGCGCTGCAATCCCCGGCACCTGATGAATCCCGCGGGCGACATGTTCGGCAAGCGCTCTCACCGAACCACGATGGCTGTAATAAAGTACAAGGATCTCTTTCATCTGGGCAGGCGTGGCTAGAATTGCGGCATTATACCCGCCCCTCCAGGCACCCCTGGCC
>NZ_WTVQ01000016.1 GCF_012910955.1 Aromatoleum diolicum
CTCCCAAACCACAACCCGAACCGCCCAAGGCCCAGGTCAAGCCGGAGCCCCCAAAACCCGAGCCGAAACCGGAACCGAAGCCGGAAATCGCGACCAAGGCTCCCGAAGTCAAGAAGCCGCCCAAGCCGGAGCCGAAGCCCGAACCCAAGAAACCGGAACCCAAACCCGAACCGAAAAAGCCCGAACCGAAGCCGGAACCCAAGAAGCCGGAGCCGAAACCCGAGCCCAACCAAGAAACGGCACTCCCCGACTACATGAAGGAGCGCCTCGCGCAGGAAACAGCGCAAACCGCAGCGCGCTCGCAGCTCGAACGCATGATGCGTGAGGACGCCGCACGCGCATCGACGGCACGCAACAAAGCCGCCGGAGACGCCTACGAGAATGCACTGCGCACCAAGGTCCGCGGCAACCTGCTGCGCCCTCCCGGTCTGAGCGGCAATCCGGAGGCGGTGTTCGAAGTCGACCAGCTCCCGACCGGCGAAGTCCTCGCAATCCGCCTGAAACGCTCCTCCGGCGTGCCGGCGCTCGACGACGCGATCGAACGGGCCATTCGCCGCTCCAGCCCGCTGCCGCTGCCGAAGGAGGCGGAACTTTTTTCGCGAACACTGGAACTGAGATTCAGGCCGCTCGAGGAATGAGACGCGCAATTCGCCTCCGTTGGTATCCTTACGCCCCCCGTTCGGCTCCGTTCGCTATAATTAACGATTAACGGCAAGCAAAAGCCATGAAAAAAATCTTCTCCCCCTTCCGCCTGCTGATCGTCTCCGCACTGGCCATGCTCTCGCTGATGGCGCACGCACAGCTGTCGATCGAGATCACCGGTGCCGGCGCAACCCGATTTCCGGTCGCGATCCCCGTATTCGAAAACGAAGGCAGCCTGCCACGCGGCGTCACCGACGTGGTCCGCGCGGACCTCGAACGCAGCGGCCTGTTCAGCCTGGTGGATCTGGGCTTGACCGCGCTGCCCGTGACCATCGCCCCCGACCTGCCGGGCCTGCGCGGCCGCGGCGCCGATGCGGTACTCACCGGCAGCGTCTATCAACAGGGCGATGGCCGCTTCGAAGTGCGCTTCCGCCTCTTCGACACGCAGAAGCAGACGGAACTCGGCGGACTCACGATGCGCATGGCGCCGGCGCAGAACCGCGCGATCGGCCACCGCATCGCCGACTTCGTCTATGAGAAACTCACCGGCCAACCCGGCTACTTCGCGACCCGCATCGCCTATGTGGTCAAGAGTGGCCCGCGCTATGAACTTCAGGTGGCAGACGCCGACGGCATGAATGCCCAGACGGCTCTGGCCTCGCGCGAACCGATCATCTCGCCGGCCTGGGCACCGGATGGCCAGCGCCTTGCCTATGTGTCCTTCGAGGCGAAGAAGCCGGTCGTCTATGTACACACGCTGGCAACCGGCCAGCGCCAGGTCGTCGCCAACTTCAAAGGCTCCAACTCGGCGCCCGCCTGGGCTCCGGACGGCCAGCGACTTGCCGTGGTACTCACCAAGGACGGGCAGTCGCAGCTGTATATCCTCAATGCCGACGGTTCCGGCGTGCGCCGCATGGCCACCTCCTCCGGCATCGACACCGAACCGGCCTGGTCGCCCGATGGTCAGTGGATCTATTTCACGTCCGACCGTGGCGGCAGCGCACAGATCTATCGCATTTCCGCCGGCGGCGGCAGCGCCCAGCGGGTGACTTTCGAAGGCACTTACAACGTGACCCCGCGCCTCTCGCCGGACGGCGCGACACTGGCCTTCGTCACCCGCAACAGCGGGCGCTTCCAGGTGGCAGTCATGGACATTGCCACCCGCCAGACCACGATCCTCACCGACTCGGCGCGTGACGAGTCGCCCAGCTTCGCGCCCAACGGCCGGATGATCCTGTACGCCACTGAAAGCGGCGGCCGCGGGGTGCTCGCCGCGGTGTCGTCCGATGGCCGGGTGAAGCAGCGCCTGACGGTGCAGGCCGCCGACGTGCGCGAACCCTCCTGGGGTCCGCTTGCCAGGTAACAACCCTAAGCAACAATACTGATGTTATTACAAGGAAATTCCATGAAGAAGCTTGTTCTGCCCGCCATCCTCTCCGCCCTGCTCGCCGCCTGCAGCAGCACCGGCACGTTCGACCAGAAGACCGACGGCAGCGCTGTCGAAGACCGCAGCAAGAGCTCGACCGGTGCCGGCGTCACCACCGTGACCGCCCCGACCGCCGCCGGCTCGGGCATCGCCGCACTGACCGACCCGAACAACATCCTGTCCAAGCGCAGCGTGATGTTCGACTTCGACAGCTACGTGATCAATGACGACTTCCGTCCGCTGGTCGAAGCGCACGCCCGCTTCCTGGTGCAGAACCCGACGATGAAGATGCTCATCCAGGGCAACGCCGACGAGCGCGGCAGCCGCGAGTACAACCTCGCCCTCGGCCAGAAGCGTGCCGATGCCGTCCGCAAGTCCCTGACGCTGCTCGGCGCCAAGGAAGCGCAGATCGAGTCCGTCAGCCTCGGCGAAGAAAAGCCGCGCTGCAGCGAAAGCACCGAATCGTGCTTCGCGCAGAACCGTCGCGGTGACATGCTCTACTCGGGCGAGTTCTGATGAAACGCCTCCTGCCGCTGGCAGTGCTTCTCTCCCTGTCGTCGGTGGCGCCCGTGCAAGCGGCGCTGTTCGACGACGAGGAGGCACGGCGCCAGATATTCGATCTGCGCACGGAAATGAGCACCCGTCTCGAGCGGCTGGAGGTGAGCAGCCGTGGGCAGCTCGAACTGGCGAACCAGAACGAGCTGCTGAAGGCTGAAATTTCGAAGCTGAACGGACAACTCGAGGTGCTGCTGCACGAAGTCGAGTCGCTGAAGCAACGCCAGCGCGATTTCTATGTGGACCTCGATAACCGCGTGCGCAAGCTCGAGGCAGTCAGTGCCGCCGCCGCCGCCGCCGTGGCCCCCGCCGCACCGCCCGCCGACCCGGCGGCCGAGTCGCGCGACTACGAAGCCGCCCTCAACCTCCTGAAGGAAGCGAAGTACAAGGAGGCGCTGACCGGTTTCGAACGTTTCATCAAGCAATATCCGCGCAGCACCTTTCAGGCCAGCGCGCATTTCTGGGCCGGCAATGCCGCCCTGCAGGCCAAGGAAGTCGCCACCGCCAGCACGTATTTCAAGACTGCCCTGAACGACTGGCCGAACGATCCCGTCGCTCCCGACGCCATGCTTGGCATTGCCAACAGCCAGCAGGCCATGGGCGAAGCGAAAGCGTCGCAGGAAACACTCAGGAAACTCGTGGAACGCTTTCCGGATAGCGCTGCCGCCAAATCCGCACGGCAGCGTCTCGCTGTCCGCAAGCCCTGAGGCCTCATGCTGTCGATCGAAGCCGTCAGCGCCAAGCTGCGGATTACCGAGATTTTCGCCTCCGTGCAGGGCGAGTCGACGCGCGTCGGACTTCCGACCGTGTTCGTCCGCCTGACCGGCTGTCCGCTGCGCTGCGGATGGTGCGACACCGAATACGCGTTCCAGGGCGGTGAAAGCCGCAGTATCGCGGACGTCTGCGACGCCGTTGCGGCACATGGCCTCCATCACGTCTGCGTGACCGGCGGCGAACCGCTCGCGCAAAGAGCCTGTCTTGCTCTCCTGACGGCCCTTTGCGACGCAGGCTTTTCAGTCTCGCTGGAGACCAGCGGCGCGCTCGACATCGCACCGGTGGACCCGCGCGTGTCGCGCATCATGGACCTCAAGGCCCCCGGCTCGGGTGAAGTCTCGCGCAATCGCTGGGACAATCTCCCCCACCTGACGTCTCACGACGAGATCAAGATCGTGCTTGCCGACGAAGCGGACTATGCCTGGGCCAAGGCACAGATTACGCTGCACGCTCTGGCGCAACGCTGCACCGTGCTGCTGTCGCCGGTCCAGGGCAAGCTCGACGCCACCGAACTCGCCGAATGGATCGTGCGCGACCGCCTGCCGGTACGCTTCCAGCTCCAGTTGCACAAAATCCTGTGGAACGACGCGCGCGGGCGCTGATACCCCGCGGCTCGATACACCAGCATCCTTTCGGGACTCCGCGCGGAAGCCTTCAAACATGACTGAAAACCCCAAGCGCGCCGTCGTCCTGCTGTCAGGCGGGCTCGACTCCGCCACTTGCCTCGCCATTGCCCGCGACATGGGTTTCGAATGCTATGCGCTGTCGGTGGCCTACGGCCAGCGCCACGCGGCCGAACTGACCGCTGCCAAGCGCGTCGCCACCACGCTGGGCGCCCGCGAACACCGACTCGCATGTGTCGAACTCGGTCAGTTCGGCGGCTCCGCGCTCACCGACGCGAGCATCCCGGTTCCTGTCGAAGGCGCCTCGGCCGGCATCCCCGTCACCTACGTCCCGGCGCGCAACACGGTGATGCTGTCGATCGCGCTCGCCTGGGCCGAAGTGCTCGGCGCGAACGACATCTTCGTCGGCGTCAATGCGGTCGACTACTCCGGCTATCCCGACTGTCGGCCTGAATACATCGCAGCCTTCGAGACCATGGCGAATCTGGCCACCAAGACCGGCACCGAGGGCTCCCGCCTCACGATCCATGCGCCGCTCATCGATCAGTCGAAAGCCGATATCGTCCGACGCGGCACCGCACTGGGCGTCGATTACGCGCAGACGGTCTCGTGCTACCAGGCCGACGATGCCGGGCGCGCCTGCGGCGTGTGTGACGCCTGCCGCCTTCGGCGGGCGGGATTCGAAGCGGCCGGCGTACCCGACCCGACGCCATACGCCTGAGCGCCTCGTTTCGCTCGTTGACACCCGATGTAACACCCGCCTTGGCGTGAATTGATCTAAGTCAGCCCTGCTGCGCGAAAGGTTTCGTAACATTCGCCGATCGACGATGCAATAATGCGTCTTCGCGGGGGATCTTTCGATGCAGTTTCGGCTAGTTCGGTATTTCACTCTTGCCAGTCTCGGTATGTTCGGGCTGGTCGCCCTGAGCCTGATTTACTTCGAGCACCTGCAAGGGCAGTTTTTCAAGCAGACGAGTGACGAGCAGGGCACATTCTTCAGCGAGGTTCAGCAGTCCTTCGCCAAACAACAGGACGAGTCGGCTCGGCGCGACCTGCTGAGCATCCACGAAGCCGGCAACGTCAACCTCACCCGCCTGTTCGCCAACGCGCTGTGGGAAAAGGATTTCGCCCCCTTCGTGGCGAGTGTCCAGGCCATCGACGTGCAAACCTGCCGCGCGATCGCCGACATCACCGACGACAAGGGCAAGAAGGTCGCACCACCCGAGAAGAAGGCGTGCTTCACCGATGTCGGCAATCGAATCATGGCACTGCCGGCCTTCAAGGGCCTCGACGCGAAGGTGTTCGACTCGATGAAGAAGAGCACCGTTTTCAAGATCAAGGTGTTCGACCTGCGCGGTATCACCGTGTATTCATCCGAACACGCCCAGATCGGTGAAGACAAGAGCGCCAACGAAGGTTGGCGCAGCGCCGCACTCGATGGTGTTCCGAAGAGCGAACTGACTCACCGCGGCAAGTTCAGCGCCTTCGAAGGTGTCGTTGAGAACCGCGACCTGATTGGCAGCTATCTCCCGGTACTGGAGCCGGGCAGCTCCCGCATCGTCGGCGTGTTCGAGGTGTATTCGGACGTAACCCCGTTCCTGAAGCAGATTCAGCAAACCTCGGAGCAGATCAAGCTCACCGCCGTTGAAAACCAGCGCAAGCTCGAAGAGGCGGCAACGACCAACCAGACCGCGGTCGACGCCACCTCCTACCGCCAGCTTGCCACCATCGCCGGCCTGCTCGCCCTGCTTTTCGCCGCTCTGCTCGTCATCGTGCGGCGTGCCGAAAAGGTCATCCAGCAGCAGGAAAAGGACCGCGCACACGCCCACCAACAACTCGCGCAGTCGGAGAAGATGGCATCGCTCGGCCAGATGGTCGCGGGGGTCGCCCATCAGCTCAACACGCCGCTCGCCTTCTCGCAGAACAATGTGCTGATGGTCAAGGACGCGCTGCAAAGCATGGAACTGCCGATGAAGGTTGCCAGCCGCCTGTCTACGATCCTCGAGGATGTTGATGGCGACAAGGTCACGCTCAAGGTTTCGCAGCTCAAGGCCAATCTGGAAAAACTTCAGGACGGCAACGTAGACGTTTCAATGCTGCAGGCGATGCTCGCCGACGTGCTCGAAGGCATCGAACAGATGACCGAGATGGTGGTCAATCTGCGCGACTTCACGCGCCTCGACCGCGCCGCGGTCGCCAACGCCGACCTCAACAAATCGCTGCACACCGTCGCCTATATCGCCAAGACCGTGCTGCCGAAAAACATCGAACTCATCGAGGAATTCGCGCAGTTGCCGGACGTCGAGTGCAACCCCTCGCAGCTCAACCAGGTATTTCTCAACCTCATCAACAATGCGGCGCAGGCGATGGACGGCCCCGGCAAGATCACCGTGCGCACCGCAACGGACGGCGACCGCGTCAGGATCGAAGTGCAGGACAATGGCCACGGCATCCCCGACGACGTACTGCCGCACATCTTCGACCTGTACTACACCACCAAGCCAACCGGCGAAGGTACCGGGCTCGGCTTGCCGATCGCCAAGGACATCATCACCCAGCATGGCGGCGAGATTCAGGTCAGCACCCGCATCGGCGTGGGCACCACATTCACCGTGCTACTGCCGGTGCGGCAGCAAGCGCTGTCGGCTTTAGCCGCGTAAGGCCGCAAGGAGCGAACGATGGCAAAGAAAGGCGGCAAGGTCTTATGTGTGGATGATGAACCCAGCATCGTCCGCTCCCTGCAGTGGCTGCTGCAGAAACAGTTCGAGGTCGTGACGGCCACCAGTGGCGCCGAGGCGATCGAACTCGTTAAGCAGCACGACTTCGACGTCGTCATCAGCGACCAGCGCATGCCCATGATGACCGGAGTGGAAGTGCTGCGCGAGGTGCGGCGTCTGTCACCGCGCACGATGCGCATCCTGCTCACCGGCTATTCGGACATGCAGGCGATCGTGCGCTCGGTGAACGAAAGCGAAGTTTTCCGCTTCATCAACAAGCCGTGGAACATCGCCGAACTGCCTAAAGTCGTCGACCAGGCAATCAACATCGCCAGGACCCAGCCGGTTGAAGACACCGCCGCCGACGTTACGGAAGACGCCCCGCTCGTCGCCAACGGCGAACGCATTCTCGTCATCGACGACGACCCCGACATGGGGCGTGCCGTCGCGGACATCGTCGGCACCTCCGCGAAGGTCTCCTACACGCGCAACCTTGCGGACGCGGTCGGCATCCTCAATAGCGAACCCGTCTCCGTCATCGTCTCGGAAACGCGTGTCGGGTCGATCGACGCCACACGTCTGGTGCGGCTGATGAAAAGCAAGCACCCGGAAATTGTCACCGTGATGCTCACCGGAGAAAGCGACGCCGACACCATCACGACGCTCATCAACCAGGGCCAGATCTACCGTTTCGTGCCCAAGCCGATACGCTCGGGCTACCTCAAACTGGTGCTCCACTCCGCGCTGCGCAAACACAACGCGCTGACCGGCGACCCCGGCCTGGCATTCCGCCACGCCGTGGAAAATACCGCCTCGGGAACAGTCGACTCGCTCATGTCGGACGTCGAAAGAGCCGCGACGCTCTCGGAAACCGCCATCGCGAGCAAGGGTGCCGGCTTCATGGCCACACTCGGCGCCGGCTTCCGCCGCCTGTTTGGCTCCTGATCGCACACAATTGCTTGACTACACCCCTTCTCTTACATAGAATTCGGGGCCTTCTGCAGATGGGTCGTTAGCTCAGCTGGTAGAGCAGCGGACTTTTAATCCGTTGGTCGCAGGTTCGAATCCCGCACGGCCTACCATAAACTCAGGTGGTTTTCAGGCAGAAGGCGCAGCAATCAGGGGGTATAGCTCAGTTGGTAGAGCAGTTGACTCTTAATCAATTGGTCGTAGGTTCGAATCCTACTGCCCCCACCAGACGCAAGACAAAAGGCCAGCTCCCCGGAGCTGGCCTTTTGTCTTTGCGAGCTTGTCAGCCTCTTCGGCGTATGACAATGCCGCACGCGCATGAGCGCACTCTTGGGCATAATGATCGAATATGCCCGGGAGGCGGATAATGACGACAGCGACTCAAGAAACCCTTCAGCTTGCCCACATCGTTTTCCAGAACGCCGCTGAGGGCGTCGCGATTACCGACCCGCAGGGGCGGATTCTGGCCGTCAACGAGGCATTCACCGAGCTGACCGGGTATACCGAGACCGAAGTAACCGGCAAGACACCGGCACTCCTGCGCTCAGGGCGCCATTCCCGCGAGTTCTATGCGCGCATGTGGCTGGCACTGCGGGACGAGGGCCGCTGGCAGGGCGAGATCTGGAACCGGCGCAAGAACGGCGAGGTTTACCCTGAGTGGCTGTCCATCCGCAGTGTCCGTGATGAGGCCGGCGCGGTGCTGCACTATGTGGGCGTCTTCACGGACATTTCGCAGATCATGATCGAACAGGTCAAATTGCGCGACCTCGCCTACCATGATCCGCTGACGCGTCTGCCCAACCGGATGCTGTTCAGTGATCGCTTCGACCAGGCTGCACGGCGCTGCCTGCGTGATGCGCGGCAACTTGCGGTACTGATGGTGGAAGTGTCCGCACAAGGCAGCGTCGCGCAAACCAATGAGTTCATCATCGCGGTCGCCGGATTATTCTCCACCCATCTGCGTGAAACCGACACGCTGGCGCGGGTGGGCGAGTGTGAATTTCTCGTGCTGATCGAAGGCGTCGACGGCCCGCGCAGTGCCAGCGTCACTGCCGATCAGTTGCTGAAGGCGCTGGAAAAGCCCCTTAAGGTGGATGACACGGAAGTCTACGCCACCGCCAACGTCGGGATTAGCCTGTATCCGATGGACGGCTATACCATGGATGATCTGGTGACCGCTGCCGATGCCGCGATGCTGCAGGCGCGCCGGCGCGGACGTAACACGTGTCGTTTCTTCTCCACCGAAATGACGGCTTTCGCCAACGAACGCGCCACCCTCGAGCGACATCTGCGCCAGGCGATCGCACGCAACTCACTGGAACTGCATTTCCAGCCGCAGTTCGACACTTCGGGCGCGAAGTTGGTCGGCGTCGAAGCGCTGCTGCGCTGGACCGATGCGGAACTCGGGGTGGTGGCTCCGGAACGCTTTGTACCCGTGGCCGAGGATAACGGCCTGATTCATCCGCTGGGCGAGTGGGTGATGCGTGAGGCGTTCCGGCAATACGTCACCTGGCAGGAGGCGGGGGTCGCGCCGCCGGTGCTGTCGATCAACATTTCGGCACGCCAGATGGAACGCATCGACTTTGTCGATAGCGTGGCCGCCCTGCTCAAGGAGACCGGGATGAGCCCGCAAGCACTCGAATTCGAGTTCCGTGAATCGGTGTTGTCGGACGTCGCCTACGTGGTACCGGCACTGGAGGCACTCGACCGGATGGGCATCCGCCTGTCGATCGACGGATTCGGCACGGGTTTCTCGCCACTCGGCAACCTCAAGACGCTGCCGATATCGAAGCTCAACATCGACCGCAGCTTCGTGCTCAGCATCGGCGAGGACAACACCAACGACACGATCGTGCGCACGGTGCTGGGCGTGGCCCGCTCGCTGGGCCTGCGCGTGATTGCCGAAGGCGTCGAGACCGAGGATCAGGCGGTTTTCCTGCGCAATCAGGGTTGTGACGAATTCCAGGGCCACCTATACGGGCACGCGGTCAGCGCGGCAGACTTTGTCCGGCATTTCAGCAAACAGCAGGCCTGACGACTGCTGCAGTCCCCATTTCGAGTCGAAATGCGGTTGGTATGTTTAGCGATATTGGGTACATTTGCGCCCGCACGCCGAAAGGCCCCCGCAGCCCGGGCCGCGGCGCCAGCGATCAATTACTCCAACGACGAGGAAAATCGTGTCGAATAGTCCTTACAGCCAGGGTCTCGGGAAGAATGCTGCGAATTACGTTTCGCTGTCGCCGCTGAGTTTTCTTCAACGCTCCGCCTACGTGTATCCGCAGCGCACGTCGGTGATACACGGCGACCGGACGTTTACCTGGGCACAGACCTACGAGCGCTGCCGGCGTCTGGCCAGTGCGCTGGTGCAACAGGGCGTGAGCCGTGGCGACACCGTCGCGGTAATGCTGCCCAACGTGCCCGCGATGTTTGAAGTCCATTTCGGCGTGCCGATGACCGGCGCGGTGCTGAACACGCTGAACACCCGCCTCGACGCGGAAGCGATCGCCTTCATGCTGAGCCACGGCGAAGCAAAGGTGCTGATCACCGACCCGGAGTTCGCCCCGATCGTCCGTCGTGCGCTGGAACTTCTGGAAGGACAGAAGCCGGTGGTCATCGACACGCTGGATGCCGAGTATCCCGGCACGGATCGATGTGGCGAAATCGAGTATGAGGACTTCATCGCCAAGGGCGACGCGGATTTCGAATGGAGCCTGCCGCCGGACGAATGGGACGCCATCGCGCTGAATTACACGTCCGGTACCACCGGCAATCCGAAAGGCGTCGTATATCACCACCGCGGCGCGTACCTGAATGCCGCTTCCAACATCATCAGCTGGGGCATGCCGCAGCATTCGGTGTATCTGTGGACGCTGCCGATGTTCCACTGCAATGGCTGGTGCTTCCCGTGGACGATGGCAGCCAATGCCGGCGTCAACGTGTGCCTGCGCAAGGTTGACGTGGCGTTGATCTGCGAGTTGATCCGCAAACACACTGTCACCCACTTCTGCGGTGCGCCGATCGTGCATGGCATGCTCATCAATGCGCCGGAAGGCCTGCGCGCCGGCATCGAACACAAGGTATCGGCGCTGGTCGCCGGTGCTGCGCCCCCGGCCGCGATCATCGAAGGCATGGAACGCATCGGTTTCGACATCACCCACGTTTATGGCCTGACCGAAACCTACGGCCCCGCTTCGGTGTGCGCGAAGCACCCGGAATGGGATGCGCTGCCGATCGACCGCCGCGCCGAGCGCAACGGTCGTCAGGGCGTGAGCTACCACATGCAGGAAGCGATCACCGTGATCAACCCGGAAACGATGGAACCGGTACCGGCCGACGGCGAGACGATGGGCGAGGTCATGTTCCGCGGCAACCTCGTGATGAAGGGTTACCTGAAGAACGAGAAGGCCAGCGCGGAAGCTTTTGCCGGCGGCTGGTTCCACACCGGCGACCTCGGCGTGATGCAAGCGGACGGCTACGTCAAGATCAAGGACCGTTCCAAGGACGTGATCATCTCGGGCGGTGAGAATATTTCCTCGCTGGAAGTCGAGGATGTACTGTATCGCCACCCCGCCGTGATGACGGCGGCGGTTGTGGCCAAGCCCGACGAGAAATGGGGTGAAGTGCCGGCCGCGTACATCGAAATCAAGGAAGGCGCACAGGTCACGGCAGATGACATCATCGCCCACTGCCGTGAGCATCTGGCGCGCTACAAGGTGCCGAAGTACGTCGAGTTCTGCATCCTACCGAAAACCTCGACCGGCAAGATCCAGAAGTTCGTGCTGCGCGAGCAGGCCAAGTCGACCTCGGCGATCGAGTAAGCAGGTCTCCCGCCGGGCTTGTCCTGCACTGACAGCACGTCGAGCCCGGCGCGGGGCCATCCGGTCCTCGCGCCCTGCATTTCCCTTGAAATGCACAGCCCATGCGGGTTCACCCGTAGTACACATGCATTGACGCGCTACATGCCGGGTGTTAACTTGCACCTTGCGCAATCGAATCTACATATACATAAAACATCGATTTTTATAATCAGCGTTCAGCCATCGCTGGTCTTTAGATGATGATGGCACGTGTTTCCGCCGACACCCGTTGCCGGTGCAGTTCAGCTTCCACCAACAGAGGCAGGATCTGAAAGACGCGATGAGCACGGACTACATCCTTCAAACCCGCGACCTGACCAAAGAGTTCAAGGGTTTCGTCGCGGTCGACAAGGTTAATCTGCAGGTGCGGCGGGGCACCATCCACGCCCTGATCGGCCCGAATGGTGCAGGCAAGACGACCGTCTTCAACCTGCTCACCAAGTTCCTGACGCCGACCCGCGGAAGCATTCATTTCAACTCGCACGACATCACGCACGAGAAGTCGGCACAGATCGCGCGTCGCGGTGTGGTGCGTTCGTTCCAGATATCCGCGGTTTTCCCGCATCTCTCCGTGCTGGAAAACGTGCGCATTGCGCTGCAGCGCAAGCTCGGTACAAGTTTTCACTTCTGGCGCTCGGCGAAGAGTCTTGATGTGCTCAACGGCCGCGCAATGGAGCTGCTCGAATCGGTCGATCTGCAGTCGTTCGCCGATACGATGACCGTGGAGTTGCCTTATGGCCGCAAACGCGCACTCGAGATCGCGACGACGCTGGCGCTGGAGCCCGAACTGATGCTGCTCGACGAACCGACACAGGGCATGGGTCACGAAGACGTCGGACGCGTCGCCGACCTCATCAAGCGCGTGTCGGAGAACCGCACGGTGCTGATGGTCGAACATAACCTGAGCGTGGTGTCGCACATCTGCGACACGATCACGGTGCTGCAGCGCGGTGCGGTGCTGGCCGAGGGCCCGTACGAGGTGGTATCCGCGGATCCACGGGTACTCGAAGCCTACATGGGCACCGAACATGGCTAAGGCGAGCGCGTTCAAACCCGATTCCGAAATGCTGCGGGTCAGCGATCTGCACGCGTTCTATGGCGAATCGCACATCCTGCACGGCATCGATTTCAACGTGAATCGCGGCGAACTGGTGACGCTGCTGGGGCGCAACGGTGCCGGCCGTACGACGACGCTGAAGGCGATCCTGGGGCTCACCGGTCGACGCAGCGGCTCGATCATGATCAATGGCCGTCAGGTCATCGACCTGGCAACACATCGCATCGCCCATCTGGGGGTCGGCTATTGCCCGGAGGAGCGTGGCATCTATGCGAGCCTCTCCGCCGAGGAGAACCTGCTGTTGCCACCGACGGTAAATAGCAGCGGCATGTCGCTCGACGAGATCTACGAGATGTTTCCGAACCTCAAGGAGCGCCGCAACAGCCCGGGCAGCCGGCTGTCGGGCGGTGAGCAGCAGATGCTGGCGATGGCGCGCATCCTGCGCACCGGCGCGCGCCTGCTGCTGCTCGACGAGATCACCGAGGGCCTCGCGCCGGTGATCGTGCAAACCCTCGGGCGGGTCATCGCGCAGCTTAAGGAGAAAGGCCTGACGATCATCCTGGTCGAACAGAATTTCCGCTTTGCCGCGCCGCTCGCCGATCGCCATTACGTCATCGAGCACGGGCGCATCGTCGAAATGGTGACGAAGGAGGAGTTGGAGACAAAGATGCACCTACTGCAGAAGCTGCTGGGCGTATGAGCACGTAGACTAAAACGGAGGGGACACAATGAAGCGCAAGATTCTGGGTTCGGCCATTGCCACCGCGATCCTGTCGATGCAACCGATGCTCGCGCAGGCGGCGACGACCGTCAGCGACGGCGTGGTGAAACTCGGCGTGCTGACCGACATGTCGGGCACCTATTCCGATCTCGCCGGCCCCGGCGCGGTGGAGGCGACGAAGATGGCGATCGACGACTTCATCGCCAAGGAAAAGCCGGACTTCAAGATCGAGATGGTGTCCGCCGACCACCAGAACAAGGCTGACATCTCTGCCAACAAAGCACGCGAGTGGATCGACACGGCGAAGGTGGATGCGATCGTCGACCTGGTGACGACTTCGACGGCGCTCGCGGTGATGAAGGTCGCGAACGAGAAGAATCGCATTTCACTGATCTCGGGCGCGGCCTCGACACCGATCACCAACGAGCAGTGCAACGACACCACCGTGCACTGGACCTACGACACGTATTCGCTGCCGGTCGGCACCGCCAAGGCGGTGGTCAAGCAGGGCGGCAAGAGCTGGTACTTCCTGACCGCCGACTACGCGTTCGGCCACTCGCTGGAGAAGAACACGGCCGACGTCGTGACCAAGAGCGGCGGCAAGGTCGTCGGCAGCGTGCGCCACCCCTTCCCCGGCAGCGATTTCTCGTCCTTCCTTCTGAGCGCACAGGCCTCGGGCGCGCAGGTCATCGGCCTCGCAAACGCGGGCAACGACACGATCAACTCGATCAAGCAGGCGAAGGAGTTCGGCATCACGCCGAAGCAGTCGCTCGCCGGGCTGCTGATGTTCATCTCCGACGTGCATAGCCTGGGCCTCGACGCTACCGCCGGCATGTACCTGACCACCGGCTTCTACTGGGATTACAACGACGAGACCCGCGCGTGGTCGAAGCGCTTCTTCGGAACGATGAAGCGCATGCCGACGATGGTCCAGGCGGGCGACTACTCGGCGGTCTACCACTACCTCAAGGCGATCAAGAGCGCCGGTACCGATGAGGCGAAAGCGGTGATGGCGAAGATGCGCGAGACGCCGGTCAACGACTTCTTCGCCAAGAACGGCAAGGTGCGCATCGACGGGCGCATGGTGCACGACATGTATCTGGCGCAGGTCAAGAAGCCGTCGGAGTCCAAGTATCCGTGGGACTACTACCACATCCGCGCGGTGATTCCCGGAGACGAAGCATACATATCGCTGGCCGACAGCAAGTGTCCGCTGGTGAAGAAATAGCATTTCCAACCGGTTTCCGGCCCCCGGACTGCATGACGCAGCACGCGTCGGCAGACCGGGCGGCCGGCACCGAAACCTGGCCGCCCGCACATGGACATCTTCGGTATTCCGATCCAGGCCCTGATGGGACAGTTGCTGATCGGGCTCATCAACGGCTCGTTCTACGCCATCCTCAGCCTCGGGCTGGCGATCATCTTCGGCCTGCTCAACATCATCAACTTTGCGCATGGCGCGCTCTACATGATGGGCGCGTTCGCAGCATGGATCGCGCTGACCTGGCTCGGCATCAACTACTGGGTTGCGCTGGTCGTCGTACCACTGGTCGTCGGCGGCTTTGGCATGCTCATCGAACGCACGATGCTCAAGCACCTGTATCGGCTCGACCATCTATACGGATTGCTGCTGACCTTCGGTCTGGCGCTGATCATCGAAGGTTTGTTCCGCTACCGCTTCGGCATTTCGGGTGAGAGTTATCCGGTCCCCGAGCTGCTTTCCGGCGGTTTTAATCTCGGCTTCATGTTCCTGCCAAAGTATCGCGCGTGGGTGATCGCGGTGTCGCTGGTGGTGTGTTTCGGTAGCTGGTACATCATCGAGCGCACCAAACTCGGTTCCTACCTGCGAGCGGGCACCGAGAATCCGCAGTTGCTGCAGGCCTTCGGCATCAACGTGCCGCTGATGATCACGCTGACCTACGGCTTCGGCGTGGCACTGGCGGCGTTCGCGGGCGTGCTGGCCGCGCCGGTGTTCCAGGTAAACCCGGTGATGGGTTCGAACCTGATCATCGTCGTGTTCGCGGTCGTCGTCATCGGCGGCATGGGCTCGATCATGGGCTCGATCATCACGGGTCTCGGGCTCGGTCTGATCGAGGGACTGACGCGCGTGTTCTACCCTGAAGCCTCCGCCGTGGTGATCTTCGTCATCATGGGCATCGTGCTATTGTTGCGGCCGGCCGGACTGTTCGGGCGCGAGCGCTGAACCATGCGACACCGCGATACGATCACACGCGGGCAAGGCGCACGCCTCCCACACGAATCTTCCAGACCAGGATCCGCGCTATGAAAGGCAAACACATCGGCTGGATCGTTCTGATCGCCGTCGGACTCAGCGCACCATTCCTCGTGTACCCGGTGCTGGTGATGAAGATCTTGTGTTTCGCGCTGTTCGCGTGCGCCTTCAACCTGCTGCTCGGCTACACCGGCCTGCTGTCCTTCGGCCACGCCGCCTTCCTCGGCTGGGCCGGCTACGTCTGCGGCTATGGCGTCAAGGAACTCGGCTTTTCACCGGAACTGGGCATCCTCGCCGGCACGGCAACCGGCGCGGCGCTGGGATTCGTGTTCGGCAGCCTGGCGATCCGGCGCGCCGGCATCTACTTTGCGATGGTCACGCTCGCGCTTGCGCAACTGGTGTATTTCCTTGCGCTGCAATTCCCGTTCACCGGCGGCGAGGACGGTCTGCAAGGCGTTCCGCGCGGCCATCTGTTCGGCTTCATCGATCTTTCCGACACGATGAACATGTATTTCTTCGTACTGGCGGTGTTCCTCGTCGGATTCTGGATCATCGACCGCGCAATCCATTCGCCCTTCGGCCAAGTCCTTACGGCAATCCGCGAGAACGAGCCGCGGGCGATCTCCCTCGGCTACGACGTCGACAAATACAAGCTGCTCGCCTTCGTGCTGTCGGCGGGCCTGTCAGGCCTGGCGGGCGCGACCAAGACGCTGGTGTTCCAGCTCGCGTCACTGACCGACGTACATTGGCACATGTCGGGCGAGATCGTATTGATGACTCTGCTCGGCGGCATGGGTACCGTATTTGGGCCGATCGTCGGTGCGACGGTGGTGGTGGGGCTGCAGAACTATGGCGCTGAACTCGGCCAGTGGGTGACGGTGTTGACGGGCGTGATTTTCGTGCTCTGCGTACTCGCATTCCGGCGCGGCATCGTCGGTGAGCTGGCGCTACTGATCAAGCGCTCCGGAATCCGGATGTAGGCGGTATCCAGCCCGACTGGCGCGCGACAAGTGGCCCCGGCGCGAGCCCCGCTTCGCCGCCCGCTCGGGCGTTTTCAGGACGTGACCTTTGCGTCGTCCACCAGACGCCATTCGAAGCACCCCTTACTGCCCGCAAACAGCGGCCGGCAACCGGGTGGCATGGCCCGTAGAAAAGCTTTCAACTCATTGGGCGCGAGGCTGGCCGGCAGTTTCGCGTCGGGCGCGGCCGGATGAGTGCGCACGATCACCTCGCCGGAAATTTCGCCAATACTGCATTTCACCGCCTCGTTGGCCGTGCGCCGCTCAGCCTCGACACCTGCAATCGCAGCCTGCAAGGTTTCGCGATGACTCGCGCGCGCCTTGCCCTGTTCCGAGATCTGCGCCAGCGCCTTCAAAACCGGCGCCACGCTGTCACGGAGCTTCTGGAATGCGACTTTTTGCTCCACCGAAAGGGTCAGCTCCTGCCGGCGGACCTTGCCCGCGATGGTCAGGTAGTTTTCGACGCCAGGCCGGCCGCGCAGGGAATCGATCAGCTGCTTCGCCTCGTCGTCCGCCGCCTGCAATCCTTCCAGTTGCGCACGTGCGGCGGCAAGCAGTTCATGCTGCTCGCCGTCGGGTGGCAACAATATCGAAACCAGGGTTTCCGCTGACCCGTGCGCCCGCACTTCGGCGATCGACAATGCCGCAGCCCCCAGCACCGAGGCTTCCGCCAGCGCGATCTCCAGTTCATCGGCGAGGATGTCGCAGCCGACGGCGCGCTCGCTGATCACGACTCGCCGCCCGACGATGAGACTGTTCTCGGCGTGGCGGACCGTAACCTCGCCTCCGGGTGCGAGAATCGTCGCGCCGCTGGCCCGCCCTTCAATCATCACCTGGCCACCGTGGTTTACCACCGCGCCGCCTGAAAGGTTCTTCTTGAGGACAACCACTCCGCCTTTCGACACCACTTTGCCGAAGACATCGGCGAAAGTCGTGATATTCAGCCCCTCCACCACCCGGCCTTCCTGAATCTCGCCGTGCTCCTCGTATTCGTCGCCCATCAGCACAATATCGCCCGTGGTACGCAGGCTGACACCGCCACGGTTGATGATCTTTTCGGTCACCGACATCTTGCTGCTGTCGTTGTCGATATCGAGGAAACCATCGATCGTCGCCACCAGGTATTCGCCCTGCGGCGTATTTTCGATGCGTGTGCCGGAGCCGGCCAGCGCCGCGAAGTCGAGGTCTTTCGGCAGGGCCGGCGCCAGCGGCCGCCCATTCAGCTCCCGGCCGAGGTTCCCGAGCACCAGCGGCGTCTTGCGCAGCAGCTTCACCCCCGCGCGAATCTGCGGAAAGCGGTTGCGGAAACGCGCCAGGTTGATGCGACCGTCGGGAAGCAGGCCGGGCGCGTCGTCCCGGCGCAGCCCGTCGGACAACTCTTCGACGCCTGCGTCACGCCCCGCCGAGGGAGCCTTTGCGGCGGCGATCGTCTCCCGCCCGACATGGTCCTCGCCGATGGCCTTGCGGACGACTGCTTCGTCGACGCCGTAGCGCAAACCCTTCAGCCACATCTGGGCGATGAACTCGTCGAAATCGAGTCGGGTCTTCTGCGCCACCACGACCGCTTCGGTCCGCGCCGAACGCTGATCGCCCGTCTCGTTGGCCTCGGCGGACTGCTGCTCGACGGAGAACTCCAGGCTTACCGGCTCGAACAGATACTCCGCCCGCCCGCCCGAAATCTTCAGCCCGCGGTAAAGCACGCTCCTCAGCGGCAGGATATGCGAGATTCCCCGCGCAAAGCGCAGGCGCGACGGACGACCTGCCGCCTCGCACGCACCAATCTCATCGGCTACCACGCCGGGTTCGAAATCGTAGGCCAGCCGCAGGAAGACCGGGTAATCCAGTTCGCGGAAATACGCGCCGCGCACGAACAGACGATCCACCCATTCGCTGAAATCCGAAGACGCCCTGAAGCAGTTCAGATCGACCCACACACCGCTCTCATCCTTGATGATGAAACGCGGAAGCGGCTCGGCGCCCTCCTGTTGAAACTCAGCGTCTGCAACAACCATCAACCTGTCCTCACGCCCAAACATGCACTTGCATCTTACTCTCCCGCCGCACGGGCCGGTCACAGGGTTTACGCGACTCGCGGCAGCCCGAAAATTGTTCCGGACGGCTACTCCGTCTGAGTTAAGCTTGCCCGCGACCGGTACCCCCGACCCGTTATCCGTCCAGTCATGCCCTCCGAATTCGACCTGATCCGCCGCCACTTCACCCGTCCCGCCCATCACACCGAGCTTGCCGTCGGTGACGATGCGGCGCTGTTCACGCCGCGGCCCGGCACGCAGTTGGCGGTGTCGACCGACATGCTGGTCGCCGGCACGCACTTCTTCGCCGATACCGATCCTGAAGCCCTCGGCTGGAAGACGCTCGCGGTAAACGTTTCGGATCTTGCCGCGATGGGTGCCGAACCACGCTGGGCCTTGCTTGCGCTCTCGCTGCCGGCAGCCGATGACGCCTGGATCGGCGCACTGGCGCGCGGCTTTTTTGCCTGTGCGGATGCTTTCGGCGTCGACCTCGCCGGCGGTGACACCACCCGCGGCCCGCTCAACCTGTGCGTCACGATCTTCGGTGAAACACCGGTCGGCTCGGCGATCACGCGCGGCGGCGCGCATCGCGGCGACGACATCTGGATCACCGGGTCGCCAGGGCTCGCCGCGCTCGGACTCGCCCACCTGCGCGGCGAAATCACGCTCCGCGCCGACCATGCGCGCCGCTGCCTCGATGCACTGCACCGCCCGCAACCGCGCGTCGCGTTCGGCCGGGCCCTGCGCGGCGTTGCAAGCGCGATGCTCGACGTTTCCGACGGCCTGCTCGGCGACCTCGGGCACATCCTCGAATGTTCCAATTGTGGCGCCATCGTCGATACGAACGCCCTGCCGCTCGACCCGCTGCGCGCCGCCGGAGCCGACGCCCTGCTGGCGCGACGCTGCCTGCTCTCGGGCGGCGACGATTACGAACTCCTGTTCACCGCCCCCGCCACACAACGCGACGCCCTCGTCGCACTGAGCCGACAGCAGGCGCTGCCGCTGTCCCGCATCGGCACGATCACCGACACGCCCGATCAGTTGCTGCTACGCGAAGCGGACGGCAGCGAGCACACGACGCCGCACAACGGCTACGATCACTTCGCCTGACATACCTGTTTTCCATCCAAGCGCCCGCCACCATGCGCCCCACACGCCGCCTGCTCCTGAGCCATCCGGCTCACTTCATCTCACTGGGCTTCGGCTCCGGCCTGTCGCCTTACGCCCCGGGGACCGCCGGCACCCTTGCCGCATGGCTGCTCTACCCCTTGTTGCGTGCGCCGATCTCGGACTTCGTGTTTCTCGCGCTGCTCACCAGTTTCTTTGTCGCTGGCGTCATCGCAGCCGACCGCACCGGTCGCGCCCTTGGCGTGCCCGATCACGGCGCGATCGTATGGGACGAGATGGTTGCCTTCTGGCTCGTGCTGTTCTTCACGCCGGCCAGCCTGTTGTGGCAAACCGTGGCGTTCGTGCTGTTCCGCTTCTTCGACATCGTCAAGCCACAGCCCATTCGCTGGGCTGACAGCCGCGTCAAGGGCGGCTTCGGCGTCATGCTCGACGACCTGATCGCTGCCGCTTACGCCGTCCTCGCCCTCGCAGTGTTCGTGCACCTGTTCGGATGATGCAATGGACTCACAACTGAACACCTTGTCGCGCGACGTGGGCGACTGGCTCGGCGCACGCAACGCGAAACTCGCCTGCGCCGAATCCTGCACCGGCGGCTGGGTCGCGGAAGTCGTCACCGCCACCGCCGGCAGCTCGGCGTGGTTCGATTGCGGCTTCGTCACCTACTCCAATGAAGCCAAAAAGGATCTCCTGGGCGTCTCGCCCGCCACCCTGGAACGCTACGGCGCGGTCAGTGAAGAGACCGTGTGCGAGATGGTCGCCGGCACGCTGGCACGCAGCCGCGCGGACCTGGCGCTGGCAATCTCGGGCGTGGCCGGCCCTGGCGGCGGCAGCGCTGCCAAACCGGTCGGGATGGTGTGTTTCGCGTGGGGCGAACGCAAGGGCGGAATCCGCAGTGAAACCCGGCACTTCGCCGGCGACCGCGAGGCGGTGCGGCGCCAGGCGGTCATTCACGCGCTCCGCGAATTAATGACAAACGACTTTTCCGCGGCACGCTGACGTGTCGATCCACACGCCAGCAATCTCTGTGCCATAATTCACGAACGTTTAGAAAGGACAGGACATGGACGACAACAAGGCCAAGGCCCTCGCCGCCGCGCTCTCACAAATCGAGAAGCAGTTCGGCAAGGGTTCGATCATGCGGATGGGCGACGGCAACGTCGAACGGGACATCCAGACCGTCTCCACCGGCTCGCTCGGACTGGACATCGCACTCGGTCTCGGCGGCCTGCCGCGCGGCCGGGTGGTCGAGATCTACGGACCGGAGTCCTCCGGCAAGACCACGCTGACACTGCAGGTCATCGCCGAGATGCAGAAGCTCGGGGGCACCGCGGCCTTCATCGATGCCGAACATGCGCTCGACGTCGGCTACGCGGAAAAGCTCGGCGTGAACATCACGGACCTACTGATCTCCCAGCCCGACACCGGCGAACAGGCGCTCGAGATCGCCGACATGCTGGTGCGTTCGGGCGGTGTAGACATCGTCGTCATCGACTCGGTCGCCGCGCTGACGCCGAAAGCCGAAATCGAGGGCGAGATGGGCGACCAGTTGCCCGGCCTGCAGGCCCGCCTGATGAGTCAGGCGCTGCGCAAGCTGACGGCGAACATCAACCGCACGAACACGATGGTGATCTTCATCAACCAGATCCGCATGAAGATCGGTGTGATGTTCGGCAGCCCCGAGACCACCACCGGCGGCAACGCGCTGAAGTTCTATGCGTCCGTGCGCCTCGACATCCGTCGCACCGGCGCGATCAAGAAGGGCGATGAAGTGGTCGGTTCCGAGACGCGCGTCAAGGTCGTCAAGAACAAGGTCGCACCACCGTTCAAGGAAGCGCACTTCGACATCCTTTACGGGGAAGGCGTGTCGCGCGAGGGCGAGATCATCGACCTCGGCGTGCAGCACAAGATCGTCGACAAGTCCGGCGCCTGGTACGCCTACAACGGCGACAAGATCGGTCAGGGCAAGGACAACTCGCGCGAGTTCTTGCGCGCCAACCCGGCGCTCGCACGCGAAATCGAGAACAAGGTTCGCGTCGCCGTCGGCCTGAAGGAAATGACGACCGATCTCGGCCAACCGGCAGCCTCCGCCGCAGCCTGATCACAAGGCCATGGCGGACACCAGCTTGCGTGAACGCGCCCTGCGGCACCTCGCGCGGCGCGATCATTCGCGTGTCGAACTCACCCGCAAGCTGGCGCCGCACGGCACCGCCGAAGAGATCGAGGAGATACTGGACCGCATGACCGAGCTCGGATTGCTCAGCGACAACCGTTTTGCCGAGGCCTGGGTACGCGGCAAGGCTGGGCGCTTCGGCAGCGCGCGCTTGCGCCACGATCTGGCGCAGCGCGGCGTGCCACGCGACACCATCGACGCGGCGCTGGACGCCGAATGTACTGAGGGCGAGATTGAGCGCGCGCGTGCCGTCTGGAACAGCAAGTTCGGCGGCGCCCCCGCTGACGCGCGCGAATGGGCGCGGCAAGCGCGCTTCCTGCAAAGCCGCGGCTTTGCAGGCGACGTGATTCGCAAGTTACTGAAAGAGAGCCCCGATGAGTCTGCTTAAGGTCGCCGGACTGCAGAAGCGCTACAAGGCGCGCACCGTTGTCCACGATGTCGGCTTCGAAGTCGGCAGCGGCGAAGTCGTCGGTCTGCTCGGCCCCAACGGCGCGGGCAAGACCACCTGTTTCTACATGATCGTCGGGCTCGTACGCGCCGACGGCGGCGACATCACGCTCGATGACGCACAGCTTACCCATCTGCCGATCCACGCGCGCGCGCGCCTGGGCCTATCCTACCTGCCGCAGGAAATGAGCGTGTTCCGCAAGCTCACGGTGGCCGAGAACATCCGCGCCGTACTCGAACTGCAGGACCTCGACAACGACAGGATCGAGGCGCGCCTCGAGGAACTGCTCGAAGAACTCGGCATCGCGCACCTGCGCGACAGCACTGCAATCTCACTGTCCGGGGGCGAACGCCGGCGCTGCGAGATCGCCCGTGCGCTGGCAACCGACCCGCGCCTGATCCTGCTCGACGAGCCGTTTGCGGGCGTCGACCCGATTGCGGTACTCGACATCCAGAAGATCATCCGCTTTCTGCGCGACCGCGGTATCGGCGTGCTGATCACCGACCACAACGTGCGCGAGACGCTGGGTATCTGCAACCGCGCCTACATCATCAGCGAAGGGCGCGTGCTGGCCAGCGGCCGCCCGAATGAAATCGTCGCCAACGAGCAGGTCCGCCAGGTCTACCTTGGCGAGCACTTCCGACTCTGAGCCACACTCCGCCGCAGTGCTATGAAGCCCTCCCTCCAGCTCAAGATCTCTCAGCACCTTACGCTGACACCACAGCTGCAGCAGTCGATCAAGCTGCTGCAACTTTCCACCCTGGAACTGAACCAGGAGCTCGAGCGCTTCCTGCTGGAAAATCCCATGCTCGAGCGCGAGGACGGCGACGGCAGCGATTTCGCGCCGCCCCCGTCGGAGGCCTTATCGTCACCGTCATCCTCGACCACCAGCAGTGAATCCGAAAGCCCTGCGCCCGCAGATGAACAGCGCACCGACGCGGAACCCGCCAACTTCGACGAAGCCGGCGAATGGTCAAGCGCCGGCAGCGGATCATCGAACCGCGACGACGACGACGACACCGACTTCCAGGAACTGCAAGCCGCCGGCACCTGCCTGCGCGACTATCTCGACCAGCAGGTCAGCCTGTCGCCACTCTCGGACCGCGACCGCGCGCTGGTGCGCTTCATCATCGAGGCCCTGGACGATGACGGCTACCTCAACCAGTCGTTGGAAGACCTGCTGCCGCTGCTGCCGCCGGAACTCGAATACGACCTCGACGATCTGTCGATCGCGCTGCATCACGTGCAGAACCTCGACCCGGCCGGCATCGGCGCGCGCAATCCGCGGGAGTGCCTGAGCCTGCAACTGCGCGCGATGCCCTCCGGGCTGACGCGCGACCTCGCGTTGAAGATCGTCGACGAACATCTGGAGCTGCTGGCCGAACGCAATTTCCTGCGCCTGAAGCGTTCCCTGGGCTGCGACGACGACGCCCTGCGCAGCGCGCACGCCCTGATCTGCAGTCTCGACCCGCACCCCGGTTCGCAGCACTCGGTGCAGGAAACACGCTATATCCTGCCCGACGTCGTGGTGCGCAAGATACGCAGCCGCTGGGTCGTCAGCCTTAATCCGGAGGCAATGCCGAAGCTGCGCATCAACTCCCTGTACGCGAGCATCCTGCAGCAGAACCGCGGCTCGGGCGGTGCGCTGACCAGCCAACTGCAGGAAGCACGCTGGCTGATCAAGAACGTGCAACAACGTTTCGACACGATTTTACGGGTTTCCCAAGCCATCGTTGACCAGCAGCGACAGTTCTTCGATTATGGCGATGTGGCGATGCGACCTCTGACGTTGAGGGAGATCGCGGACCAGCTGGAGCTGCACGAGTCCACGGTCTCGCGGGTCACGACGCAGAAATTCATGGCCACACCGCGCGGCGTGTTCGAACTGAAGTATTTTTTCGGCAGCCACGTTGCCACCGACACCGGTGGGGCGGCTTCTTCCACTGCGATTCGCGCGCTGATTCGTCAGCTGGTGGAAGCCGAAGACAGGAAAAAACCCCTGTCCGACGCGAAAATTGCCGAATTGTTGGGCCAGCAGGGTATCGTGGTAGCGCGGAGAACCATCGCAAAATACCGCGAATCACTCAATATCCCGCCGGTCAGCCTGCGCAAAACGATCTGACAATACGAGGAATCATCATGAATCTCACCATCAACGGACATCACGTCGAAGTCACCCCCGCGATCCGCGAATACGTCAATACCAAACTGGATCGGGTCATCCGCCACTTCGACAACGTGACCAGCGTCAATGTGATTCTTTCGGTAGAAAAACTGAAGCAGAAAGCGGAAGTGACGCTGCACGTTCGCGGCAAGGACATCTATGTCGAGAGCGATGATGGTGACATGTACGCCGCCATCGACAGCATGGTCGACAAGCTTGATCGGCAGGTTCTGAAGTACAAGGGCAAGAACCACGATCACGGTCACGATACGCTGAAGCATCAACAACCCACGGAACTGTGATCCATTTCCTCGTGCTCCCGGTCTAGGGTGTGTTTATAATTCGCGCGTTTTCAACTCGCGCCTGCCACACGCCTCCCGACCTTTCCCGCGCCTGCACGGCACCGGCGAGTCCGGCGTCGCGCAGGCGGTGATCCGCATGAGCCTCATTGCCGAACTCCTGCCACCTTCAAACGTGGTCATCGATCTGGACGCGAGCAGCAAGAAGCGCGTCTTCGAACAGGCTGGCCTGCTGTTCGAGAACAATCAAGGCATTGCCCGCAGCGTAGTGTTTGACAGCCTGTTCTCGCGCGAGCGGCTCGGCTCGACGGGGCTGGGCCAGGGCATTGCGATCCCGCACGGCCGCATCAAGGGCCTGCGCGACGCCGCCGGCGCCTTTCTACGCCTCGCCACGCCGGTGCAGTTCGACGCCCCGGACGGCCGTCCTGTGACCATGCTGTTCGTGCTGCTGGTACCCGAGCAGGCCAACGAGCACCATCTCCAGTTGCTGTCCGAACTGGCGCAGATGTTCAGCGACCGCGACTTCCGCGAACAACTGCAGAACGCACCCGACACGACCACCATCCATTCCCTGTTCGCCTCCTGGGGTCCCCATGCGACAGACCAGCGTCGCGCGGCTGTATGAGTCTCGCCGCGAACGGCTGGAGCTGACCCACGTCAGCGGCCGGCTCGACCGGGTCATGTCGGTCACCGAAGAGCGCATCTGGCCCGCCGATCTGGTCGGTCACCTCAACCTGATTCACCCCACCCGCGTGCAGATTCTCGGCGCCGCCGAACTCGCGTGGGCGCAGCGCCAGTCGCGCGACAAGGTCGCCCATCACCTCACCGAGATCATCGGTGCGCATCCGCCGGCGATCATCGTCGCCGACAACTGCGAGATCCCCGACATCCTGCGCGGCATCTGTGAATATGCCGATGTCGCGCTGATTACCACGCCACTCCCCGCGGCCAGCGTGATCGACCAGCTGCGCCTGTACCTTTCGCGCGAACTCGCTGAAAAAATTTCGCTGCACGGCGTATTCATGGACGTGCTCGGAATCGGCGTATTCATCACCGGCAGCTCCGGCGCCGGCAAATCCGAACTCGCGCTGGAACTGATCTCGCGCGGTCACGGCCTGGTCGCCGACGATATCGTCGAGTTCGCGTGCATCGCGCCGACAGTGCTGGAAGGGCGCTGTCCCGACATGCTGAAGGACTTCATCGAGGTACGCGGGCTGGGGATCCTCAATATCCGCACGATCTTCGGAGAAACCGCGTGCCGGCGGAAAATGCGCCTGCGCCTGATCGTGCACCTTGAGCGCCGCCTGCCCGGCCAGTCCGACCCATCACGCTTGCCGATACAACGCGAAACCCAGAACATCCTCGGCGTACCCGTGATCCGCGCGACCCTGCCGGTCGCGGCGGGACGCAATATTGCGGTGCTGCTGGAAGCCGCGGTGCGCTCGACGATCCTGCAACTGCGTGGCCTCGACTCCACGCAGGAGTTCATCGACCGCCAGCAACGCATGCTCGACGCCGAGCAGGGCACGTACTGATCCGGCACCGGGCGCACGTGCCGGGGCGCCCGCCTGACGCACGCCGACACTTCCGGGCGGCAGGCACGCTCGTGCGACTCATCCCGACATTACATTGACTCTTGCCGCAGTGCCGCATCGGCTGCTACGCTCGACGTCTTTGCGCCCCCAGGCACAGGCCCCGATCATGACCGCTGCAACGCCGGACTATCTGGAAAAAATCCTCAACGCCCGGGTCTACGACGTCGCCGAGGAAACCCCGCTCGACCTCGCGACCAACTTGTCGGCACGCGTGCATAACCGCGTGTATCTGAAGCGCGAGGACATGCAGCCGGTGTTCAGCTTCAAGCTGCGCGGGGCCTACAACAAGATGGCGCACCTGTCGCCACAGGCGCTCAAGCGCGGCGTGATCTGCGCGTCCGCCGGCAACCATGCGCAGGGGGTGGCGCTGTCGGCACAGAAGCTCGGCGTGCGCGCGGTCATCGTGATGCCGACCTCGACGCCGCTAATCAAGGTCGACGCGGTCAAGGCCCGCGGTGGCGAGGTCGTGCTGGCCGGCGACTCCTATTCCGACGCCTATGCCCATTCGGTGGAACTGGAGAAAACGGAGAAGCTGACTTTCGTCCATCCCTACGACGACCCCGACGTCATCGCCGGTCAGGGCACGATCGGCATGGAGATCCTGCGCGCCCATCCCGACCCGATCCACGCGATCTTCTGTGCAGTGGGCGGCGGCGGACTGATTGCCGGTATCGCGGCCTACGTCAAGCGCCTGCGCCCGGAGACGAAGATCATCGGCGTCGAAACCGTGGATGCCGATGCGATGACCCGCTCGCTCGCCGCAGGCGAGCGCGTCGTCCTCGAACAGGTCGGCCTGTTTGCCGACGGCACTGCCGTCAAACAGGTCGGCGAAGAAACTTTCCGCCTGTGCCAGCAATACGTCGACGAGATGATCCTGGTCGACAACGACGCGATCTGCGCCGCGCTGAAGGATGTCTTCGAGGACACCCGCTCGATTCTCGAACCTTCCGGTGCGCTCGCCATCGCTGGCGCGAAGGAATACGTAAAGCGCCACAACCTGCATGGCAAGAGCCTCGTGGCGGTCGCCTCCGGCGCGAACATGAATTTCGACCGCTTGCGTTTCGTCGCCGAACGCGCCGAAGTCGGCGAACAGCGCGAGGCCGTTATTGCCGTCACGATTCCGGAGCGCCCCGGCTCGTTCCGCAAGTTCTGCAGCCTGGTCGGCAACCGGCATATCACCGAATTCAATTATCGCTATGCGGACCCGCAGCGCGCGCACATCTTCGTCGGCATCTCGGTGCATAACCGCGCCGAGGCGACACACGTGGTCGAGATGCTTGAACGCCACGAATTGCCCGCGGTGGACCTCACCGACGACGAAATGGCAAAGAGCCACATCCGCTACATGGTTGGTGGGCGCGCCCCGCACGTGGATAACGAACTCGTGTACCGCTTCGAGTTTCCCGAGCGCCCGGGCGCGCTGATGAATTTCCTGACCAACCTGCATTCGGACTGGAACATCAGTCTCTTCCACTACCGCAATCACGGCGCGGATTTCGGCCGCGTGCTGGTCGGCATGCAGGTGCCGCCCGAGGACAAGGGGGCATTCCAGGGCTTCCTCGACCGCCTGGGCTACGAATACGCCGACGAATCCGCCAACCCGGCCTACCGCATGTTCCTCGGTTGACGCGACGTGGCCGGAAAAGCACCGCGCTCGGTCAGGATCCAGTCCATCGGCCGGTCGTGCGCCTGCGGCCCCACATCGTCGACACGCGCGAACTCGAAGCCCAGGCCGACGGCAACGGGATTCATTACCGCCAGCGTACGGTCGAAATATCCGCCCCCGTAGCCGACCCGGTAACCCGCCGCATCGAAGGCGTTGCAGGGCACAAGCACGACGTCGGGGATGCGCGGCTCGCCGTCGGGAGGATGCGGGATGCCGTGACGGTCGAGCGGCATGTCCATCCCCGGCATCCAGCGGCGAAACTCCATTGGACCAGCCTGATGGGGCACCACCGGCAGGACGGCAACGCGCGCCGCATCAGCGGCCAGCCAGTGCGCAACCCACGTGCGCAGATCGGGCTCGCCGCGATAAGGCCAGCAAAAGCCGAGCGTCGTCGGGGCGAGCCGCGCGAGCAGTTCGCCGAGGTGGGTTTCGAGCTGACGCATCAGCGCCGCACGATGCGTCGCAGTCAGGGCTTCCCGCGCGGCGATGGTGCGTGCACGCAGGGTCTTGCGTTGCTGCGCGGATTCGGTGGCGG
This sequence comes from Aromatoleum diolicum, assembly GCF_012910955.1. GTDB lineage: Bacteria > Pseudomonadota > Gammaproteobacteria > Burkholderiales > Rhodocyclaceae > Aromatoleum > Aromatoleum diolicum. The sequence continues at coordinate 28,629 of NZ_WTVQ01000016.1, forward strand.
GGGCAGGAAGTTCTGGATTCACTGTGATATGGTCGGACGGTTTTAAAGGGGATCGCAAGGGATGGCAAAGAGTTTGTGGGCAACGCTGGCATTGGTGCTGGCGAGCCTGAGTCCGGGTGCCCACGGGCAGCTCGGGGATGACCGGATTCTGGCAGCGCGCGATGCGCTGCGCACCGGAGACCACGTGACGCTGGATCGTCTGGCATACGAGCGCGAACCGCATGTGCTCGATTCGTATGTGCGCTACTGGCGCCTGTCCAGCATTCTGGCACGACCCGAGGCGCCGCCGAGTGACGAGTTGACCGAGTTCCTGCTACGCGAACCGGACAGCGTGCTGGCGGAGCGGCTGCGCACCGACTGGCTGCGGCGCATGGCGCGCGAACGCGACTGGACGGGTTTTCTGCAGCAGTATCCGGACTTGCGCGAACCGGACGCCGAGATGCGCTGCCTGCAGCGTAACGCCCGGCTAGAGTCCGGCGACATGGCGGTTCTCACCGAGGTGCATGAGCGCTGGATGGAACTGGCCGACAACCACAACGCCTGCGAGCCAGTGTTCCGTACGCTGGCGTTCGCGGGACACATCGGCAGCGATGAATTGTGGTGGCGGGCGCGCCGGCAGACGGATACCCGCAACCCTTCCAGTGCGCGGGCGACACTGTCATGGCTGCCTGTGCACGAAGCTCCCGCGATAGCCGAATTCGATCGCGCCATCAAGAGCCCGGGCCAGTATCTCGATCGACTGCCGGCGAGCTTTGCCGCGTCGCGCGCCGGCCGTGAGCTCGCCCTGGCGGCTCTGGTGCGGCTTGCACGCGAGGACGTGGCCGCTGCCCATGCGCGCTTCGCACGCATCGAGGAGCGGCTGAGTGCCGACGAACGCGCCTACGCCTCGGCCGTGCTCGGCCATCACGGCGCGCTGCAGCGCTCGCCCTTCGCCGCCGCATGGTTCCGCGCCGCCGGCAAGGTGCCATTGAGCAGCGAACAGCGCGCCTGGCGGATCCGCACGACACTGCGCGGCGAAGACTGGCCCGGCGTGCAGGCGGCGATCGAAAGTCTGCCGGCAACCGAGCAGGCGTTGCCGGAATGGACCTACTGGCTCGGCCGCGCATATGCCGCACTGGGGCGTCCGGCGGACGCCACGCCGCTGTATCAGCGCATCGCCGCCCAGCCGAACTTCTACGGCATGCTCGCCGCCGAAGAACTCGGCCAGCCTTTCGCGCCGCCGTCACGCAACGGCACGGTCACTGCCGACGACACCGCACGTGCCGAGGCCGATGCCGGACTGCGCCGTTCGCTCGCGCTCTACCGTCTGGACATGCGCACCGAAGCGATGCGCGAGTGGAACTGGGCCTTGCGCGGCCAGGATGACGGTTTCCTGATCGCGGCCGCGCGTCTTGCACTGCGTCACGAGATCTTCGATCGCGCAATCAACACCGCGGAGCGTACCGATCCGAAGGCGAACTTCGACCTGCGTTTTCTCGCGCCGTACCGGCAATTGGTGGAACCGCAAGTGCAGCAGCAGGGCCTGGACATGGCCTGGGTGTACGGTCTGATGCGCCAGGAAAGCCGCTTCATCGCCCCCGCGCGCTCAAGTGCCGGCGCGCAAGGGCTGATGCAGGTGATGCCGGCGACCGGGAAGTGGGTCGCCAACAAGATCGGACTCCCCAATTACAACCATGGCATGCTCACTGATCCGGACACCAACGTACTGCTCGGCACGAGCTACATGCGCCTGATCCTCGAAGACCTCGACAACCATCCGGTGCTGGCCTCGGCCGGCTACAATGCGGGACCCGGCCGCGCACGCAAATGGCGTGACGAGCGAGCCCTCGAAGGTGCAATCTATGCCGAAACGATCCCCTTCGACGAAACTCGCGATTATGTTAAAAAAGTAATGGCCAATGCCGTCATCTACGCCGCGATCTTCGAGGCGCGTCCGCAGTCACTGAAGGCCCGCCTCGGCACCATCGCGCCGCGGCTGGCGAGTGACCGGTAATATCCCGATAGTCCTTCGCATGGAGTTCTCAGCGTGAAAATGGAACGTGTCGTGCTCATCGGCGGGTCCGGTTTTGTGGGCCGCGTCATTGCCAACCGCCTGTCGCTCAGCGGCATCAGCGTGCTGGTGCCAACCCGTCGACGCAGCCGCGCGGGAGCACTGCTGCCGATTCCGACGGTCGATGTCGAGGAAGCCGATATCCATGATCCCGCCACGCTGACGCGCCTGCTCGCCGGTGCGGATGCGGTCGTGAACCTCGTCGGCATCCTGCATTCGCGTTCGGGCAGTCCCTACGGCGCGGACTTCGCGCGCGCCCACGTCGAGTTGCCGCGCAAGATCGTCGCCGCTTGCCGCGCCGCCAGCGTGCCGCGCCTGATCCACATCAGCGCGCTTGGCGCATCGGCGAACGCGCCGTCCGAATACCTGCGCTCGAAGGCCGCGGGCGAGGATGCGGTGCGCGCAGCGGGTGACGATCCGGCATGGACGATCCTGCGCCCGTCGGTGATGTTCGGTCGCGAGGACAACTTCCTCAACCTGTTCGCGCGGCTCGCGGGGCTGTTCCCCGTGCTGCCACTGGCGGGCGCGCACGCACGCTTCCAGCCGGTATGTGTCGAGGACGTGGCCGAGGTGGTGTGGCGCTGCCTGCTCGACGCGACAAGCATCGGCCAGACCTGGGAACTGGCCGGCCCGACCGTCTACACCCTGCGTCAGCTGGTCGAATACGTGAGCGAGCTGTCCGGGCACCCGCGTCCGATCATTGCATTGCCACAAGGTCTGGCGATGCTGCAGGCCAGACTGATGGAACTCGCGCCGCAACCGATGATGAGTCGCGACAATGTGCGCTCGATGCGCGTCGACAACGTCGCCAGCGGCGCTCCGCTGCCCTTCGGCATGATCCCCGCAGCGCTCGAAGTGGTTGCGCCGACCTACATCGGCGACAGTTTCCCGCGCGCCCGCTACTACGCGATGCGCAGCCGTTCGGGACACCACGACGGCTGAACGCGGCTACCCACGCAGACCCCATGCAATTCCACACAGCCACACCGGAGACGAGCGCATGAAACTGATCATCGGCAACAAGAACTACTCTTCCTGGTCGCTGCGCGCCTGGCTTGCCGCGCGCGCCAGCGGGCAGATCTTCGAGGAAATCCGCATTGCGCTATTCATCGAAGGCAGCCGTGAGCGCATCCTGCAGCACTCGCCCTCTGGCAAGGTGCCGTGTGTGATCGACCACGGTCTGGCGGTATGGGATTCGCTGGCGATCTGCGAGTATCTCGCCGAGAAGTCTCCGGGCCTGTGGCCGACCGACCCGGCCGCGCGCGCAGTGGCGCGTTCCGTGAGCGCCGAAATGCACTCCGGCTTCACCGACCTGCGCCAGCACATGTCGATGAACATCCGCAAGGACTACGCCGGCAAGGGCCACACCCCCGCCGTCGACGCCAACATCGCACGCATCGAGGCGATCTGGAACGACTGCCGTGCACGCTTCGGCAGCAAGGCCACCCCGGGTGGCCCCTATCTGTTCGGCGCCTTCTCGGCCGCCGATGCAATGTATGCGCCGGTGTGCTTCCGCTTCCGCACCTATGGCATCCAGCCGGCGGGGGCGGCCGGCGAGTACCTCGCGGCGATGCTCGCCCATCCGCTGATGCGCGAATGGGAAACCGCCGCGCGTGACGAGAGCGAGTCGATTCCTGCCGAGGACCTCTACGGCTGATGCGTACCTACGTCGTCGGCGGCGCCGTCCGCGACCGCTTGCTCGGCCTGCCGGTGCAGGATCGTGACTGGGTGGTGGTCGGCGCGACGGTCGAGGACATGCTCGCACGGGGCTTTCGCCCCGTCGGCAAGGATTTTCCGGTTTTCCTGCACCCCAGGACCGGCGAGGAATATGCCCTCGCGCGCACCGAACGCAAGAGCGGCCGGGGGTACACCGGCTTCGTCGTGCACACCGCGCCCGACGTTACGCTCGAAGACGACCTGCTGCGCCGCGACCTGACGATCAATGCGATCGCCCAGGACGAGGACGGCACACTGATCGACCCCTACGGCGGGCAGTCCGACCTTCGGCTGCGCCTCTTCCGCCACGTCAGCCCGGCGTTCGCCGAGGACCCGGTACGCATCCTCCGCGTAGCGCGCTTCGCGGCGCGCTTCAGCGACTTTTCGGTGGCACCGGATACCCTGGCCCTGATGCGCGCGATGGTGGCCGACGGCGAGGTCGATCACCTCGTCGCCGAACGTGTGTGGCAGGAACTCGCACGCGGGCTGATGGAAGCGACCCCCTCGCGCATGCTGCGCGTGCTGCGCGAATGTGGCGCGCTGGCGCGCATCCTGCCGGAGGTCGATCGCCTGTTCGGCGTGCCGCAACCGGTCGAGCATCACCCGGAAGTCGACACCGGAGAACATGTGCTGGCCGTCGTCGATTACGCCGCCCGGACACAGCAGCCGCTGGCCGTGCGCTGGGCCTGTCTGCTGCACGATCTGGGCAAGGGCGATACGCCGGCGCATGTGTTGCCGCACCATTACGGTCACGAGGCGGCAAGCGCCGAACGCGCACGCAGCGTCTCGGAGCGCCTGCGCGCGCCGGTCGATTGCCGTGATCTCGCGATCATCTTCGCGCGCGAACATGGCATTCTTCACCAGGCGGCACAATTGCGGCCCGAGACGATCGTCAAACTGCTCGAACGCGCCGACGCCTTGCGGCGGCCGGAACGTTTCGGCCAGTTGCTTGATGCCGGTGCCTGTGATTTTTTTGGCCGCGTCGGCATGGGCGAACGCCGTTACACTCAGCGGGAAATCTGGCGTGCCGCGCTCACCGCTGTGCAGGCAGTCAATGCGGGCGAGATTGCGCAGGCATGTCGCGACAAATCGGCGATTCCGCAACAGGTGCATGCGGCACGGGTAGCCGCCGTGAAGGCGCTTCGCGGCCCGCAAGGTGGCAAGCGTGCCGGCGAGGACTGAGGGCCGCCAGGCGATGTAACAATCGCGTTACGCCGCGACTCAGATTGCGCGCAGAATCGCCCAGGCAAGCAGGGACAGGAGAATCGTGCTGGTGAATGGCAAATGAAATGCATGACCGCGCAGACTGAAATGCAGGTCGCCGGGGAGATGCCCGAGGCGCAGCGTGCGCGTCAGGCCGGGCCGGAACAGACCGGTTACCAGCACCATCAGCACGAGCACCACCAGCCACTTGAACATGCCCTTCTCCAGGCGCGAAACAAGCATTAGACCCCGCAAGGGGCCCGTATCGCAATGCGGCCGCGAACGACAATGCACGGCCCACAACAAGAACACATTGCCCCCCAACCCGACGACTGCAATACATGATTACGCTCTATACCTGGACCACCCCCAACGGCCGCAAGGTGTCCATTGCGCTCGAAGAACTCGGCCTGCCCTACGAGGTACGTCCGATCGATATCACCCGCGACGAACAGTTCGCCCCGGATTTTCTTGCACTCAACCCGAACCATCGCATTCCCGTCATCGTCGATAGCGACGGACCCGACGGCAAGCCGATCACGGTCATCGAGTCCGGGGCGATCCTGTTGTATCTTGCCGAGAAGACCGGCCGCCTGCTGCCGACCGACGCGCGGGCGCGCAGCGACGCGATCCAGTGGCTGATGTTCCAGATGGGCAACGTCGGCCCCATGCTCGGCCAGGCGCACCACTTCCTGCGCTATGCGCCGGAAGTGGTGCCCTACGCCGTCACGCGCTACTCGAAGGAAGCGGCGCGCCTCTACGGTGTGCTCAATACCCGCCTGACCGGCCGCGACTGGCTTGCCGGCACGGACTACTCGATCGCCGACATCGCCACCTTTCCGTGGATCGCCCGCCACGACTGGCAGGGTATCGATCTCGCGCACTTCCCCGAAGTGCAGCGCTGGTACAACGCAATCGCCGCCCGCCCCGCAGTGGCCCGTGGCATGGAGGTGGGAAAATGAATGCCAACCGTTTCGGCGATCTCGAGGTCATCGCCCGCAGCCCCGCCGGCAAGCCCGCCTGCACCACCCCGCTGCTGTTCATCCACGGTGCCTACACCGGCGCGTGGTGCTGGGAGGAACATTTCCTGCCGTATTTCGCCGACGCCGGCTACGCCTGTTACGCGCTGTCGCTGTCCGGTCACGGCGCGAGCCGCCGGCGCGGGCCGCTCGACAGTTTCTCGATCGACGACTATGTGCGCGACGTCGCCGAAGTCGTGGAAAAGCTGCCCGGAACACCGGCGCTGATCGGCCATTCGATGGGCGGCCTCGTCGTGCAGAAGTATCTGGAACGCGCCAGCGTTCCCGCTGCAGTGCTGCTGTGCTCGGTCCCGCCACAGGGGCTGATGGGTTCGGCGATCGGGCTGATGTTCAACAAGCCCAACCTGATCAACGACCTCAACCGCATTCTCAACGGCGGCCATCCCGACCCGGATGGCCTGCGCGAAGCGCTGTTCCACCAGCCGATCACGGTCGAGACGCTGATGCGTTACTACCGCAAGTGCCAGCCAGAATCGCACCGTGCGATCTGGGACATGACGCTGTTCAACCTGCCGCAACCGGGGCGCATGCACCGCCCGCCGATGCTGATCATGGGGGCCGAGCACGACCATCTGATTCCGCCGGCGCAGGTAGCGATGACGGCCGCCACCTACGGCGAGCCAGCACACATCATGCCTGGCATGGGGCACGGCGTGATGCTGGAGCAGGACTGGTTCAAGGTCGCCGAGCACATCGCGGCGTGGCTTCCGACACAAATTGCATGAAATAGCACTGGCAATCGCAATCATTTCGATTCATGATTAAATCGTGGGTGCCGTCGGGGCACCCTGCCAGTCCTGCCGACCAGCGTGATTCGGGCGGTGGCGCTGCCAACATCGCGGAAGCCCGAGCGTTCCGGTGGGTTAATTCAAGTATCCGCCGCCGCTGCCGATAAAACGGTCAGGGAGCCGAACCACCGGACCACACCGCGGAGGCCATCATGGTGACGATCATGGACATGAATACTGGCAAGGTCATCGAGGAACCCGAGGAATACGGCGAGGAAGTGCTCAACGCCAGCTGGCTGCCACCGCGGCCCGAGCCGGCGCTGCAGGTGCAGCAGGTCGAGCACATCGAGACGGAACCGAAAGCCCCGCCGATGGACGTCGAGCACTTCCTCGAAGCGGTCTACCGCTACCAGGAATGACTGCCGGCAGCGCCATGCGCCAGACCTGCACAAGGCTGCGGGCTCGCGCGCGGCGGGATGGTTTGCGGGAGGCGCCCCGCGCGATTGCTCGCGGCGGCGCAGCCTTGTCCGTCAGAGCGCGTGCAGGCGGTCGCCGCGCATGAAACCGAGCGGGGGTTCGGTGATCCCCTTGCCCAGCGCCAGTACTTTGAACAACTCCCCCATTTCCTGCGGCGTGGTCAGGCGCTGCACTGCGCGCGCCGCGCGGATGTAGTCCGCACTCTGCTCCGGTCCGCGCCGCGCCAGACATTCCAGCACCCCGCAGTTGAACAGGAAGGCCGCCTGATTGGTGTAGCCGAGCACATCCAGCCCGGCATCGAATGCGGCTTCGGCAACCGCGGTGAAATCCACGAAGGCGGTGATGTCGTTGAGTCCCGGCCACAGGAAGGGATCGCCGTGCGCCTGGTGGCGGTAGTAACACAGCAGCGTCCCGTTCGAGCGCGAAGGCAGGTAGTACTCGGCGCGCGGGTAGCCATAATCGATGAGCAGCAGTGCACCGCGCTCGAGGCGCGCAGCCCATTCCGCGACCCACGCGCGGGCGGCGAGGTTCAGTTCGGTCACGTATTCGGCACTGTCCGAGCGTGGCAGCTCAAGCGCTGCCGCCGCTTCAGCGACCACGCCACTGGCGGGCGAATCGGCCCAGCGCAGGGTGCCTGTGTCATCGACCGCGACACCACGCTCGAACAGGCCTTCAGCGCGTGTCACCACGAGGTGCACCGGCATCACGTCGAGCACCTCATTGGCGATCAGCACGCCGGAAAAATGTTCCGGCAGGGCGTCCAGCCAGCGCACCCGACTTGCGAGGTGAGGCACTTTCTCGGCAAGGGTGTCGAACTGGCGTTCGCGCAGCTCGCCGGACACTTCCAGAATGGCGTAGCTGTCGGGCAGGCAGCCGCGACGATCGAGTTCCAGCAGCAGGTCCGCGGCGAGCAGGCCGGTGCCGGCACCGACTTCGAGTACGAGCGGGGCGGAGGCGCGCATGACCTGCTCGACCTGCGCTGCGAGCGCCTGGCCGAACAGCGGCGTCAGCTCGGGCGAAGTGATGAAATCGCCGCCCGGACCGAACTTTCTCGCGCCGCCGCTGTAATACCCGAGGCCGGGCGCGTACAGGGCCAGTTCCATGTAACGCGAGAACGGGATCCAGCCACCGGCGTCGACGATGGCGGCGGTGATGGTCTGGACGAGGCGCGTGCTTTGTTCCAGCGCGTCGGCGGAAGGTTGGGGCAGGGACATGAGGCGGCCGGGAACGGGAAAACGCGTATTCTAACCGCGAGCCCTCGCCCGCCTCGCCGCGCGCGTGCCGCTTGGCAGGGAAATGCGCGGACGGTTGTGATCCGCCCCCCTGCGGCGGCGTTTGCAGGATCCGAGCGCTTCATGTGAAATCGGCCTTTGGCTTGACCGAACACCCACGCAAACCGATTCAGGGACCACCGCAACGATGAACACGCAGGACACCCCCGTCATCCTGATTACCGGCGCCGCGCGACGAGTCGGCGCGGAGATCGCGCGCACCCTACATGCGGGTGGCGCCAGCGTCGTGCTGCACTATCGCAGTTCGGCCGGCGAGGCAGACGCGCTCGCCGCAGGCTTCAACGGTCTGCGCGCGGATTCGGCGTGGGCCGTGCAGGCCGACCTGAAGGAAGACGGCGCGCCGGAAGGCCTGATCGATGCGATTCTCACCCGCCAGGGGCGCCTCGACGGCGTGGTGAATAATGCGTCGAGTTTCTTCCCCACACCGCTCGGCACGATCGACGCCGCGGCGTGGACGGATCTGATCGGCTCGAACCTGAAAGGACCGCTATTCCTGTCGCAGGCGGCCGCACCGGCGCTGCGCGCGGCGCACGGCGCGATCGTGAATATCGTCGACATCCATGCCGAACGGCCGCTGCGCCACTATCCGCTGTATTGCGCCGCGAAGGCCGGCCTGCTCGGCCTGACACGCGCGCTGGCACTGGAGCTGGCGCCCGAGGTGCGCGTGAATGGGGTTTCGCCGGGGGCGATCGAGTGGCCCGAGGACGGCCAGTTTCCACCGGCCGAACGCGAGGCGATCATCAGCCACACGCTGCTCGGACGCCCCGGCAGCCCCGCCGACATCGCCCGTACGGTACGCTTCCTGATGTTCGACGCACCCTACATCACCGGCCAGATCCTCGCCGTCGACGGCGGGCGCAGCGCGCATCTGTGAACTTTTCGAAACCGTTTGCGCAGCGCACAAAGGTATAATTCCGCACGTTTTTCCCCGCAGGATTCCCGCCGTGAATGCCCCTTTCGCTGCCGCCGAGGCAGCCCTCCCGCCCGCCGATGCGCAGCCCCTCGTCGAGGCGCCCCGCCCCGAGGCGGGTGACAGCCGCTTTTCCAATACTTTCCTGCGGCTGAAGAAGAAGCTCGAGCGCGGGGTCGGCAAGGCGATTGCCGATTTCAACATGATCGGCGAAGGCGACACGGTGATGGTGTGCGTGTCCGGCGGCAAGGATTCGTACACGCTGCTGTCCTGCCTGCTGGCGCTGCGCGAGCGTGCGCCGGTGAATTTCCGCATCGTCGCGATGAACCTCGACCAGAAGCAGCCGGGCTTTCCCGCCGACGTGCTGCCGGCGTATTTCGAGTCGATTGGCGTCGAGTACCGCATCGTCACCGAAGACACTTATTCGATCGTCAAGGACAAGATCCCCGAGGGCAAGACCACCTGCTCGCTGTGCTCGCGTCTGCGCCGCGGCATCATCTACCGCGTCGCGCGCGAGATCGGTGCGACGCGCATCGCGCTCGGGCATCACCGCGACGACATGCTGGAAACGCTGTTCCTGAACATGTTCTTCGGCGGCAAGATCAAGGCGATGCCGCCCAAGCTCGTCAGCGACAATGGCGAGCACGTCGTGATCAGGCCGCTCGCTTACTGCACCGAGGCCGAGATCGCGCGCTTTGCCCGCACGATGGCGTTCCCGATCATCCCGTGCAATCTGTGCGGCTCGCAGGAGAATGCGCAGCGCAAGCACATCAAGACAATGCTGCAGGGCTGGGCGCGCGAACATCCCGGCCGCATCGAGTCGATCGCGACCGCGCTCAGCCAGGTCGTGCCCTCGCACCTCGCCGACGCCTCGCTGTTCGACTTCAAGGGTCTGACGCGCGACACCGCCGTCGCCGAAGGCGATATCGCATTCGACCGCCCTGAACTGCCGAGCGGCACGACGACGATCCGCATCGTGAGCGATTTAACGGACGAGGATTGAGCGCCCGAAATCCGGCTTGCATCGTCCGGCGCATTTGACGATCATCGTCACGCTGTCTGCAAGCCTCCCCCCGCAACCGACCTGCATCTGCCCCCGGAACCCGTTCATGGCCCAGCCGAACAAGGTCTGCGTTCTCGTTGCCGAAGTACCCGGCGCGGACCGTCTTGCCGATGCGCTTGACGCCGACGAGGCCAGCCACGCCATCGAACGCTGCATGCACCGCATGGACCGCGCGATCGAAGCCAACGCGGGAACTGCGCTGCGGCGTGGCCCGGCGCGCATCTGCGCGCTGTTCGAACGCAGCGACGGGGCCATCCTCGCCGCCTGCGAAATGCTCGAGCGCGTGCAGAGCTTGCCACCGCTACGCGGCCTGCGCATGGCGATTCGCGTCGGCCTGCATTACGGCGCGGCCGAGTCCGGTGATGGCGAACACATCGCGACGTGCCTTGCCGAGGCGGCCAAGCCCGGCCATGCGCTGGCGAGCGCGGCCGTACTGAGTGAGCTGTCTCCCGGTACGCGGCAGTTTGCGGGCGCGGCGCCATCGCGCAACCCCGCTCTCGCCGGACTGGGATGGCCCGCCTATGCGGTCGGCCGCCAACCCGGTGCGATCGCATCGATTCCGGTCACCACACGAATTTCCCCGCGTCTGCGCATCCGCCATCAGCAGGACATCCTGTTCGTCGAGGAAACCCGTCCGGTGCTGCTGTTCGGGCGCGAATTGGGTAACGACGTGGTCATCCACGACCCGCGTGCGTCGCGCCAGCACGCCCGCATCGAACGCCGCCGCGAGGGCTTCGTCCTGATCGACCAGAGCACCAACGGCACCTTTCTCGCCGAAGATGGCAGCACCGAGCGCTGCATCAAGGCGGGCGAAGTCCCGCTGGCGGGCGCCGGACGCATCGGCTGCGGCTTTTCCGCCAACGAGATCGAGCGCGACCTGGTGTTCTTCGAGATTCTATAGGCCGGGTCCGCATTCTACCGGCGCCCGCAACACCGCCCCTTCGAGACGCCGCGCCCGCGGGGCCGTCGCGGCCCAACCCACTTCCGATGAGTTTCCTGTCCCTGATCGACCCCGGCCCCGACGCCGGTCTTGCCGCGCTGTTCGCGTCGAGCTTTCTCTCCGCGACGCTGTTGCCCGGCGGCTCCGAGATCGTCCTCGCCGGCGTGCTGACGCTGCGCCCGGAGCAACTTGTCGCTGCGCTCACGCTCGCGACCGTCGGCAACACCCTCGGCGGCATGAGTACCTGGGCGCTCGCCCGGCTGCTGCCGCAGAAGGCCGACACGAGCCGGCTCGAGCGGGTACGCCATCACGGTGCGCCGATCCTGCTGCTGTCGTGGGCACCGGTCATCGGCGATGCGCTATGCGCCGCCGCCGGCTGGCTGCGCCTGCCCTGGCTACCGTGCCTGCTATGGATGGCGGTCGGCAAGCTGCTACGCTATGCGCTGATCGCCTATTCCGTCACCTGACGGCCTGACTCTTCCTACCGCACCGATACCATGAGCATCCAACGCCACGGCACCACCGCCCGCTATTCCGACATCGTCGTGCACAACGGCACCGCGTGGATCGTCGAAGTCCCCGCCACCGAAGGCGCCGACGCCACCACCCAGACACGCGAGATCCTCGACAGCCTCGACGGGCTTCTCGCACGCGCCGGCAGCAGCCGCGAGCGGCTGGTGATGGCGACAATCTACCTCACCGACCTGGCCGATTACGACGCGATGAACGCGGCGTGGGAAGCGTGGCTACCCGCCGGCAGCGCGCCGTCGCGCGCCTGCGTGCAGGTCGCCGGACTGGCGCGCGCGGGATGGCGGATCGAAATTGCCGTGATGGCGGCAGTTTGAGTCCGTATCTGAATCTTCCCGACGCGCCCCTGTCTGACTCCTCACGCAGTACAACACGCTGCAAAATCAATCCCCTACCCCGCACATGGGCTTAAAGCGCCCTTCTATTGCACTGCGGTAAGCTACAATTTGGGGCTTCCCGCCGTCCCGGTACCGGAACATTTCATGACTCAACGCCTGCGCGAGATCCCTTACAACTACACCTCGTTCTCCGACCGCGAGATCGTCATCCGCCTGCTCGGCGCCGATGCGTGGCAAGCGCTCAATGCCTTGCGCGAGGAACGAGTCACCGGGCGCTCGGCGCGCATGCTCTACGAGGTGCTCGGCGACATCTGGGTGGTGCAGCGCAACCCCTACCTGCAGGACGATCTGCTCGAGAATCCGGAGCGGCGCAAGGCGCTGATCGAGGCGCTGCGCCACCGTTTGCGCGAAGTCGAAAAACGTCGCGAGGAAAGTGCCCCGCAGGACCCGGAACGCAGCGACAAGGTCGCCCGCCTGGTCGAAGCCGCGCATGGGGCGGTGGATCGCTTTGCCCGCCTGTTCACCGATACCGAGGCGCTGCGCAAGAAGACGCTGAAGGCGCTCGCCCGCCATACCAAGCGCGACAACATCTGCTTCGACGGTCACGCGCGGGTGTCGCATGTCACCGACGCGACCGACTGGCGCGTCGAGTACCCCTTCGTGGTGCTGTACCCGGACACCGAAGCGGAAATGGCGCCGCTGGTGCGCAGCTGCATCGAGCTCGGTCTGACGATCATCCCGCGCGGCGGCGGCACCGGCTACACCGGCGGCGCCGTGCCGCTCGATGCGAAGTCGGTGGTGATCAATACCGAAAAGCTGATCGATATCGGCCCGGTCGAGGAAACCCTGCTACCCGGCCTCGACGGCAAGCCGACGACGCCCTACGCGACGATCCGCACCGGTGCGGGCGTCGTCACCGAACGCGTATCCGAGGCCGCTTCCACCGCCGGCCGGGTGTTCGCGGTCGACCCGACCTCGGCGAGCGCCTCGTGCATCGGCGGCAACATCGCGATGAACGCGGGCGGCAAGAAGGCCGTGCTGTGGGGCACCGCGCTCGACAATCTGGCGTGGTGGAAGATGGTCACGCCGGACGGCAACTGGCTGGAAGTCGAACGCCTCGACCACAATTTCGGCAAGATCCACGAGCAGGAACGCGTGCATTTCCGCCTGCGCCGCTTCGATGCGGCCGGCAAGAAGCAGCTGTCCGAGGAAGTCCTCACGCTGGCGGGCGCGTCGTGCCGCAAGGTCGGCCTCGGCAAGGACGTCACCGACAAGTTCCTCGGCGGCGTACCGGGCGTGCAGAAGGAAGGCACCGACGGCCTGATCGTCGCCGCGCGCTGGGTGCTGCACAAGATGCCGCCCGTGACGCGCACGGTGTGCCTGGAGTTCTTCGGCCAGGTGCGCGAGGCGGTGCCGGCGATCGTCGAGATCACCGACTACTTCAAACCCGGCGGCGAAGGCCACCGGCTCGGCGTGCAACTCGCGGGCCTCGAACACCTCGACGAACGCTACGTCAACGCGGTCGGCTACACCACCAAGGCCAAGCGCCACGGCCGGCCAAAGATGGTGCTGGTCGGTGACATCGTCGGCCACGACGAGGCCGCCGTGATGACGGCCACGTCGGAAGTGGTGCGCATGTGCAATGTGCGCGGCGCCGAAGGCTTCATCGCGGTGAGCCCCGAGCAGCGGAAGCGCTTCTGGCTCGACCGCTCGCGCACCGCGGCGATCTCGCGCCACACCAACGCGTTCAAGGTGAACGAAGACGTGGTGATCCCGCTGCCGCGCATGGGCGACTACTGCGACGGCATCGAGCGCATCAACATCGAGCTCTCCACGCGCAACAAGCTGGAGCTGTGCGATGCGCTCACCGACATGCTGCGGGGCGAGCTGCCGCTCGATCAGGGCGACGCGAACCTCGCCAGCGACGAGCTGATCGGCGACCGTCGCCAGGCCGCGATCGACTATATCGCGAGCGTGCGCCGGCGCTGGCAGTGGCTGCTCGACAACCTCGACCTGCCCCTGGCCGCGGCGGACGCGCAATTTGCCGACTACGGCATCCACGCAGGGGCACTGACCAATCGCGCCGCGGATCCGGTGCTGTTCCACCGCCTGCAGGACTACTCCGTGCGGACCTCGTGGAAGACCGAGCTCAAGCCGCGTCTCGACAAGATCTTCGACGGTGCCGTATTCCGTCCGGTCGTCGCGCGCATCGAGGAAGTGCACAAGGAAGTGCTGCGCGGGCGCGTCTTCGTCGCGCTGCACATGCACGCCGGCGATGGCAACGTGCATACCAACATCCCGGTGAACTCCGACCACTACGAGATGCTGCAGACCGCCAACCGGGCGGTCGACCGCATCATGGCGCTGGCGCGCTCGCTCGACGGCGTGATCTCCGGCGAACACGGGATCGGCATTACCAAGCTCGACTACCTGACCGATGCCGAGATGGCGAACTTCTGGGCGTACAAGCAGAAGGTCGACCCCGAAGGCCGCTTCAACCGCGGCAAGCTGATGCGCGGCGCCGGCACGCTCACCGGCAACCTCGACAATGCCTACACGCCCAGCTTCAACCTGATGGGCCACGAGTCGCTGATCATGGAGCAGACCGAGATCGGCGACATCGCGCACGACATCAAGGACTGCCTGCGTTGCGGCAAGTGCAAGCCGGTGTGCTCGACGCACGTGCCGCGCGCGAACCTGCTGTACAGCCCGCGCAACAAGATCCTCAGCACCTCGCTGCTGATCGAGGCGATGCTGTACGAGGAGCAGACACGGCGCGGCGTGTCGCTCGCGCACTGGGCGGAGTTCGAGGACGTCGCCGACCACTGCACGGTGTGCCACAAGTGCGAGAAGCCGTGCCCGGTCGACATCGACTTCGGCGACGTGTCGATCAAGATGCGCAACCTGCTGCGGAAGCAGGGCAAGAAGAGCTTCAACCCCGGCAAGGCCGCGGCGATGGCCTTCCTCACCGCGAAGGATCCGGCGACGATCAAGCTGATCCGCACTGGCATGATCGAGTGGGGCTACAAGGCGCAGCGCCTCGCGCACAAGGTCGGCAAATCGCTCGGCCTGATCCAGTCGCAGGTGAATGCGCCACCGGCGACGCTCGGCAAGCCGCCGCTGCGCGCGCAGGTGATCCACTTCATCAACAAGCCGATGCCGGGCAACCTGCCCAAGCGCACCAGCCGCGCGCTGCTCGACATCGAGGACGACACCGTCATCCCGGTGATCCGCAACCCGCAGATCAAGCGCGACGAGTCCGAAGCCGTGTTCTACTTCCCCGGCTGCGGCTCGGAGCGCCTGTTCAGCCAGGTCGGCCTCGCCACGCAGGCGATGCTGTATCAGGTGGGCACGACCACGGTGCTGCCGCCCGGCTATCTGTGCTGCGGCTACCCGCAGACCGCCGCCGGCGAGGAGGACAAGGGCCAGCAGATCACCACCGACAACCGCGTGCTGTTCCACCGCGTCGCCAACACGCTGAACTATCTCGACATCAAGACGGTGATCGTGTCCTGCGGCACCTGCATGGATCAGCTCTTGAAGTACCAGTTCGACAAGATCTTCCCCGGCTGCCGGCTGCTTGACATCCATGAATACCTGATGGAAAAGGGCATCGCGCTGGAAGGCATCACCGGTACCAAGTACATGTACCACGAGCCCTGCCATACGCCGATGAAGGTGCATTCGGGCATCAAGGTGGCGAACCAGCTGATGGGCACGCGTGTCGATCTGAGCGACCGCTGCTGCGGCGAGTCGGGCACGCTCGCGGTCGCACGCCCGGACGTCTCGACGCAGGTGCGCTTCCGCAAGCAGGAGGAGATCGAGAAAGGTGCCGCGGCACTGCGCGAAAACCCCGCCGACCCGATCAAGATCCTGACCTCCTGCCCGTCCTGCCTGCAGGGCCTGTCGCGCTACGCAAACGACGCGGGCGGCGTCGAAGCCGACTACATCGTTGTCGAGATCGCCAAGCACCTGCTGGGCGAGAACTGGATGCCGGAGTACGTGCAGCGTGCCAACAGCGGCGGCATCGAGCGGGTGCTGCTGTAAGACCTTGCCGCCGGTTCGCCTCGTGCAGGCGGTCCGGCGGTCACCATTACGAGCGCTTCACTCGCCATGCGCGCGGGCCGGGTCCGCGCTGACGCCGAGTTTCATCGGTCCTCCAGCGGCCGTTCCCGGTGCAGCCGCCGCCACAGCTCCGGCATGGCCTCGGCCGCACGCAGGCGCAGGTGGTAGGTCACCAGCGGGCTCACCTCGGTATCGCCCGGATTGATCTCGACGCTCGGCACGCCGACCTGATTGGCCCACCACACCGGCCCGGAGATATAAGGGAACACGCTTGTCGTGCCGATCGACACGACAAGGTCGACGCCGTCCGCGAGCAGCGCCTCCAGCCGGCGCAAGCCGGTTTCCGGCAGCATCTCGCCGAACAGCACGACGTCCGGCCGCAACACCCCGCCACACACGGGGCAGTCAGGCGGAATCCGCAACCCCGAATAGTCATGCACGGACCGCCCATGCCGGCATTCCATGCAGCGCAGGCGGTGCACGGTGCCGTGGATCTCGATCAGATTGCGCGAGCCGGCGTCGCGGTGCAGACCATCGACGTTCTGCGTCAGCACCCACACGCCGGGGCATTCGTGTTCCAGCGCGGCGATGATGCGGTGCGCGATGTTCGGCTGCGCGCCGCGGCAGTTCGCCTCGATCTCGGCGATGTATTTCCACGCAATGTCGGGACGCACGCGCATCATCTCGCCCGACAGCGCCTCTTCGATGGTCAGACCGTCCTCGGTCAGGCGTTCGTGATACAGCCCGCCGATGCCGCGGTAGGTCGGCAGCCCGGAGTCGGCCGAAATGCCGGCGCCGGTGATGAACAGGATGCGCTCGGATTCGCCGATCAGCCGCGCCACGCGATCAAGCGTTTCAGTTTCGGTCATGGGTCACGCCTTGGCCACTTCGACAAGGCAATCATAAAACGTCGGCCCTCCGCCGATGTCGGTCAGCGCCGCCGAGGTTACCGCATTGGCATTTTCACCATCGCCCGAGAGCTTGCGCCACCAGATCGACGGACACACGACGAGGCCGCAGCGCACGCGCTCCGTGATCACCGCCTGCGCGTGGAAGGCGCCGCGGTCATTGAAGATGCGCACGCGCTCACCAGCGGCAATGCCGCGTCGCGCGGCGTCGTCCGGATGGATCTCGAGCTTCGGGCTGCCCTCCTGTTGCAGGAAACGCGGCATGTTGGCGAAGCTGGTATTGAGGAAGTTGCGCGCCGGCGGCGAGATCATCGCCAGCGGATAACGCGCGGCGAGCGCCGGATTGCTGACCGGCGACTCGTGCGGCGGCACCCACGCGGGCAGCGGATCGAGCCCCTGCTGGGCGAGGCTGGCGGAAAAGAATTCGCACTTGCCCGACGGCGTCAGGAATTCCCCCTTGGCGAAGGGCGCGAAGGGCCGCGGCAGGTTCAGGCGTGCCCAGCCGCGCGCGGCGAGCGTCGCGGGGTCCAACCCGAGCGCGCGATTGTCGCGTCGCTTGAAGGCGGCTGCGGCGATCTCGTCATCGGACTCGAACAGCGCCGCCTCGGTGAACCCCAGACGCGCGGCGAGCAGGCGGAACACCTCGGTATTCGGCTTGGCCTCGCCCAGCGGCGCAATCGCCGGCTGGTTGGTCACGGCGTAGAAGTGGCCATAGGACTTGTGCACGTCGCGATGTTCGAGCTGGCTCGTCGCCGGCAGCACGATGTCGGCGTAGTCGGCGGTATCGGTCTGGAAGAGTTCGTGCACGACGCAGAACAGGTCCTCGCGCGCGAAACCCTCGCGCACGCGCCCGCCATCGGGCGCGACCGCCACCGGGTTGGAGTTGTACACGTAGATCGCGCGGATCGGCGGCTCCTTGGCCGCCAGCAGCGCCTCGCCGATCGTCGACATGTTGATCGTGCGCGTCGGGCGGGCGTGGGCGTCGGTATACAGATCCGGCCGCTCCAGCGCCTGCTGGTCGAGCGGGAAGTTGCCGGACGTCGACAACAGGGCGCCGCCCGCCGGATGACGCCATGCGCCGGTGAGCGCCGGCAGGCAGGCGATGTTGCGCACCGCCATGCCGCCACCGGCACAACGGTTGAGTCCATAGTTCAGGCGGATCGCGGCCGGCTTCACGCTGCCATACTCGCGCGCGAGGCCCCGGATCGTTTCGGCGGCGAGGCCCGTCAGCGGCGCCGCCCATTCCGGCGTGCAGTCCCTGACCCGCTCGGCGAGCGCATCGAAACCGAGCGTATGCGCAGCGATGTAGTCGTGGTCAAGCAGATCGTCGGCGATCAGCACCTGCATCAGCGCCAGCGCCAGCGCGCCGTCGGTGCCCGGCCAGGGCGCGAGATGCATGGTGCACTTTTCCGCCGTCTGCGTGCGCCACGGATCGATGCACACCAGCTTCGCGCCGCGCCGCTTGGCCTCCTGGATGTAGCGCCAGCCGTGCAGGTTCGACACCACCGGGTTGCCGCCCCAGATCAGGATCAGCTTGGCATCGACGATCGCTTCCGGGTCCATGCCGACCGACGCGCCGATGCTCGCCTTCCAGCCCGCCGCCCCCGCTGCCGCGCAGATCGTGCGGTCGAGCAGCGAGGCGCCGAGGCGATGGAAGAAGCGGAAATCCATGCTGCTGCCCTGCACCAGCCCGAGCGTGCCACCGTAGCTGTAGGGCAGGATCGCGCGCGGATCGTCGGCGGCGATCGCCTGGAACTTAGCAGCGATGGTATCGAGCGCCTCGTCCCATGTGATGCGCTCGAAACGTCCCTCGCCCTTCCTGCCGACGCGCTTCAGCGGATGCAGCAGGCGTTGGTCCGAATACACGCGCTCGAGGTAGTACGCGACCTTCGTGCACAGGGCGCCGTTCGTGAACGGCAGCTCGTCGGCGCCGCGGATCTTCACCGCGCGACCGTTCTCGACCGTGACTTCCATCGCGCAGGTGTCGGGACAATCGTGTGGACAGGCCGCGCGTACGACCTTGCTGGCAGGAGAGTTCATGTCGATTCCCGAAATTCAACGCATCCGACGCCCGCATGTCGGCCCCGCATCAGCTGCCCGGCGGCAGGCGACCGGACCGGCACAGTGATCCACCGCCGCACCTATCGTCGCGTCACGGCATCCGCATCCGCATCCAGGAGCCGAGCCGGCCGGCACCCCGCATCAGCGCGGCGCACGCCCCGTGTTCGCCCCCGCCCTGATCAACTCTGCGTAACGCGCCCGGTCGGCGGCGAAACGCGCGCGCGCCGCTTCGATGTCCCGCGCCTTGGTCTCGAATATCGTCCCGAACGTCGCCAGCTCGCTGTCGATCGCGCGCAAGCTGGTGCTCAGCTCGCGCGGGATCTGACGTCCCTTGTAGAACTCGGCGTCCTGTTCGAGGCGCTTGCGCTTGGTCCGCAACTCCGCCTCGCGCTCGCGGGCTTCCGCAAGGCTGCGTTCGATCTCGGCAATTTCGCGGTCGCGGCGACGGTCGATGTCCTCGACACTGCCATACGTCTCGAGCAACGCCTGGTCGAGACGGCGCTGCTTCACTTGCTGCACCTCTTCGTCCTTGCGCCGCTGCTCGTCGGCCTTGCGGCGCGCGATTTCCTCGGCGCTCAGCGGCGCGGCGATCTGACGCTTGATCGTGCCCTGCGGTCCCATCTCCCGATAGGCGCTTTCGTAGCATGCCGCAGGCAGCACGTCGCCGCACACGCGTCGACCATTGGCGTCGTCGCAGCAATAGATCCGGGCCGACGCGTCCGCCAGCGGCAGACTCAGCGCCACCACACACAAGAGCTCAATGCTGCGTCGCGATGCCATAAGTGTCCCGATATGCCTGCACTGCATCCAGATTCGCCGCCAGTTGCGGGCTGTCGCCCAGGTAGCCGATCAAATCGTCGAGCGTCGCCACCGCAAGCACCGGCATGGCGAAGGTGTCGCGCACTTCCTGCACTGCCGACTGCGTGCCCTTGCCGCGCTCCATGCGGTCGAGCGCGATCACCACACCGGCCGGCTGCGCGCCGGCAGCACGGATAATGTCGACCGATTCGCGCACCGAGGTACCGGCGGAAATCACGTCATCGAGGATCAGCACGCGCCCCGTGAGCGGCGCCCCGACCAGCGTGCCGCCTTCGCCGTGGTCCTTGGCTTCCTTGCGATTGAAGGCGAAGGGCAGATTCACCCCCTGCTCGGCCAGCCGGATCGCAACGCCCGCGACCAGCGGAATGCCCTTGTAGGCGGGGCCGAACAGCATGTCGCAGGGCACGCCCGCGGCGACGATCGCACGCGCGTAGAAACCGCACAGTTCGCGGAACGAGGCGCCGTCGTCAAACAGGCCGGCGTTGAAGAAATACGGCGAATTTCGGCCGGCCTTGGTCACGAACGATCCAAAGCGCAGCACGCCCTTGTTACAGGCCAATGCAATGAAATCCCGGCTAAAATCCACGTCCCTGTTTCCAATTTTGGGTTACCCGGCAGAATGTTACGCGTCATCACCATCAACCTCAACGGCATCCGCTCGGCGGTCAACAAGGGCCTGCTCGAGTGGCTCGACACCCAGCACGCCGATGTCATCTGCCTGCAGGAACTCAAGGCCCAGGCCGGCGACCTGAGCGACGCGATGCGCGCGCCGGCCGGTCTTGCAGGCTATTTCCACCATGCCGAGAAGAAGGGCTACAGCGGCGTCGGGCTGTACACGCGGCGCACACCGGACCGCGTCGTCGAGGGCCTTGGCATCGCCGACATCGACGCCGAGGGCCGTTTCCTGCAGCTGGATTTCGGGAAGCTCTCGGTGATCTCGCTCTACCTGCCCTCGGGCTCCAGCTCGGAGGAGCGTCAGCAGGTGAAGTTCAGCTTCATGGAACGCTTCCTGCCGCATCTCGCGGCCCTGCATGCATGCGGCCGAGAAGTGATCGTGTGCGGTGACTGGAATATTGCGCACAAGGAAATCGACCTGAAGAACTGGAAATCCAACCAGAAGAACTCCGGTTTCCTGCCCGAGGAGCGCGCATGGATCAGCCGCCTGTTCGACGAGCAGGGCTGGGTGGACGTGTATCGCCGGCTCCACCCGGACACCACGGACGCCTGCTACACGTGGTGGTCGAACCGCGGCCAGGCGTGGGCGAAGAACGTCGGCTGGCGGCTGGATTACCAGCTCGCGACACCGGGCGTCGCACAAGCGGCCCGCGAGGCCAGCATCTACAAGGATCAGCGCTTTTCCGACCACGCGCCGCTGATCGTCGATTACGACTGGGCGCACTGAGACCGCAACCGGCGCCGACCAACGCTGCGGGCGCCCGCCTCAGGCCCGCATGCCGGCCGCCTCGCGCAACACGTCGCGCAGGTCGCCGAACTTCCTGCGATAGCGCGACGGCGTAAGCCGGACCTCGCGCTTGAACAGGCGCAAAAAGAAACTCGCATCCTCGTAGCCGAATTCCTCGGCGATCGCCTCGACCGGCAGACGGGTTGCCTCGAGCATCTGTTTCGCTTCCTCGATCCGCACCGCGTGCACGTAGGCAAGCGGCGACATGCCGGTGACCTGTTTGAAACGGCGCACGAAGGCGCGCTCGGACAGGCCGGTGAGCTGTGCCATCGCCGCGACCGGCGCCGGCTCCTGATAGTGGGTCGCGACCCATACCTGGGCGCGCGCGATCAACGCGTCGTCGGTCTGCCGGCTTGCGGCGAGTCGCGCAAAGGGCTGCTGGCCGACGTGATGCCAGTCGATCAGGTTCACGCGCGCCAGCTGTATCGCGGCGTCCACGCCGGCAAAACGCGCGACCAGATACAGCGCCAGATCCTGCCACGAGGTGCCGCCCCCTGCCATCACCAGGCGCTGGCCCTCCCCCGCGACGACGAGCGACCGCTGGTACTGCACGCGAATCTGCGGAAATCGTTCGGCGAGCGCATCGCAGAACGCCCAGTGCGTCGTTGCCGGCTCGCCGTCGAGAAGCCCCGCCTGCGCCATCAGCCGGGCGCCGAGGATTGGATGGTCGCGCAGCAAGACCTCGATGCGGCGACGATCGGCGATCATGCAGCAATCGGCCGGACGATCGGCGCACCGCTACTGCAGGCCTTCCGCGACCTCGACCGCGGTCGCTACGATGACGCGATCGAAACGCTGCGCCGATCGCGCACGGTTTCGGCGGCAGCCACGCGCAGCGCGATCAATCGCCGGCTGCAAGGGCGCCTTCCGTCCTGATTGCGAACCCGCGGCGAGGAAATCGCGTCGCATGCAGGACGCACGCGCCGCGACGGAACCCCTTGCGTTTGAGGTGCTCCCAAGGAGGTGCGGACGTAAATCTTCAGTGACCGCCCAACTTGTCACATTAGTTGCATTCAGCATTTGCGTTCGCACCGGATTGGGGCTAGCCTTTCTTTCAGCCGCGCGTTCGCGCGCATGTCATGTTAACGAGCAGGAGGATCGAAAAATGTCCAATAACGCTGAGGTTTCCCGTGACAAGCTGGTTTCCGATTTCAAGGTGGTGATGAGCGACGCCGAGGAGCTGCTGAGACTGACCGCTGGCCAGGCCGGCGAAAAGCTTACCGAAGTGCGCTCACGGCTTGGTGACCGCATGCTGACGGCCAAGGATCGCATCGCCGACATGGAATCGGCCGTCGTCGAGCAGACCAAAAAGGTCGCGTACGCCACCGATGACTACGTGCACAAGAATCCGTGGCAATCGGTCGGCGCTGCTGCCGGCGTCGCCTTCCTGCTCGGCCTGCTGGCCGGACGTCGCTGAAGCTGATGGCTGACGCGCCGAAGCCGCGCCTGGCAGCCAGCCTGCGCGGCTTTCTCGACGCCGGACTGGCGACCGCCCAGACGCGGCTGGAACTGCTCGCGGTCGAGGCGCAGGAAGAAAAACTGCGCCTCACCAGCCTGCTCCTGAACACGGTGTTGAGCGCCGTGTTGCTGGGCTTCGGCATCGTGTTCCTGGCCGTATTCCTGACGGTGCTGTTCTGGGACAGCCACCGCCTGTTTGCACTGGGTCTGGGCACCGTGGCGCTGTTCGCCGGGGGGCTGGTGACCGCGCGTAACGCTGCCAGCGAGATTCAGCGTGGCAGCCGCCTGTTCGCCGGAAGCCTGGGCGAACTCGCACGTGACCGCGACGCCTTGCAGCGCAGGGAATGAACTCGAAAATCGTCGAATTGGCGCTGAAGAAACAGCGCCTGCAGATGCGCGCCGAGCAGGAGCGTGCGGACATGCTCGCACGCCTGGGGCGCATTGAATCGGTGCTGAATCTGGTCGATCGCGCGCGCGATGGCATACGCAGTCTGCGTGACAACGCGCCGCTGCTGTCGGCGGGTGCGCTGCTATTCATCCTGCTCAAGCCCCGCCTTGCCTTGCGGCTCGCGCAGCGGGCGTGGCTGGGATGGGTGCTCTATCGCAACCTTGAACGCCGGTTCGCGCCGCTCAAGGTCATGCTCAGGCGTTTCGGGGCCTAGCTTTTTCCTTCGGCAGCACGAAATTCAGCAGCACCGCTGCAATGCCGCACAGGCTCACACCCTGCAGGGAAAAACCGTCGAGGTTGAGGGCGAGCCCGCCAATGCCGAACACCAGCACCGACGAGACGATCACCAGATTGCGCGGGTGGTCCATATCCACGCGCGCGGCAATCAGCGTCTTGAGACCGATGCTCGCGACCGAGCCGAACAACAGCATCATGATGCCGCCCATCACCGGCACCGGGATGGACTGCAGGATCGCGTTGAACTTGCCGAAGAAGGCCATCACGATCGCGAACACTGCGGCCCAGGTCATGATCGCCGGATTGAAATTGCGCGTGAGCGTCACCGCACCGGTGACTTCGGAATAAGTCGTCACCGGCGGCCCGCCGATGAGGCCCGCGAAAGCGACGGCGAGCCCGTCGCCCGCCAGCGTGCGGTGCAGGCCGGGGCTTTCGGTGTAGTCCTTGCCGGTCACGCCGCCGATCGCGACGACGTCGCCGACATGCTCGATCGCCGGCGCCAGCGCCACCGGCAGCATGAACAGGATCGCGGCCCATTCGAAGCTCGGGGCAACGAAGGACGGCAGCGCCAGCCACGGCGCGGTGGCGATCTTTGCGAAATCGACCATGCCCATCATCGCGGCGAGCCCGTAACCGACCACCACACCCGCGAGGATCGGCACCAGCTTGAAAAAGCCGCGCGCGGCGATCGCGACCAGCACCGTGGTGCCGAACGACACCGCGGCGACGGTCATCGCCGGGAGGTAGGGCACAAGTTCGAGCTTGCCGTCGCCACTGCGTCCCATCGCCATGTTCACCGCCACCGAAGCGAGCGACAGGCCGATGATCATGATGATCGGGCCGATGACTACGGGCGGCATGAAGCGATGCACGATCCCGGCGCCGTGGTGCCACACCAGCGCGGAAAACAGGAAATACACCAGGCTGACGCACATCAGCGCCCCCATCGTCGCCGCCGGGCCCCAGGTCTGCATGCTGAAGACGATCGGCGCGATGAAGGCGAAGCTCGAGCCGAGGAACAAGGGCACCTCGCGGCGCGTCGTCAGCTGGAACAACAGCGTGCCAACCCCGGCACCGAGGAGCGCCATGCTCGGATTGAGACCGGTGAGCAGCGGCACCAGCACGAGTGCGCCGAATGCGACGAACAGGATCTGGGCGCCGGAGATGGCCTGCCGCCACAGCGGATCGGCGGTCTGGATGGGAAGTTCGCGCATGCGTGCTCTCCTGCCCCGCTGCCGACGCGGCGGGAACGGGCAAGGCCCCGCGGGGGCCGGGTTCAGGTGTTGTGCTTGGTGCCGAAGATCTTGTCGCCGGCGTCGCCCAGCCCGGGCATGATGTAGCCGTGCTCGTTGAGATGGCTGTCGATGCTGGCGGTGTAGATGTCGACGTCCGGGTGTTTTTCGTCCATCAGGCGTATGCCTTCGGGCGCGGCGACCAGCACCAGGGCGCGAACGTGGCGGCAGCCGGCGCGTTTGAGCATGTCGACGGTGGCCGCCATCGAGCCGCCCGTGGCAAGCATCGGATCGATGATCAGCGCCATGCGCTCGGCAAGGTTGCCGACGAACTTCTCGAAATACGGCGCGGGCATCAGCGTTTCTTCGTTGCGCGCGATGCCGACGACGCTGACCTTGGCGCTCGGGATCATGTCGAGCACGCCGTCGAGCATCCCCAGGCCGGCGCGCAGGATCGGCACCACGGTGACTTTCTTGCCCTTGATCTGCTCCACGGCGACCGGCCCGGCCCAGCCGTCTATCGTCACCGTTTCCAGCTCGAAGTCCTGGCTCGCCTCGTAGGCCAGCAGCCGCGCGAGCTCGGCGGTCAGTTCGCGGAATTTCTTGGTGCTGATGTCGGCTTCGCGCATCAGGCCGATCTTGTGCCGGACCAGCGGATGATTGATTTGTTTGATGGGCATGCGGGCACTCTCGGCGCGGGAATTGCGCGCCAGTTTAACCGCAAGCGCGCGCACCAAAGCAGTCCGGTAGAATTAGGATCTTCCACAATCACGATGCTGCAGGAGGCCCGGGATGTCGGTCGATCTGGATGAAATCACCCGTATCCGCGAGGACGCCGACTGTCTTGCCGATGGCGCCACCGTCGCGGCCGCGCTGGAGCGCATGGCGGCGGAAATCACCGCGCAGATGGCGGGCAGCAACCCCCTGGTGTATGTCGTGATGAACGGCGGGCTGATCCTCGCCGGCCAGATCCTGCCGCGCCTGCCGTTTCCGCTGGAAGTCGCCTATCTGCATGCGACGCGCTACGGCCACGCCCTGAAGGGCAACCAGCTCGACTGGCGCATGCGGCCGACGCAGGACCTGCGCGGGCGCACGGTGCTGGTGCTGGACGACATTCTCGATGAAGGCCACACGCTGCAGGCGATCCTCGAATACCTGAAGGCCGAAGGACCGAAGGAAGTGCGCTCCGCGGTGCTGACGCACAAGCTGCACGATCGCAAGGCCTACCCCGGCATGCGTGCCGACTTCACCGGCCTCGACGTCGCCGACCGTTTCCTGTTCGGCTGCGGCATGGATTACAAGGGCTACTGGCGCAACGCGCCGGGCATCTACGCGGTCAAAGGACTCTAAGGAGCAAACCATGCTGTTCACCTTCAAATCGGCCGCCGGTGCGGACGTCATCATGTTCGGCGACGTGGCGAAGCAGCTCGTCGCGATTCTCGGCAAGGACCCCGACGACGCCAAGGGCATCGTCACCGTCGAGCAGTTACCGGGAGCGATCGCACGCCTGCGCGCCGCGATCGACGAGGACAAGGCACGCCAGGCACGACAGCCGCAGGATGCGGACGAGGACGAAGAACCCGATCCCGAGCGCAGCGGCATGGCCGCACCGGTCGGCCTCGCACAGCGCGCCTGGCCGCTGCTGGACTTGCTGGAACTGTCGCAGAAGGAAGGGGTTCCGGTCGTCTGGGGCGTCTAGACACGCCAACCCCTTCCCCGCTGGCAGCCGAGGCAGCGCAGCGATGATGCTGTCCGGCGTCCGCGGGTGCACCGATGGCGGCGCACGCGGGTGAATCCGCTTGCTTCCCGGCAACGACCTGGAACCCCACCGCATGAAGTCCGCCCCTGCCGCCAACACCGGTTCCATTTCGTCCGCCGTGCTCTACGGCCTGGTCTTTGTCGAGGGCTTTGCCTCGCTCGGCGCCGAAGTGATCGCGCTGCGGCGCCTGGTGCCGCATCTGGGCAGTTCGATCACGGTCACGGCGCCGACGATCGGCTTCTTCCTGCTCGCGCTCGCGCTGGGCTACCAGGCAGGCGGCCGCGTGGAGCGGGATTTCCTGGCGCGCGTGCGGATCAATTTCGTAATCGCCGCCGCGCTGATCGCCGTGGGGCTCGCCGGGCCGGTCGTCGAGGCGCTGTTCGCCCACATACGGCCGGCGCTGGTTGCCTACCTGATCTTCATCGTCGGTGTGCTCGGCCCGATCGCCTGGTTGCTCGGCCAGACTGTTCCGGTGCTGACGAACCTGCTGCGCCACGAGCGTGCCGGCGCACGCAGCGGTGCGGCACTGTACTGGTCGACGCTGGGCTCCTTTCTCGGCTCGCTATCGCTGTCGCTGCTGGTGATGCAGTGGCTCGGCGTATCGGCCGCGGTGCTCGCCTGTGCGGTGCCGTTGCTGGCACTGGTGCCGGTGCTGCGCGATCCGTCCGCGCTTTCCATCTGGCGCAGCCTGCCGCTGCCGGGCGTGGTCGCGGCGGCGGCGATCGCATGCAATATGCTGCTGCCGCAGCACATCGAAACGGCCTATGCGACCTACCGCGTCGCACCGATCGCCCTTCCGGGCATGAGCGATGCGCGCGTGTTCCGCATCAACAACTCGGCCGCCTCGCTGATCGACGCCGGCGAACCGCCGCGCTATGCGCGCTACATCGAGCGGCTGCGTGCGCTGCTGCTCGACGAGATGGGTTTCCGCGACAAGCGCATCGCGGTGCTGGGTGGCGGCGGTTTCACGCTGTCGCACCGCGAACCGCTCAACGACTATGTTTACGTCGACATCGACCCGGCGGTGCGCGAGGTCGCCGAGCGGGAATTCCTCGGCACGCCGGTGCGCGGGCGCTTCATCGCCGCGGACGCGCGCCGCTTCGTCGCCGACACCGACGAGCGCTTCGACGCCGTCGTTGTCGATGCCTTCAGCGCGCTGACCAGCATTCCCGCACATCTGGTGACGCGGGAGTTCTGGCAGGGCACGCGCCGCGTGCTTGCCGCGGACGGCGTGCTGTTCGCCAACCTGATCCTCGACGCGCGCCTCGCCAGCCCCTACGCGCGCAATCTGCTGGCGACGATCCAGTCGGTGTATGGCCAATGCGCGGTCGAGATCCTGTTCCGCGACCGCCCGCAGAGCAATGTGCTGGTGCAGTGTTTCGCCGGTCCGCCGCCAACCGCGCCAGTTTCGTATACCGACGAGCGCAACGGCGCCGATCTGGACATCCTGCGCTCACGCTAAACGTCACTGCCGCCGCAAGGCGTTACGCCTCGCCGGTGCGCACCCAGGCCCAATAGCTGGCGAGGCTTGCAAGCGCGCCGACCGCGATGACCAAGGCCATCGGCACGACCGTGTCAGCCAGCGTATGGCCGACAAAGATACCGGCGAGTGCGGCCAGCCCCATTTGCGAAAATCCCATCAGCGACGCCGCGGCGCCGGCCATCTGCGGATATGGCGCCATGCCGAGCGCGGCCGCATTGGGCATGACGAGACCGATCGCGCAGGCGGAGAACCACATCGGGATCATCACCGCAAGCGGGTGATGCACGCCGGCGAGCGCCAGGCCCAGCATGGCCGTTCCGGCGACGGCGCCAAGCGCCGTGCCGATGCGTATCAGGCGCTCCGGGCCCAGGCGGCGCGACAGCCTGCCCGAGGCCGTGGCGCCGATCATGTAGCCCGACACCATCACGCCGAATGCCAGACCCATGCCCTGCGGCGTAAAGCCGAACATGCCGATGAAGACGAAGGGCGACGCGGAAATGAAGGCGAACAGGCCCGCGTAGGCCAGCGCGTTGCACGTCAGCAGGCCGCGGTAGCGCCGGTCGCGCAGCAAGGTGGCGAAGTTGCCCAGCAGCTTGCCGGTGCGGGCCGCGGTGGCGTCGCGGTGGTGATTCGTTTCGTCGAGACGGCGCCACACCGTCAGGGTCAGCAGCACCGAGTACACGGAGAGGAACACGAAGGTCGCGCGCCAGCCGAACCACACCGTGAGCCAGCCTCCGAGCACCGGCCCGACCAGCGGCGCCAGCCCCATCGCGGTGCCGATGTAGGACAGCATGCGCGCCGAATCGTGCGGGCCATACACGTCGCGCACGATCGCGCGGCCCAGCACCGGCCCCGCACAGGCCCCCAGCGCCTGCAGAAAACGCGCCGCGATCAGCGTTTCGATCGAGGCGGCGAACACACACGCCACCGACGCCAGTGCATACACCACCATGCCGAACAGCAGCACCGGCCGCCGCCCGTAGCGGTCCGACAGGGGACCGTAGGCGAGCTGGCCGACGGCGAAGCCGATCAGAAACACCGACAGCGTGAGCTGCGTGTTGGCGACGTCGGTGCCGAGCGCTGCGGTAATCGCGGGCAGCGCCGGGAGGTAGAAATCGGTCGATAACGGCCCGAGCGCGACCAGTGCGGTAATGAGGACAGCGAGGGCAAGGGTGGGAGCAGTCATCGGGGATGGGTGGAGGCGGCCGGGCGCATTCAGGACGCGCTTAGTATCGCCTCAATCCCGTTCCCAGGACCATGCCCTTGACAATAAATTGATTTATGCCACACCATTCCCCTTCAACCCTATCATTCGGCATCGGGTTGATGGGCGGGGGCCGCGAGACGGAACGCCTCCAGCGCTTCGCACGCTTCGGCGATGCGCATCACGGTCGGCAGATCGTCGAGGCGACAGTTCACGCGACGCGCGTTGAACACCTGCGGCACCAGACAGCAGTCCGCCAGACCCGGCGCGTCGCCGTGGCAGAAGCGCGCGGTGCGTGCATCGCCCGTCAGCATCGCTTCGACCGCGGCGAGCCCGAGCTCGCACCAGTGCCGGTACCACGCATCCTTCTGTTCGTCACTGATGCCGAACTCACGCTTCAGGTGGCGCAGCACGCGCAGGTTGTTGAGCGGATGGATGTCGCACGCGATGGCCTGCGCGATCGCCCGCACGCGCGCGCGCCCGAGCGGGTCCGACGGCAGCAGCGGCGGCGCCGGTTGCGTCTCGTCGAGATATTCGATGATCGCCAGCGACTGGCTCAGCACCTGCCCCTCCACTTCGAGCGCCGGCACCAGGCCGGCCGGATTCAGCGCCAGGTATTCCGGCTTGCGCTGCTGACCACCGTCCTTCAGGAGGTGCACCGGCACGGCGTCGTACGCGAGGCCCTTCAGGTTCAATGCGATGCGCACGCGGTAAGCAGCGGAGCTGCGGAAATAGGTGTAGAGCTTCATCGCGGCTCCTGTTCTACGTGCCGCTCAGCGTTCGAGCGGCGCCACCTGCTGCTCGATGGCACCGAAAATGTCTTCACCGCGCTCGCTGAGCATCTCGATGCGCACGCGGTCGCCGAAACGCATGAATGGCGTCTGCGGCTTGCCCCCTTCAATGGTCTCGTAGGTGCGCACTTCCGCGAGGCAGCAGTAGCCCACGCCACCGTTGGCAATGCTCGACCCGTACAGCCCGCCTTGCTTGTTCGACACGGTGCCCGAGCCGATGATCGAGCCGGCTTCGAGTTCGCGCGTCTTCGCGACATGCGCGATCAGCTGCGGGAAGTTGAACGTCATGTCCACGCCGGCATTGGGACAGCCGAAGGGCTGGCCGTTGAGCGTCACGCGCAGCGGCAGATGCACGCGGCCGTCGTGCCAGCCCATGCCCAGTTCGTCCGGCGTGACCGCCACCGGCGAGAAGGCCGAGGCGGGTTTCGACTGGAAGAAGCCGAAGCCCTTCGCCAGTTCATTGGGAATCAGGTTGCGCAAGGACACGTCGTTCACCAGCATCAACAGGCGGATCCGCTGCGCGCATTCGTCGGCCGAGGCCCCCATGCGCACGTCGTCCGTCACCACTGCGACCTCGGCTTCGAAGTCGATGCCCCAGTCCTCGCTGGCGGCGATGATCGCGTCACGCGGGCCAATGAAGCTGTCCGAGCCGCCCTGGTACATCAGCGGGTCGGTGTGGAAGGATTCCGGCAACTCGGCGCCGCGCGCCTTGCGCACCAGCTCGACGTGGTTGATGTAGGCCGAACCGTCGGCCCACTGGTAGGCCCGCGGCAGCGGCGAATGGCAGAGCGCCGGATCGAACGCGATCGCGTGCCTGGCGTGCCCGTGGTTGAGCATGTCATAGACCAGCTCCAGCTCGGCGGAGACCTTGTCCCAGTCGTCGAGCGCGGCCTGCAGCGTCCTGGCGATGCCGCCGACGCTCTGGCAACGGGTGAGGTCGCGGCTGACCACGACCAGCGTGCCGTCGCGGCCGCCCTGCTTCAATGTCGCGAGCTTCATTGCGCGCCCCCTCCCCCGCTCATGCTGCCATCGTGCATCCAGCGCGCGTGCATCGGCGCCTTCTTGGTGCGCGACCATTCCTCGATCATGTCCCGCTTGACCGCGTCGAGCCTCTGCAGCATTTCCGGCGTGCCGGTATTCACCGCGAGTTCAAGGCGGTGGCCGTTGGGGTCGAAGAAGTAGATCGACTTGAAGATGGTGTGGTCGGTCGGGCCGACGACGTCGATGCCCGCAGCCTCCAGCCTGGCCTTGGTCGTCAGCAGCTCGTCCATCGAGCCGACCTCCATCGCGAAGTGCTGCACCCAGTCCGGCGTGTTGTGGTCGCGGTCCATCGGCGGCCGCGTCGGCAGCTCGAAGAACGCCAGCACGTTGCCGCCGCCGGCGTCGAGAAAGATGTGCATGTAGGGGTCGGGCGCCTTGGTCGACGGCACCTCGTCTTCGGCGATCGCGAGGATCAGCTGCATGCCGAGGTGTTTCTCGTACCAGTCGACGGTTTCCTTCGCGTCCCTGCAGCGGTACGCGACGTGGTGGATCTTCTTGATCAGCATGGAATTCTCCTGGAAACGCAGCACATCAGGCGCCTTCGCGGGCAATCTGCATCGCCTCGCGCAGCACCGAGATGTCGCCGATGTGGTTCGCGAGCAACAGGATCAGGCGCGCATTGACCATCGCGCTCTGCTCGTCGGAGAGGTCGCGGTGCATGTCGATCAGCGCCTCGTAGAAGTCGTCACCGGGGCTGAAGGCGCGGAAATAGCGTTTGCCGGGCGTGAAGAAGTTCGAATCGGTATTGAGGCTCATCTTTCGCTCCTTCAGGCGTTGCAGGTGGCGCGGGCGAGTGCGGCGCGCACGCGGGCGGCGTCGAACGCGCGCCAGCGCGCGGCGACATGCTGGTCGGGCCGCATCAGGTAGGTCGTGCCGGGTTTCAGATCGTAGCGTTCGCGGATGCGTCCGCGGCTGTCGATCAGGGTTTTCAGGCCGCCCGGCGCGCGACCGCGCTCCGCAATGACGATGACTTCGACCGGGACCGGCGCATCGGCCAGCGCGGCGAACGCGGCAGCGGTGGCTGCGTCGATGTCGACGGCGTCCGACATGCAGTACAGCAACTGAAAGCGGTTGCCGGCGACCTGCAGCAGCCAGTTCTCGCCACTCGCGGTCTCGACCGGCGCGTCGTCCATCGGCGCGCCGGGCACCATGTTGCCGGCAAAGACCTCGCTGTCCGGCGTGTTCAGCCGCGATTCGGTCAGGAAACTCGGCACCGACAGGCGTCCCGAATTGACCAGCGCGCGGGCGAACGGGTAGTCCTTCGCGAGCCCCAGCACGGCGTTGCGGAAAGTCTTGCTGGTGGCGCTCTTGGGTGTGATGAAGTCGGTCGAGCGCGTCGAGTTCATCAGGTTCTCGTCGGCGGCCGCCACGCGCTCTTCCGAATAGGTATCGAGCAGGGTCGCCGGCGCCTTGCCGTCCATCACCAGTTTCAGCTTCCACACCAGGTTGTCGGTGTCCTGGATGCCGGAGTTCGCGCCGCGCGCGCCGAAGGGCGACACCTGGTGCGCGGCGTCGCCGGTGAACAGCAGCCGGCCGTGGCGGAATTCGTGCATGCGGCGGCACTGGAAGGTGTAGACGCTGACCCATTCGAGCTCGAATTCGCGCTCGTCGCCGAGCATCGCCTTGATACGCGGAATCACCTTCTCAGGCTTCTTCTCCTCTTCCGGATCGACGTTCCAGCCAAGCTGGAAGTCGATGCGCCAGACGTTGTCGGCCTGGCGGTGCAGCAGCACCGACTGGTTCGGGTGGAAGGGCGGGTCGAACCAGAACCAGCGCTCGGTCGGGTAGTCCGCCTTCATCACCACGTCGGCGATCAGGAAGCGGTCCATGAATATCTTGCCTTCGATGTCCAGCCCCATCATGTGGCGGATCGGGCTGCGCGCGCCATCCGCGACGATCAGCCAGTCGGTATCCAGCGAATAGGCGCCGTCGGGCGTTTCGACGCGCAGGCTGACGCGGTCGCCGTGATCGGTCACGGCGATCACGTTGTTCTTCCAGCGCAGGTCGATGTTGGGCAGCGACTGCCCGCGGCGCACGAGGTATTCCTCCAGGTAGTACTGCTGGAGGTTGATCATCCCCGGACGATGGTGGTCGGGCTCCGGACACAGATTGAAGTTGAACACCTCCTGCTCGCGGAAGAAGGTACGCCCGACGTTCCACGACACGCCCTTCTGCACCATCTCCTCGGCGCAGCCCAGGCGGTCCATGATCTCCAGCGCGCGCTTCGCATAGCACACGCCGCGCGAGCCGATGCTGACGGTGTCGTCGTTGTCCAGCAGCACCACCGGCGTGCCCTGGATCGCCAGGTCGATCGCCGCCGCGACCCCGACCGGACCGGCGCCGACGATCACCACCGGATAGCGCCCGTCGCGCTGCTCTGCCAGCTCCGGCGGACGCCGGTATTCGAACTTCG
This sequence comes from Aromatoleum diolicum, assembly GCF_012910955.1. Classification (GTDB taxonomy): domain Bacteria; phylum Pseudomonadota; class Gammaproteobacteria; order Burkholderiales; family Rhodocyclaceae; genus Aromatoleum; species Aromatoleum diolicum. Next base: position 62,295 of record NZ_WTVQ01000016.1, read on the forward strand.
GATACTTGTACGTGCTCAGCACGGTGTCTCCTCCTGTGTACCTGTCATGCGCCGGCGCCGCCTTCTTGGGAGCGTGTCACCGGCGTTTCATCGCTGCGGAATCGGGGGGGGTACGGCGTTTACTCCTGCAAGGCGTGCCACATCTGCTGGTCGCGCTCGGCGGTCCAGATGCGCGGATCGCGGATGCCGGACGCCTCATCGTGCGCGCGCGTCACGTCGAACGGCAGGCAATGCTCGTAGATGAACACCTGGCCGAAATGCGGATCCATGTGCTTGCGCGTGTGCGCCATCGTCGCCTTCAGGTCCATGCCCTGCGCGACCGCCTCCTGCGCGCTGCGGTACAAGGTCGACACGAAGGCCTTGGTGTACGCGAGCCCCTCCTCCACCCGCTCGGGCGTCGTCAAGGCCGGACCGCGACCGGGCACCAGCTTGGCGGCGCCGAACTGCACCAGCCGGTCGAGCGTTGCCGGCCAGTCGGCCAGATACGCGTCGCCGGTGTAGCAGGCCGCGTCGAACTCGACCAGATCGCCCGAGAACAGCACGCCGTCCTGCGGCAGCCACACCACGGTGTCGCCCTTCGTATGGCCGCGGCCGCACTGCATGATCTTCACTTCGAGCTTGCCCAGCCACAGGCTCATCTCGCCGTGGAAGGTGATCGTCGGCCAGGTCAGCCCCGGCACGCTCTCGACCGCGTCGAACAGGCGCGGAAAGCGGCCGATCTCGGATTCCATGTCCTGCTGGCCGCGCTCGACGATCAGGTCGTAGGTGTCGCGACTGGCGATGATCTGCTCGAGGCCTTCGTCCTTGTAACCGGACGCGCCGAGCACGCGCACCGCGTGGTAATGCGTCAGCACCACGTACTTGATCGGCTTGTCGGTGATCTCGCGCACCTTCGCGACCACGCCCTGCGCCATCACCGGCGTCGCGGTCGCGTCGATGATCATCACCGCGTCGTCGCCGACGATGATGCCGGTGTTGGGATCGCCCTCGGCGGTATAGGCATACGCATGCTCGGACAGCTTGTCGAAGCTGATCTGTTTTACTTCCAGATCGGCCTGCGACGCGAAAACCTTGGTGTTCATGGATGACTCCTTGCTGAAGCGCGGTGGATGCAAATCATCGTAGCCGACGATTTGTTAATCGTCAATCGATTTGCTATGGTTGAATTCAACGCGCAAAATGCACGCCGAACCGTACCTGCTAAGATTCGCGCCCTACGGGAGATATGACCTTGAACAACGAGCACAGTGCGGAGCGCAACGCCGAACGCGTCGGCGACCGCCGCGGCATCCAGTCGATCGAAGTCGGCGGCACCCTGCTGCAGGCGCTGGTGCGCCACGGTGCCCCGATGATCCTCAAGGATCTCGCGCGCGACGCCGGCATGCCGCCCGCCAAGGCCCACCCCTACCTCGTGAGCTTCGGCAAGCTCGGCCTGATCGAACAGGATCCCCTCACCGGCCGCTACGGCCTCGGTGCCTTCTCGCTGCAGATGGGCCTGTCGGCGCTGCACGGCCTCAACCCGCTGCGCGTCGCCACGCCGGAAGCGGCGAAGCTCTCGGACGAGATCCAGCAAAACGTCGCCGTCGCGGTATGGGGCAACCAGGGGCCGACCATCGTCAGCATCGAGGAATGCAGCCGCCAGGTGCATGTGAACATGCGCGTCGGCACGGTGATGAACCTGCTCAACTCCGCCACCGGCCGCGTCTTCGCGGCGTTTCTTCCGGCACGCATGACCGCTGCCATGCTCGACGACGAACTCGCCCAGCTCGCCACCGCGCCGCCGGCGTTGCGGCTGTCGAAGCCGCAACTCGAAGCCGAGCTCGACGAGGTCCGCCGCCAGCGCCTCGCCCGCGCTGCCGGCAAGCCGATCCCCGGCATCAACGCCTTCTGTGCCCCCGTCTTCGACCACAACGGCCACCTTGCGCTGGCGATTACCGCGATGGGCCCCGCCGGCAGCTTCGACCCCGCGTGGGACGGCCCGCTGGCGAAGAAGCTGCGCGCCTGCGCCGAAGCGATTTCGGCACGCCTGGGGAATACCGGGACTTAAGGACGGCAGGCGCTCTCTTTCCGCGGGCAGCAACGCGTGTCACCGGTCCTACCATCCCGCCAGCCTGAACAGCGGGATGAGCCCGAACCACAACACATAGGTCAGTGACGCCACCATCAGCCCGTCGATACGGCCGGGTGGACTTCCCGCTTCAATGCGCTTGTGCAACAGCCACGTCAGCAGGGCCGCGTGGGGGATGACTACATAAGCGATGCCCGCAAAGGCGCCATCCGCCAGATTCATGACCTGCCATATCAGTGCCGCGCCGGCCGCCAGCACCGTGAGGCTGAGCGCCAGCATCAATGCGCCGCGTTGCCCCAGACGGACCACCAGGGTGCGTTTGGAAGCCGCGGCATCCGCTTCCAGATCCGGGATGCCGGAAAGGGTGATCGACGGCAGGATCGCCAGCAGAAGAGGCACGCTCAGCAGCCATGGCAGCGAGTCGTTCCAGGCACCTCCCAGAAGCACGTAACCGCACAGGATCACGCCGATACTATGGGTGACCGCCACATCCAGTTCGCCCAGCCCGCGATAGCAGAGTTTGAGTGGAGGCGCGGTGTAGCCCATGGCCAGAATCGCCATCGTGCCCATCACCAGTGCAACCGCTGACGGATTTGCCGGTGTCATGAACAGGAGCAGCACCGCGGCCGGAAGGGATGCCGCCAGCGCCACCGCGATGCCGACTCTGAGCTCGATCGGACTGAGCAAGCCTTCCACCAGTACCCGGGAGCCGCCGGTGAATGTACTGAAGAAGCGGTTGTTCCGGTCGCTCTCGAAATCCACGACTTCGTTGATCAGTACGGTGGCGACCTCCACCAGGAACAGGCAGAGATAGCCGAGCCAGAACAGCGGATTGCCGAATACGCCGTCGACGGGAGAAGCGGCCAGGGCGCCCGCGGTGTAGGCCAACCAGGTCATGGGATAGAACTGCAGCCGCATGCCTTTGAGCCAGGCGCCGGCCTTGTGCCGAAGCTGTTCCCCCGGAGTGATCCGGCCCCGTTCCAGGCATCGCCCCTGACGACGGGCTTGTTCCAGCCATTGCTGCCGCTGGTGCAGGCTGGAGTCCTTGACCGGGCCGCAGACCAGCGCACGCACGGGGCGGATGCCGCAGAAACCCAGCGTCGCCCGCGCCATCGCATTCCTGCCCGGTTGTCGGTACACAAGACGGTGGACCAGGGGCGGCGTATCCATGGTGGTAATCAGTTGTGCGGATCGCCCGTCGAGCAGCCCCTGATATCCGGTTCCACCTTCGCAGGTCGTGAACGCGAAATCCGGCGTCAGTACACGGTCCAGAAATCCCTTGAGCAGCGCCGGCATGGTTCCCCACCAGGTGGGATAGACGAACACCAGATGCTCGGCCCAAAGGATCAGTTCGCGGGCTTTGAGGATATCGTCTTCAAAGGTCTGTTGATTGGGAGAGACGGTGCGAACCTGGGGGTCGAAATCCAGCGTCGCCAGATCCAGTTGGCGTACCTCGACGCCTGCTTCACTGGCGCCTTTGCCGTAGGCGTTCGCCAGTGCCCCGCAAAGGCTATCGGTGCGCGGATGCCCGAGAATGATGAGTACGTTCATAAACCGCCCTCTCGGCGCGCCGCCAGGTCATTTCCTGGCCATGTTGTGCTGGAAGTAGAGCTTTTCATCGCCGTAGTGCGAGGAGACGACCGGCGCAGCCAGAACCAGTTCGCCCAGAAGCCTGGCGCGCTCCGCCGGATCGCCCTCGGCCAGCGTATAGAGCTCGTACACCGCTTGCCCGACCGGCAGCCCGGCCAGCTTGAGGCGGAAGTCGTCCTCGGCATCGGCGTCCTGCATTAGCGCGCGGGACGACGCGGTGGGCTTCACGAGCAGCTGGTACGGCGTTTTGGGGGCGGCGACACGCGCGCCGTCCGGCAGCGTTCCGGCGAGGTGTTCCAGCGTCAGCCGGCCCGGGTCGGGGTCGCTGGCGCCAAACTGCACGGCGCTGCGTTCGAATGCGCTGGCCAGCAGGCGCTTCGCGAAGGCATTGGCAGGGGGCAGGATGTTGCTGAAAGTCCGGGCAAAGAAGTTGTGGCCGGCCTGGTCGTCAATCGAATGCATCAGATGCAGATTGAGCGAGGGCCGATCGCCGCCGATGAAGACCTTCAGGGCCAGCGCCGGGATCGAGGTGTCGATCGCCGGCTTGCTGGCCAGAGAAAAACGCCCGATCACACATTCCGCGCCGCTCTGGAAAATGCCGGTATAGCCGCCTGCCGCCCCGGGGCTGATCACCAGGCGCAAGCGCGCCTCCGCGCCGAAAGCATGAATCAGCTTGCGGCGGCCCTCTTCCAGTTCATCCCCCTCCACCGTCAATGCCTTGACCGAAAAACGGGTCGTTAGCAGCTTCAGTACATCGAAAATCCCCGGGGTGGTCAGCGGCGGCAGTTGGTCGTAGCGGGACGGAATAATCCTGTCGTGCCACATCGAATCCGCCTTCTGGCACGCAGTGCGCGGGGGGGCCACGGGATTCGGCGCGTGCGCAACCGGACCTGCGCTCTGGCAGCCGCTGGCCGTGATGGCCAACAGGCAGATCAGGCGCGGAAGCATCTTGTTCTTGTGCCCTTGCATCATTGGCCCTGCCGTTGATCGAAACCGAGGTGTGGTTCGGGGTTGGCGTGACTGACGTCGTCAAGCAAATACGCTGCTGCGAGCTTGCGCGTGGTGCGCGCCGCGCATCTGTGCGATGCCGCACAGAAACGACCATCACCGCAATGCGTCCAGCCGGCAGTTTCGATTCGCGACAAGTTCTTTGTCATTCAAAGATGCGCTCGGTATGATCGTGCGGCCCTGCCACGGAGGCCGCATGAACCGCACCGAACGGCTCTACCGCATCGACCAGCTCATCAGCGAGCGCCGCGTCGTCAGCCGCCGCGAACTGCTCGACGCCCTCGAAGTCTCCCCCGCCACCCTCAAGCGCGACCTCGAATACCTGCGCAACCGCCTCAACGCCCCGATCACCTGGTGCCGCGACACCGGTGGCTACCGCTTCGACAAGTGCGAAAGCATCGGCGCCCAATACGAACTGCCCGGCCTGTGGTTCTCCGACAAGGAGATCCACGCGCTCCTCACCATGCAGCACCTGCTCGCCAACCTCGACCCCGGCGGCATCCTCGCGCCGCACGTGCAGCCGCTGATCGCGCGCCTCAACGCCCTGCTCGGCACCGCCGCAGACACCGCCGACGAAATCCGCCGCCGCGTCCTCATCGTCGGCATCGGCAAGCGCAGCATGAAACTCGCGCACTTCGAGAACATCGGCTCCGCGCTGCTGCGACGCAAACGCCTCGCGATCCGCTACTACGCCCGCGGGCGGGACGAGGAAAGCGAACGCGAAATTTCTCCGCAGCGCCTCGTCCATTACCGCGAGAACTGGTACCTCGACGCCTGGTGCCACCTGCGCGGCGCCCTGCGCAACTTCGCCGTCGACAGCATCCGCAAGGTTGAACTCCTCGAACACCCCGCCAAGGACGTTCCCAGCCAAACCCTCGACACCGTCCTCGGCCCCGGCTACGGCATCTTCGGCGGCACCACGCTGCAGTGGGCGAAGCTACGCTTCAGCCCCGAACGCGCAAGGTGGGTCGCGACCGAGCATTGGCACCCGAAGCAGAAAAGCGCCTTCGACGCGGACGGCAGCTACGTGCTGGAAGTGCCGTATGCCGATCACCGGGAATTGATGATGGATATCCTGAAGCACGGGACGCATTGCGAGGTGCTGGGGCCGGAGGGGTTGCGGCGGGTGCTGAGGGAGGAAGTATCGGAGATGATGAAGAGATATGATGCAAGAAAATAACGAGTAGCTCACCTGGTGAGCCCGGCACTTCGGAGAATGGCTAAATCGATTCATCACGGTGCAGGAAACGAACAAACCTATGCTCCTGGCTAGCCCGCAGAATTGGAATCCGATCCGGAATGCTTCCCAGCTCGAAGGAAATGCAAGATGACCACTGCTCGCCCGATCTGGGCCAAGACTGCGGCGGATGGCCAATGGCATCCCCTCCTGCTGCATTGCCTGGACGTGGCCGCCGTTGCACAGGCAATTCTGCATCGGGAGCCGCGCGAAACCCGCCAACGATACGCCCACGCGCTCGGAATGTCCTGGGATGCGGCGCAACCCTGGCTCCTGCTTCTAATTGCCGCCCACGATCTCGGCAAGGCCTGCCCGGGGTTCCAGTGCAAATGGAAGAACCTCTCGGGTCTTGATGTTGGCCGCAACCCCAACACCGAGGTCAACCACGCTTTCGTTAGCCAAGTCGTGCTCACCCATTGGTTGCGGGATCAGGGCTGGTCGGAGGAACTGGCCAGGTTGGCGGCAGATGCAGTGGGCTGTCATCACGGCAGTCGGGCATCATCCTCCGCACTAGAGCGGCTGGAGCACGGCTACGATGGCCGCCGCGCCCTCGGCGGTGCAGACTGGGAGGATGCCCGTGCAGAGTTGTTGAACACGCTGCAGCTGGTCTTCCAGCCGACCGAGGCGCCCGGCGCAGAATCTCTCTCCGGTCCAGACTTCATGCTGCTGGCGGGGCTCACCAGCTTTGCCGACTGGATCGGCTCCAACACCGACTGGTTTGGTTTCGCGGATCAGGTGGCAACGGATGAGCCGGACAAGTGGTTCGGCGCCCGCCGTATCAACGCCGAACAGGCGCTGGACGCCATCGGCTGGCAGCCGCGCACCCCGCTCGCATCGGCCTTCCGCACTTTCAATACAGTCTTCGGTTTTTCTCCCCGCCCATTGCAGCAGACTGTCGCCGAGACCCTTGGCACCCTCGCCGCACCGACCGTCCTGCTCGTCGAGGCGCCCATGGGGGAGGGCAAGACCGAAGCGGCCTTATTTGCACACCTGGAATTGCAGCGCCGCTTTGGTCATCGGGGTCTCTACATCGCATTGCCCACCCAGGCCACCGGCAATGCCATGTTCGCCCGCACACTGGCGTTCCTGCAGGGCCACGGGAACGACCATGTGCTGGACCTGCAACTGCTGCATGGTGGCGCCCAACTCAACAACACATACCAGCAACTGCGCCTGGCGCCGGTGTATGACAGCGAACAGGCGGATACCGCCCGGGTACGGGCCAGTGAGTGGTTCACCTACAAAAAACGCGCGCTCCTCTCCGAATACGGTGTCGGTACCGTCGACCAGGCCCTGCTGACCATCCTGCCGGTGCGGCATCATTTCGTGCGCCTCTGGGGCTTGGCCAACCGAGTGGTGGTGTTCGACGAAATCCACGCCTATGACGCCTATACCGGTACCTTGCTCATCCATCTCGTGCGCTGGCTGCACGCACTGGGTTCGTCGGTAGTGCTGCTGTCGGCCACCTTGCCGCCGGCAATCCGCCGCAAGCTCGCTGAAGTGGTGGGAGCGGTCTTGCCAGACGTGGAGGCGCCTTATCCACGGTTGAGCACCTTCGCCGGAGATGGAGTCCGACAAACCCACTTCACCGCTGATCCAACGCGGCGACTGACGCTAGAGATCGAGCCCATCGGCACAGGGCTCGACGATATGCAGACCGGGCTGGGGCAACACTTGGCCGAGGGCGGCATGGGGCTGGCGCTGCTCAACACCGTGCAGCGTGCGCAGGAACTCTATGGTCTCTATCCCGCCGGCACGCCACTGGAATGGAACGGCGAACAGGTGGGCAAACGGCTGGACGACGGCACTGAACTCTATCTGTTCCACGCCCGCTTCCCTGCCAGCCAGCGTCAAGTACGCGAACAGCGGGTGCTAAACCTCTTCGGCAAATCGAGCGGTGAGCAGAGCGAATCGCGCAGCGGGCGCAAAATCCTGATCGCTACTCAAGTAGCAGAGCAGAGTCTGGACCTTGACTTCGACATCATCGCCACCGACCTCGCTCCCATCGACCTGCTACTGCAAAGAGCCGGTCGGCTGTGGCGCCACCGTCAGCCGCAGCGCCCCGTGCCACAGCCCGTGCTGCTGATCGCCGGGCTGGCCGGAGACGCACCGGGGAGCTTTAGTCAGCCCCTGTGGTGGAGCGCGGTCTATGCAGAATCCATCCTGCTGAGCACCTGGTTCCTACTGCGCAAAAACGGGCGGCAGCACATCACCCTGCCGGACGACATTGATCCCTTGGTTCGCTCCGTGTACGAAGAAGAGGTCGTGCTGCCCGAGACAATCCTAGAACGGATGGACAAAGCGCTTGCCGAATCCGACGGTACCGGCATCGCCAAGACGCAGCAGGCGCATATGGCCATCATCGGCCTGCCTGACGACGGTTCGTGGGACGACCCGGCACGCTACGTCCTGTACGACGACGACAATCCCTTCGTACATCGCACCTTGGCCGCGGAGACCCGCGTGGGAGATGAATCCTTGACCGTCATCCCCCTGTGGCCCGGCGATGAATTTGACACCCGAGTCGTCCCCACGCCCATACAGGCTCACAGCTGGTCCTTGCGGGGCCTGCGCATTGGCCGCAATGGCGTGGTGCGGCAGCTCAAGGCTCAGGGCATTCCGGAACCGTGGCAGCAGTCGCCGCTACTACGCAACCATTTCCCCTTGTGCCTGGACGCATTCGGTGCCTGGCTTACCGATCCCGCGGTACGGCTCGATCGGGCGCTGGGGCTCGTGTATGAAAGCCTGAACTGAACTCGGAGGTTCGATGAACGACAACACCGCTCCACTACCGCAATCCGCCCCGCCCTCCGACGGGCCGGCAACCTCGCCACACTTCAATCTGGTCGATGAAGCCTGGATTCCCGTCCGCTATCTGAACGGCGACAGCGCGGAACTGGGCATCCGTGAAACGCTACTGAGGGCCGGGCAGATTGCGGAAATCCAAGACGCCTCGCCCTTGGTAGTTGCTGCACTGCATCGCTTCCTGCTGGCGGTGCTGTATCGGGCCCTCGAAGGACCAACGGATGCGCTGCAGGCAAAAACGTGGTTCAAACAGGGCTGGCCGCAAGAGAAGATCGAAGCGTATCTGCAACGCTGGCATGACCGCTTCTGGCTGTTCGACAAGCGCTACCCTTTTGCGCAGGTTCCCGACTTTACGCCACGAAACTGGCGTGCATGGACAGTATTGGCCGCTGAGCACAATGCTGACAATGCCAAGGTGCTTTTTGACCATGTAGATGTAAACCAAGCCGGTGCTATCTCCCCCGCGCATGCTGCGCGCTGGCTGCTGGCCACTCAAACCTTCTCGGTTAGCTGCGGCAAGAGCGAGTTATCTCACACAGGTACAGCTCCGTCTGCCACAGCTGTCATGGCACTGCCGCTGGGCCTCAGCCTAACCGACACTCTCATGTATCAATTGGTACCACAGAATCGTTGCGTATTGGTTGGTGACATCCCCCTGTGGGAGCGGGAGCCGGAATCCGCGAACACTCTCAGGAGCGGCCCCGAGCGCGCCATCAGCGGTTATGCGGATCGCTACACTTGGCAAATTCGCGCAGTTCGCCTCCAAGCTGAGGCTGACTTCTCCGTGACACGGCTCGCCTTCGCATCCGGCATCAACCCGCTCGCCGAGCAGCAGTCCGATCCAATGCTGTGCTACCGCGTCGATGAAAAGCATGGGCGCTTGCCGGTAATCTTTCGCGAACGCGGATTTTGGCGCGACTTTGATTCCCTGCTGCCGGACGCGTCGAACAATGCGCCACTGGTCATGACCCACGCCGTTGTCCTGAGCAGAGCTTTTCCGGCGCGCTTTCCTGTCACAGTAATGGTTGTCGGTCAATCCAACGACAAAGCGAAGATCGAGTACTGGCGCATGGAACGCTTCACCTTGCCGCCGGCGTTGGTGGGTGATCGTGATGTGCGAGCGGATGTGCGCGAGCTACTGGTCGCGGCGGAGGGGGCACAAACCGCCCTTGGGGCCGCCTGCAAATCCTTCGCACGGAATGTATTGAGCCGAGGCGAGCGCGAACCTGCGACCAAGGACGTGAATGGCTTCCTGCGTCAGATGCCTGTCATCGACCGCTACTGGTCCAGCCTCGAACCCCGCTTTCACGAGATCCTCGGCGAATACACCGAGGCCCGCGATCCCGAAGACATCCGTTTGCTGTGGCTGCGCCATGTGCTCGCAGCAATGAGCGCCGCCTGGCGCGGCTACGCGGCGAGCATTGCCGGCAGCGATGCTTGGGCCATCCGTGCCCTGGCCCGAGCCGAGGTACCGGTGTTGCGCCAGATCGGACGACTCAAACAAGAAATATCGAAACTTGAACCTCAGAAGGAACCCGCATGAGTGCTTACCTCGAATGGCTGGAAAGCCTGAACGAACGGGATACCAGGGTACGGGCTGTCCTGCGCCGCAGCTTGTCCTTCGCCCCCGGCGCCTTCCCTGCCGCCTATCCCTATGTCGAACCCTTTCTGAAGGAGGACACCACGTCCTGGCACCGGCAGACGTACTACCTGGTCGCGGCATTGTGGGCGGCTCACTGGAAGGCGGGACGAAGCGGTAGCGCCCAACCCATCGGCACGGCCGCTGCGCTGCACCAGTTGGCCACCAAGTCGGTCAGCACCGAGCGTCGCTTCATCGCCCTGCTCGACGCGGACGCCGATCAACTCCCCCATCGCCTTCGCCAGATGCTCGCCCTGCTGAAGGAGCAAACCATCGACTTCGACGCCCTGCTCACCGACCTGCTGCGCTGGCAGTCCCCGGAAAAGCGCACCCAGCACCTGTGGGCACGCCAGTTCTACCGCATGCTCCATCAAGACACCGATCTGCCCGCGAACACCGAGACCGAAGAGGAACCCGCATGAAGACCATCGTCGAAATCCACGCTCTGCAGAACTTCGCCCCCTCCAACCTTAACCGGGACGACACCGGAGCCCCCAAGGACGCCCTGTTTGGTGGTACGCGGCGGGCGCGGGTATCGAGCCAGTGTTCCAAGCGTGCGGTACGCCAATTCTTCGCCGATCAGGTGGCACAAGGCATCCTCACTGCCGACGATCTTGCCAAGCGCAGCAAGCGGGTATTGGAAGCCCTTGGCACGCAGCTAGTCAGCAAAGGACGTGATCCCGCTGTTGCTAAGGAGAAGGCCAAAATTGCCTTGAGCGCCATCGAGCTTACGGTCAAGGAGGAGGACAAGACTGAGTACCTGCTGTTTCTTGGCCAGCGGGAAATTAATGGTGTCGCCGAGGTGATCCACGAAAAGTGGGACCTCTTGGTGCCCTCGGAAACACCGCCCGCTGAGGGCAAGAAGCCTGGCAAGGCCAAGAAACAAGCTGCTCAGGGTATAGACCCCGAAATCCGCAAGGCGCTAAACAAGGTCTTCAATGGAGGAAAGGCGCTGGATGTGGCGCTTTTCGGCCGCATGCTCGCCGACATGCCTGAAAAGAACCAGAACGCCGCTTGCCAGGTCGCTCACGCCCTGTCCACCCACGCGGTGGAGCGGGAATTCGACTTCTATACCGCGGTAGACGATCTCAAACCCGAAGACACCGCTGGAGCCGACATGATGGGCACGGTGGAGTTCAACTCCGCCTGCTTCTACCGCTATGCACTGGTGGACTGGAACAAACTCGGTGAGAATCTGCAAAACGACACCGAACTGGCGGCCAAAGGGTTGCGTGCTTTCCTTGAAGGCTTCGTTGTGGCTGAGCCCACCGGCAAGCAAAACACCTTTGCCGCCCATAACCCGCCGGAATTCGTGCTGGTGACGGTGCGTCGCAACAGTGCGCCACGAAATCTCGCCAACGCTTTCGAGACGGCCATCCGAGCCCGCGACAACCTGACGCGCAGTTCCGCCAATGCCCTGCTGAACAAGGCCAGGGCGTTGCAGGCTGCTTATGGCGGAGAATTAGCTGCTTTCGTCCTTGACCTCACCGGGGCCGAGATCGGTGATGGTTCCCAGCCAGTCTCGTCGCTCGCGGCGCTGCTGGACGCTGCAATGACCGAAGTGCAGCGGAGCTAACCATGGCAACCCTCTTGCTGCGTCTAGTGGGTCCCATGCAATCCTGGGGCACCACCAGCCGCTTCGATGAACGGGACACCGGCAAGGAGCCCAGCAAATCCGGCGTGCTTGGTCTGGTGGCCGCCGCGCTTGGCATCGACAGAGAAAACTGGGCCGACCTGGAGCCCCTGTGCCGCCTGCGCATGGGCGTGCGCCACGACCGTCCGGGCATACCGAAGCGCGATTACCAGACCGCCCAACAGGTGATTTCGGCGGATGGATCAAAGATTCACGATACCGCCGTAACCACGCGCCACTACCTCGCCGACGCGGCGTTTCTGGTTGGCCTGTACGGCGCGGACCGCGACTTGCTTGCCCGCATTCATGCAGCGCTGGGCGATCCAGTATGGCCGCTGGCTCTGGGGCGCAAGTCCTATGTCCCATCCGAGCCAGTGTGGCTGCCCGATGCCTTGGTGGACATGGATCTGCGAGAGGCACTGAGCAGCTGGCCGCCCATCGCCACCGCCCGTCCCCACCAGGGGCGCGCCCCGTGGGTGCTCTCCATCGAGTCAGCTGACAGTACCGGCTTGATGAAGATGGACCAGCCGCTGTCCTCCTTCGCCGAGCGACGCTTCGGTCCCCGTTTCGTTCTTTCAGAGGTGCTGGATGTACCTGTCCAAACTGGTGCTTGACCCCAACCACCCGCAGGCCCGGCGTGATCTGGCCAATGCCTACGAGATGCACCGCACCCTCAGCCGAGTTTTTTCCGAAACTCCGGACCTCCCGCCGGCACGCTTCCTCTGGCGCCTAGAGCAAGGCGGAAACAGACTGCCGGACGACGGCGCCATCGTGCTGCTGCAATCCGCTACCGCCGGTCGCTGGCAGTCCCTGCGGGAGTTGCCGGGCTATGCCAACACCGTGAATCCCGACAAACAGGTGGTCCTCGAGCAACTGCTACGGGCAGGATGCAACTATGTGTTCCGGATAGTCTGCAATCCCACCGTCACCCGCGCAGGCAAGCGCTACGGTCTGCTGCACGAAGACGAACAGCTGGCTTGGCTCGTGCGCCAGGGACACATGCATGGTTTCAAACTGCTGAATGCCCACGTCGGCCGCAGCGAGCGCGTCAGCTATCGCAGGGGCCGCGCAAAGCAACGCATCACACTGCAGGTAGTACAGGTCGATGGCCTGCTGCGGGCGGACGACCCACAACGATTGGGACATGCCCTGGTGAACGGCATCGGCCACGGAAAAGCAATGGGACTTGGAATGCTGTCCCTTGCCCCCGTGCGCGACCAGAATTGTTCTATCATTTGATAGCACAATCACGATGCCGGAGCCGATCATGGAAACCTTCACCGTCCGCGACCTGCGCGAGCGCACCGGGGAGCTGATCCGCGGTGCCGAAGCCGGAAAATTGTCGATCGTCACGAAGCACGGCAATCCGGTCTTCGTCGCGGTGCCCTTCGACGATGCCCTGCTGGAAAGCGGGGTGCGGACGTCGCTGGCGATCAAGCTGTTCGAAGATGGCACGCTCACGCTGGGCCAGGCGGCGAAGCTGGCCGGACTCGCGATCGAGGAGATGATCGAACGCACCGGCGCGGCGGGCGTGGCAGTAGTTCAGCAGACTCCGGACGAACTGGACGACGAGCTCGAAGTGATTGCACGTCATGGTCGTCGCCGATAGCGGACCGCTGATCGCGCTGGCGAGACTGGATCTGCTCCGATTGCTGCGAACCCATTTCGACGAAGTACTGGTGCCCGACGCGGTGTTCGCCGAATGCACCGTACATCCGCATCGCCCCGGCGCTCAGGCAATCCGCGCCGCTCAAGAGTCCGGCTTGTTCGCGTGCGTTGCGGTGACAGGCGTCGACCAGTTCGCCGGTGACCATCTGCTCGACCGGGGCGAAGCGGCGGCGTTGGTTCTGGCGCAGGAACGCGCCTGCCCGGCACTCGTCGACGAACGTAAAGGACGCCGGGTCGCCCGGCAGTTGGGGATCCCGGTAGTCGGCACCGTTGGTGTGCTTCTCGCCGCGCGACAGGCCGGCAACGTCGATGCGCTCGCGCCGCTTTTCGATGCACTGGCCACGTATGGTTATCGGATACCGGCGGATATGGTGCTCGAAGCGCTTCGCCGTGCTGGAGAAATCTGAGCATGCTACCGCCCCTCAAGCCCATTCCCATCAAGGAAAGGATGTCGATCGTATTCGTCGAAAAGGGCGAAATCGACGTCGTGGATGGCGCATTTGTCGTCGTCGACGGGCAGGGCTTCCGGGTGCGCCCGGTCCTTACGCATATTCCGGTGGGCGGGGTCGCCTGCATCATGCTGGAACCGGGCACGCGGGTTTCCCATCGCGCCGCGGCACTGGCCGCACGGGTGGGGACGCTGCTCGTATGGGTCGGCGAAGCGGGCGTTCGGCTCTACTCGTCCGGCCAGCCGGGCGGTGCGCGGGCAGACCGGCTGCTCTATCAGGCTAAGCTGGCTCTGGACGAGGCGTTGCGGCTGAAGGTCGTGCGCAAGATGTATGCACTGCGCTTCGGCGAGGAGCCACCTGCGCGGCGCAGCGTGGAACAGTTGCGCGGCATCGAAGGCGCCCGGGTGCGGCGCACCTATCAGTTGCTGGCACAGAAGTTCGGCGTGAAATGGTCGGGGCGCGACTACAACCCGGAAAACTGGGATGTCTCGGACCTGCCCAACCGCTGCCTGTCGTCAGCCACGGCGGCGCTGTATGGCGTGACCGAAGCCGCTGTGCTCGCGGCCGGCTACGCGCCGGCGGTGGGATTCATCCACACCGGCAAACCGTTGTCGTTCGTCTACGACGTGGCCGATATCTACAAGTTTGAAACTGTGGTGCCGGCCGCCTTCAAAGTGGCCGCGAGCGAGACTCCGAACCCGGAACGTGCCGTGCGCCTCGCCTGTCGCGACATTTTCCGCCAGACGAAACTCCTCGAACGCATCATCCCGGACATCGAGGAAATCCTCGCCGCCGGAGAAATCCCGCGCCCCGATCCACCCGAAAACGCCGTTGCCCCCGCCATCCCCAACCCGGAGAATCTCGGCGATGCTGGTCATCGTGCTTGAAAACGCCCCGCCGCGCCTGCGCGGCCGCATGGCCGTGTGGCTGCTCGAGATTCGCGCCGGAGTCTACGTGGGCAACTACTCGCGCAAGGTGCGCGAACATATCTGGGCGCAAGTGGAAGACGGCATCGAAGACGGTAACGCCGTGATGGCATGGCACACAAACAACGAGGCCGGCTTCGAATTCCAGACGCTCGGCGCTAACCGTCGTCTGCCCGCCGATTGGGACGGAGTACGACTGGTAAGCTTTCATCCGGAAATTGGCAGCACCGATCTTTAACAACCAGAACAAATTCATTCGGAATGCAAATTCGTCGGTAGAATTCATTTGCTCAAAATTTCCATGAACATTCATGGAGATGGAAGAAGTGTGTTCCCCACGCCCGTGGGGATGAACCGCTGTACATGACACCCCCGTTGTTTGCAGATACGTGTTCCCCACGCCCGTGGGGATGAACCGCGATCGGCACCGCAGCACCCGCAATATCCGTCGTGTTCCCCACGCCCGTGGGGATGAACCGCCGCATTACATTGCGCGACGAACCCACTTGAAGTGTTCCCCACGCCCGTGGGGATGAACCGTCGTTTGCGACCACGCCCACAACGACAACATTGTGTTCCCCACGCCCGTGGGGATGAACCGATATTTCCAGCGGCATGGACGACGGGTTCACCGTGTTCCCCACGCCCGTGGGGATGAACCGCCCATGCGCTCGTAAACCCCGCCGGTGAATATGTGTTCCCCACGCCCGTGGGGATGAACCGGTCGAGGAAATGGCCCTCATCGATGCGCTGAAGTGTTCCCCACGCCCGTGGGGATGAACCGGCTTTCCCGGCGAGTGGCGGTGCGCTCGTGGGGTGTTCCCCACGCCCGTGGGGATGAACCGCGAATCACGCGCACATTGCGGCAATGCACCGGGTGTTCCCCACGCCCGTGGGGATGAACCGCACTCACCACTGATCCCGAATACGAAACAGTTGTGTTCCCCACGCCCGTGGGGATGAACCGTCCAGTTCCATGCACGTCAAGCGCTCTCGCCGGTGTTCCCCACGCCCGTGGGGATGAACCGGGCGGTTGCTGGTATCGGCTCACCGCGTGGGAGTGTTCCCCACGCCCGTGGGGATGAACCGTCGAGACCCTCGAACCTCTGGACGTCTACTGAGTGTTCCCCACGCCCGTGGGGATGAACCGCCGTTTGCTCCACATGACTTTCTTCACCCACGGTGTTCCCCACGCCCGTGGGGATGAACCGATCGCATCTGGCTGGCGCGCTCGTGTGCGCAAGTGTTCCCCACGCCCGTGGGGATGAACCGCGAAGGCGGCAGCATGAAACACGCGGACATGAGTGTTCCCCACGCCCGTGGGGATGAACCGCGGCCGATGCTGTTGCCGTCCGGTGCGAGCACGTGTTCCCCACGCCCGTGGGGATGAACCGCGGCTCGTCACCTCCTCGTAGATGCTGGGTAGGTGTTCCCCACGCCCGTGGGGATGAACCGTCGGCGCGGTGCGTCATGTCGAGGGTGGCTAGGTGTTCCCCACGCCCGTGGGGATGAACCTGCCCCAAGGCCAAGGCCGCATAGAGCGCCACCGTGTTCCCCACGCCCGTGGGGATGAACCGCGCGACGACCGCTCAAGTCGGCGCGGTGCGTCGTGTTCCCCACGCCCGTGGGGATGAACCGGTTGCGTCGCGCGTCAGCTAATCATGTGGCGCGTGTTCCCCACGCCCGTGGGGATGAACCGTAATCGTCATGGGCACGCTGTATTCCGGGCGGGTGTTCCCCACGCCCGTGGGGATGAACCGCAGTTCGGCGTGCGCTCGATCGTCTGGCAGTTGTGTTCCCCACGCCCGTGGGGATGAACCGCGAGGAAACTGGCCGACCTGATCGGGGCACCCGTGTTCCCCACGCCCGTGGGGATGAACCGCGAGCGAGACCCCATCCGCTACCGAATCACCGGTGTTCCCCACGCCCGTGGGGATGAACCGCACGCCGACCGGGCCAGCCCCGACGCGCAGATGTGTTCCCCACGCCCGTGGGGATGAACCGTCATCTTGCGGCCAGCGTTCGGGCCGTTCTTCGTGTTCCCCACGCCCGTGGGGATGAACCGGTCGCGCGACGCCCGAGGACTACGACCACCTCGTGTTCCCCACGCCCGTGGGGATGAACCGAAGCTAGACGGCATGGTTGGCGAGGCGAACCGGTGTTCCCCACGCCCGTGGGGATGAACCGGATCACCCATCCGTCTTTCAACCCGTACCCGTGTGTTCCCCACGCCCGTGGGGATGAACCGGCTGATCCGGCAACCGATACACACGCGCCGTTGTGTTCCCCACGCCCGTGGGGATGAACCGCCGGCGTGGTCACCGGGAAGGCGCAAAAGCAGGTGTTCCCCACGCCCGTGGGGATGAACCGGTGGCGATCATCGCGGCGAGCTCGGCCTGCCGGTGTTCCCCACGCCCGTGGGGATGAACCGCGTCGCGCTGCATGTCGCGGACGATGATTGCGTGTGTTCCCCACGCCCGTGGGGATGAACCGAAGAACGGGCAGCCCGTCTGGTGGCGGATCTTGTGTTCCCCACGCCCGTGGGGATGAACCGGACTGGCACATCGTCGTGCAGTCCATCGAGATTGTGTTCCCCACGCCCGTGGGGATGAACCGCGTGTTGAACATGTTTTTCAGCGTGTCGCGCAGTGTTCCCCACGCCCGTGGGGATGAACCGGCCTTCGGCAGCGACAGTGAGATGCAGATGATGTGTTCCCCACGCCCGTGGGGATGAACCGGCCGATGTCGCGCAGCGGGAGTTCGCAACCACGTGTTCCCCACGCCCGTGGGGATGAACCGTCACGCCGACCCCATCGGCATAGGAACCAATGGTGTTCCCCACGCCCGTGGGGATGAACCGGATTGGTAAGCATCTGCAACGGCAGTTCACGGTGTGTTCCCCACGCCCGTGGGGATGAACCGCTCACCGGCAAGCATCTGCATTTGCGCTCGCTTGTGTTCCCCACGCCCGTGGGGATGAACCGGAGGTTCCCCGTCCGAACTCGGCGACCTCGTTTGTGTTCCCCACGCCCGTGGGGATGAACCGGCGTATTCGAACAGCACCATGCAGCCGGTCGGGTGTTCCCCACGCCCGTGGGGATGAACCGTGCTCGTGCAAGATCCTGCTGCCACACAGGTTGTGTTCCCCACGCCCGTGGGGATGAACCGGCGCGCAGGCTCTGGGCGATGCTGGCGAGCTCGTGTTCCCCACGCCCGTGGGGATGAACCGCATTTGCCGTTTCCGTTTGAGGCGGAATTGACGTGTTCCCCACGCCCGTGGGGATGAACCGAGTGGGCAGGGCTTTGGCACCGTGAATGGGGTGTGTTCCCCACGCCCGTGGGGATGAACCGCATAAACGGACTCGAGAAGCTCACGGACCGCGGTGTTCCCCACGCCCGTGGGGATGAACCGCCCGTCGTCGTGTTTCTCACTTCTGGCGACACGTGTTCCCCACGCCCGTGGGGATGAACCGGCCAACGACAAGGCCGCATATAACGCCACCGTGTGTTCCCCACGCCCGTGGGGATGAACCGGGGAGATCGAGTGGGAGAGCGCATCGTGGGAGGTGTTCCCCACGCCCGTGGGGATGAACCGCAGGCAGTTGTCCAGGTGGGGGGAATCTGAATAGTGTTCCCCACGCCCGTGGGGATGAACCGTCGGCTCCAGCAGCGACGGGCAGAGCGCGGTAGTGTTCCCCACGCCCGTGGGGATGAACCGGGTCAGCGGCTTGTTGTCCGCGCCGACCGGCGTGTTCCCCACGCCCGTGGGGATGAACCGGTGAACGAGCGTCACGCCGCCACCTCCCTTGCGTGTTCCCCACGCCCGTGGGGATGAACCGCCTCCGCGCTCAGGAATATCGGTTTGCCGTCAGTGTTCCCCACGCCCGTGGGGATGAACCGCAGCCCCAATCGAGCCGGGCGACGCGTAACAGGTGTTCCCCACGCCCGTGGGGATGAACCGGACTCGGTGCACAAGCTGCTCTCCGACCAGATGTGTTCCCCACGCCCGTGGGGATGAACCGCTCCTTGGCGGTCATGCCTCTTTCCTTCCTGAGTGTTCCCCACGCCCGTGGGGATGAACCGCTCGCCATCCGTCCCGCTGAACTGTCGATCTGGTGTTCCCCACGCCCGTGGGGATGAACCGGCGCCGTATCGTTAGCCTGCATCGCCACATGGGTGTTCCCCACGCCCGTGGGGATGAACCGACGCCAACGGCAACACGACCGGCACCAGTACGGTGTTCCCCACGCCCGTGGGGATGAACCGCGTGAGGGGTTGGATTCGGTCGCGGGTTGGTCGTGTTCCCCACGCCCGTGGGGATGAACCGCGTCTTCAACCGCGTGCGCCGTGTCGGGTCGTGTGTTCCCCACGCCCGTGGGGATGAACCGCGCTACACCCGCCTGACCATCACCCCGGCAAAGTGTTCCCCACGCCCGTGGGGATGAACCGACACAGGGCTCGGCAAGACGCTCGATGAACTGGTGTTCCCCACGCCCGTGGGGATGAACCGCTGCATCTCCGCGTTGATGGCGCTGACGAAGAGTGTTCCCCACGCCCGTGGGGATGAACCGCCAGCCGTGCAATGCGAATTCCAGGTGATGAAGTGTTCCCCACGCCCGTGGGGATGAACCGTGCTTGCGCTGTACCTCATGACATGCCCGCATGTGTTCCCCACGCCCGTGGGGATGAACCGCGAGGCGAACGTGATAAACCAGCTGCATGAACGTGTTCCCCACGCCCGTGGGGATGAACCGCGCGTGCATGTTTTCCACGGCGGCAATATGACGTGTTCCCCACGCCCGTGGGGATGAACCGCCATGCGCGACGAGCTGAGCTACGGAACCGACGTGTTCCCCACGCCCGTGGGGATGAACCGCCGGAGATGCTGTCGCCGACCGCCGTGCCATTGTGTTCCCCACGCCCGTGGGGATGAACCGCCAGCACGTCGGCATAGGCTCCGGGCATCACGGTGTTCCCCACGCCCGTGGGGATGAACCGTCTCTCGCGAGATTGTTCGCCACGCTGGCGAAGTGTTCCCCACGCCCGTGGGGATGAACCGGGACTTTGAAAGACCTCAGGAGAAAAAACCGAGTGTTCCCCACGCCCGTGGGGATGAACCGCAGCCACGCATGCGGGGGTCAGCTCGGAAGACGTGTTCCCCACGCCCGTGGGGATGAACCGTTCTCGCCAGCCAGCGCAAAAGGCGGGCGCTTGTGTTCCCCACGCCCGTGGGGATGAACCGCTGGATCTGACAATAAGACCGAGAATTCTGCAGTGTTCCCCACGCCCGTGGGGATGAACCGTCGCAGAGCCCTGATTAACCCCACATGTCGGAGTGTTCCCCACGCCCGTGGGGATGAACCGCAATCCGGGCTGCGCTCGATACCGTCGTTTCGGGTGTTCCCCACGCCCGTGGGGATGAACCGCCTGGGCGGCGACCTGGGGCGTGCGGCAGTTCGTGTTCCCCACGCCCGTGGGGATGAACCGCGGAGCCGGTACGGGTGCGCGGCAATGCGCGCGTGTTCCCCACGCCCGTGGGGATGAACCGGGTATCGACGGCATCGGCGATGGAACGGGTGCGTGTTCCCCACGCCCGTGGGGATGAACCGGTGCGTGGCGGATTCATCGCTGGCGTGGCCTCGTGTTCCCCACGCCCGTGGGGATGAACCGCGCGACCAGGTATCCGGCGCCAGCGCATACGCGTGTTCCCCACGCCCGTGGGGATGAACCGCCGGTCGAGGACGTCGACGCCAATGCGGCGCTGTGTTCCCCACGCCCGTGGGGATGAACCGGGTGTGATGCGGTATGTGGTGGATGCGGCCGCGTGTTCCCCACGCCCGTGGGGATGAACCGCCGGCCAGATTCGTCGGCATCGACGCCCCGATGTGTTCCCCACGCCCGTGGGGATGAACCGCAAGCGTCTTGACGATGACGCGCTTTCCCGAGGTGTTCCCCACGCCCGTGGGGATGAACCGACGACGTGACGGGCGACTACCTGAATGCCGCAGTGTTCCCCACGCCCGTGGGGATGAACCGTCCGCCGCCTGTTCGTCGTGCATTTGCATTTCGTGTTCCCCACGCCCGTGGGGATGAACCGTCATTTTTGTTCATGCGAAAACACCCCCCGCCGTGTTCCCCACGCCCGTGGGGATGAACCGGATGGCAAACACACCATCCCGTATCAGGAACTGTGTTCCCCACGCCCGTGGGGATGAACCGCGATCGCCGCCGCGGCGCAGGCCGGCGCGAAAGTGTTCCCCACGCCCGTGGGGATGAACCGTTGCCGGTACCGGGAGTCGCGGACGCACCCTCGTGTTCCCCACGCCCGTGGGGATGAACCGGCGAGGGGACCGCCGGCCTGAACGGCTATCGCGTGTTCCCCACGCCCGTGGGGATGAACCGTTAGCGCCCTGCACACCCGGCACGGCCCCGCCGTGTTCCCCACGCCCGTGGGGATGAACCGCCGCTCGTGCGCTTTGGATGCCGCACGCGCCGGTGTTCCCCACGCCCGTGGGGATGAACCGCGCAGATGGTGCAGCGTAGGGCGCGCGAGTCCGTGTTCCCCACGCCCGTGGGGATGAACCGGTCGAATACAGCGCCGCATTGACGCCCCAGGTGTGTTCCCCACGCCCGTGGGGATGAACCGCGACACGTCCGATACATAACAGGCCGCGTCTTGTGTTCCCCACGCCCGTGGGGATGAACCTAGTTATTGGCAAGGCCGAGCAGGCCCTCTCCAGTGTTCCCCACGCCCGTGGGGATGAACCGTGATCCCAGTTCAACGTAATCCACCGTGCAACGTGTTCCCCACGCCCGTGGGGATGAACCGTCGGCGCTGCGCGTCATGCCTGTGGGATCGGTGTGTTCCCCACGCCCGTGGGGATGAACCGATGCTTTCGCGGATCATATCGTCCCTTGTTGTGTGTTCCCCACGCCCGTGGGGATGAACCGGGAAGCGGGGTGTTTTTGGCTATACGACTCGGGTGTTCCCCACGCCCGTGGGGATGAACCGTGAATGAACTCGATCTCGCTGTCGTCGATGGAGTGTTCCCCACGCCCGTGGGGATGAACCTGGCTCGATCCGCTGCTGACCGAAGTCGCACAGGTGTTCCCCACGCCCGTGGGGATGAACCGTAGTCAGGATGCTCATGCCTGAACCCTCCACGGTGTTCCCCACGCCCGTGGGGATGAACCGTCCACGCCTTATTCGCCCTGCTCGCCTTGTGCGTGTTCCCCACGCCCGTGGGGATGAACCGAATCGAAACGCGGTTGGGCAGGCTACAAAACCGTGTTCCCCACGCCCGTGGGGATGAACCGGTCAAGCAGGGCTTGAAATCCGACTACGCATTGTGTTCCCCACGCCCGTGGGGATGAACCACCCTTCAACCAAAGACACGTCGCCTTGGTTTCGTGTTCCCCACGCCCGTGGGGATGAACCGACCTGACGCCCATCGGTGCGTGGGCGGACCTCGTGTTCCCCACGCCCGTGGGGATGAACCGGCAAAGCACCAATTGCCGAGCGATTACGCCGCGTGTTCCCCACGCCCGTGGGGATGAACCGACAACGGCGCAATGGCTGAACGAGCAGCAACCGTGTTCCCCACGCCCGTGGGGATGAACCGGTGACGACGGCCAGCACCGTCAATGCTGCTGTGTGTTCCCCACGCCCGTGGGGATGAACCGTCGATGCAGTACGCGCGCACATGGATGGATGGGTGTTCCCCACGCCCGTGGGGATGAACCGCCTACTTTGCCAGCGGCGCCGCCTATTACAGCGTGTTCCCCACGCCCGTGGGGATGAACCGTCGTGAATGCCGCGCTGCAGATCCTGAACGTCGTGTTCCCCACGCCCGTGGGGATGAACCGCTGGCCGGAACGGGGATTCAGGCGCTTGCTCAGTGTTCCCCACGCCCGTGGGGATGAACCGACCGCTTTGAACTCCTGCGCATGGCGTCGTCGGTGTTCCCCACGCCCGTGGGGATGAACCGGAACCCCGCCACTCTTGAGAATGTCGGCCCCCGTGTTCCCCACGCCCGTGGGGATGAACCGGCGTCATAGGTCTGCGTGACCGGGCCGATCTTGTGTTCCCCACGCCCGTGGGGATGAACCGGAGGCCAGCATGCTACTCGACTTTGAACTGATGTGTTCCCCACGCCCGTGGGGATGAACCGGCATGTCGGCTCGTGACGGGGTACGGGCATACGTGTTCCCCACGCCCGTGGGGATGAACCGGAATCGAACAGGCGCCCACCGAACAGCGTGCGGTGTTCCCCACGCCCGTGGGGATGAACCGAGCAATAACGCGAGCGAATCCGACCTGTCCCTGTGTTCCCCACGCCCGTGGGGATGAACCGCCGCTCCAGGTCGGATCGACTTCGCGCAGAAAGTGTTCCCCACGCCCGTGGGGATGAACCGCGGAAGCGTCCGTGGTGGCCTCACGGTTCGTCGTGTTCCCCACGCCCGTGGGGATGAACCGGGTGATGTTCATGGTGTCTCCGTGCGCCCGGAGTGTTCCCCACGCCCGTGGGGATGAACCGGGACGCTTCATGGGACGCCCAAAAGGCAATGTGTGTTCCCCACGCCCGTGGGGATGAACCGGTGCGCGATTTGTGGGGTTGGTGTTTGTATGTGTGTTCCCCACGCCCGTGGGGATGAACCGACCGCCACCCAATACGGCCAGACCGGCCTTGAGTGTTCCCCACGCCCGTGGGGATGAACCGCAACTCCACGACCCGATGCTTAGGCCGCTGAGGTGTTCCCCACGCCCGTGGGGATGAACCTTCTCGACGGTCAATGGCGAAACCCTGCTGATTGTGTTCCCCACGCCCGTGGGGATGAACCGCTCGTGCTCGCCTACCTGCAAGGCCTGCGGGAGTGTTCCCCACGCCCGTGGGGATGAACCGGCGATCATCCCCAGGGCGCCGGACGTGCTGCGGTGTTCCCCACGCCCGTGGGGATGAACCGGCTAACGGAAAAGTCATCATTGAGGCGACCGGGTGTTCCCCACGCCCGTGGGGATGAACCAAGTCCTTGACGCCCTTCGCGCTGCGACCGTGGGTGTTCCCCACGCCCGTGGGGATGAACCGATCAGGTAGTCGAGCACAATCCGCGAGAAGTCGTGTTCCCCACGCCCGTGGGGATGAACCGGAAGGGCAGGCGGGCATCTGGATACCGGATTAGTGTTCCCCACGCCCGTGGGGATGAACCGGGCGTTCCGGCGCTCCTGCTGCCGCACGTCAGTGTTCCCCACGCCCGTGGGGATGAACCGGCGGCATTTGGTGCAGCGGCGGTGTCTGTCTTGTGTTCCCCACGCCCGTGGGGATGAACCGCACTACCTCACCCAGGCCCCGCGCCTGAGCCCGTGTTCCCCACGCCCGTGGGGATGAACCGAATGAGGTGGCCGACGTGCTGGGCCTCGAGCTGTGTTCCCCACGCCCGTGGGGATGAACCGCCGGCTGTCTCTGCGAAGGAGATGATCGAGTCGTGTTCCCCACGCCCGTGGGGATGAACCGAGCGACCGAGTAGACGTGGGCGACGAGGCTAGTGTTCCCCACGCCCGTGGGGATGAACCGTGCGCGGCCGAGTGGGCGAGTCTGCCGGGGAGGTGTTCCCCACGCCCGTGGGGATGAACCGGTGTTGGACGCGGCCATTACCGAGGAAGACGCGTGTTCCCCACGCCCGTGGGGATGAACCGTGGTGAGCGTGGCGGACCTGGCGGCGGGGCACGGTGTTCCCCACGCCCGTGGGGATGAACCGACCGCGACCTGACGGAGTAGCGCATGGCAGACCGTGTTCCCCACGCCCGTGGGGATGAACCGCACTACGCGAGCGGAGAAATCGAGTGCATCGAGTGTTCCCCACGCCCGTGGGGATGAACCGTATTCGGCCGGAACAATCTGCGCATCACGACAGTGTTCCCCACGCCCGTGGGGATGAACCGCCTACCTGGGTGTGCAGGACGTGCGACTGGATGTGTTCCCCACGCCCGTGGGGATGAACCGATCGAATTGACCAGCATCGAGCCGGCCACGGTGTGTTCCCCACGCCCGTGGGGATGAACCGCTACCACGGCAACCTGTACGTCGACGAAGTCTGTGTTCCCCACGCCCGTGGGGATGAACCGTCTTGTGCGTCGGTGTGGTGCGTATGGATGGTGTGTTCCCCACGCCCGTGGGGATGAACCGCAACCGCTTTACCCGAACGCGACACCACCATCGTGTTCCCCACGCCCGTGGGGATGAACCCCGAGCACAGCCCCTGCCCCGTCGCGGTACGTCGTGTTCCCCACGCCCGTGGGGATGAACCGTTGGTCGAATCTGTGACGCCCGATTCAATCCAGTGTTCCCCACGCCCGTGGGGATGAACAGTCACCGTCAACGACATCAAGCCCGAGACGATGGTGTTCCCCGCGCCCGTGGGGATGAACTGTTATCGCAGGCTGACGTTGGTAAGGACAGGCCCGTATCGGACAACTCGCTGCCGCACTGCCATGGGTTTCTCCCGTGTCTGCGGCGATCATCCATCGGTAGAGCTGCACTGGACGACCGTTGACAGCGCGACAGCAGCAGGCGGCCATGGGCCGTCCGCCGTCGTTACATTTCGCTTGAATGTCATCGGCGGCAGGCTATGTTGAATCAATGACGTGACGAGCGACTCTCTTCGGCCAGAACGACGAATCAACTTCTCTCCGCTACGCAGCCAATGTCAGGAGTCGTTTATGACTACCAAACGCGAATTCCTGAGAATCAGTACGCTGGCGGGCGCGGGGACTTTCCTCTTCACCAAGTTCGGGTTCATCCGGCGTGCCTTTGCCGCGATACCGGGTGGCACGCTGGATCCCGCTTTAATCACGAAATACGCCATGCCATTGGTCATCCCGCCGGCGATGCCCAAAACAAGCAGCGGGCGAGTCGACTACTATGAGATCGCTGTCCGGCAGTTCCAGCAGCAGATCCTGCCTACCCCCCTGCCCCGTACGACGGTATGGAGTTACGGCTCGGCCAACCACCCGGATACGTTCAATTACCCGGCCTTCACCATCGAAGCCAGGTACGGCAGGCCGGTCCGGGTCAAGTGGATCAACGACCTGAAAGACGCCGACGGGAACTTCCTTCCCCACCTCCTGGCGGTGGATCCGACGCTCCATTGGGCTAACCCGCCGGGCGGCGCCGCGGGCCGGGACATGCGCCCGAGCTTCGCGCGTACCCCGGGGCCCTATACCGGCCCGGTCCCGATCGTGACCCATCTGCACGGGGGGCACAGCGCCCAGGAAAGCGACGGCTATGCCGAGGCCTGGTACCTGCCTGCGGCGAACGACATCCCCGCGGGCTTCGCCAACGAGGGCACGTGGTACGAGTCCTTCAAGAGCGAGTTCTCCAGCAAGTTCGGCGAGGTCTGGGAGCCTGGCACGGCGACGTTCCAATATGAGAACGATCAGCGGGCGAGCACGTTCTGGTATCACGACCATACGCTGGGCATGACCCGCCTGAACGTCTATGCGGGACCCGCCGGGTTCTATCTCCTGCGCCGCGGGCCGGGCGATCTGCCGGACCCGGTTCTCCCCGGTCCGGCCCCGGAGGTGGGGGCCGACCCCTTCGGGAGATTCTATGAGGTTCCCATCGCGATCCAGGACCGCTCCTTCAACGCGGACGGCTCACTGTTTTACCCGAGTACCCGCGAGTTCTTCGACGGCTTCGCGGGGCCCTATATCCCGGTCAGCGATGTCCCGCCGATGTGGAACCCGGAGTTCTTCGGCAACACCATGGTGGTCAACGGGCGCACCTGGCCCCATCTGGAGATCGAGCCACGCCGCTACCGCTTCCGCGTCCTGAATGGCTGCAACTCGCGCTTCCTGATCCTGAAAATCGTCACCGACCCGTCTGCAACGCGGCCGGCGACTGCGGCGCGCCCGTTCTGGCAGATTGGCGTCGCGGGCGGGTTCCTGCCCGCGCCGGTCGAGATCGATTACCTCCTGATGGCCCCCTCCGACCGGGCCGACGTCATCGTCGACTTCACTGGCCTCTCGGTCGGTACCGAGTTCCACCTCATCAACGAGGGCCCCGACGAGCCCTTCGGCGGCGGCACGCCAGGCACGGATTTCGACGCAGCGGATCCCGACACGACCGGTCAAGTCATGAAATTCGTGGTGGTGCCGCTAAGCAGCAAGGACAACAGCCAGGATCCCGCACGGCTGACCTTGCCGGCATTCAGGCCGCTTGGCCCGGCAAGCACGACACGGAAGGTGTCGCTCAACGAAAAAGCCAGTGCCTTCCCCGGATTTGACGGCCCCGTCGAAGCGGAGCTGGGCACGCTCGACAGCGCCGGCAATCCGGTCCCGGGGGATTGGGACGATGCGATCACCGAGAACCCGGCGCTCGGTTCGATCGAGATCTGGGAGATCTACAACTTCACCGAGGATGCGCACCCCATTCACATTCACGAGGTGCAGTTCCAGGTGCTGAATCGCCAGCCGATCGAGGACGGTGAGGCCCGCTCGCCGGAGAACTGGGAGACGGGCTTCCAGGACTCAGTCATCGCCTATCCGGGCGAGATCACGCGAATCAAAGCCCTGTTCAATCTGCCTGGCCTCTACGTCTGGCATTGCCACATCGTCGAGCACGAGGACAATGAGATGATGCGCCCGTACTTCATCGGCCCGAATCCGCCGACGACTTGATCGATGCGATGAAATTGGCCACGCTTCGGAGCGGCCGACAGGTAGCTCTCGCATACCCGGTGGGGACGCCGCCCGCTGTTTCTACTGTGGCCCTGGGGGCACTACCCCGCGCGGCGCGGCGCAGTGCGCGGATAGCCAACGCGCATCGGTTTCGATCTTCAAGTCACCGCTAGTAGACTTCATATTGACGCGCGTCGTGAAGTGCTCCGGGCCGTCGACCCGCGCGTTGAAGTCGCCGCTGGCGTCCGGCTGCGTGCAGCTCAGGCGCCCGGTCACCGTGTTGCCGGTTTTCACGACATTGCCCAGCGTGCAGTTGCCCTCGATTTTGCCGGAGTAGATGTTGTCCTGCTTCGCCTGTTCCGGGCTGATGCAGCTGCGCACCGCGCCGTCATTACCCAGGCTCACGCCGCGCGCCGCCATCTGCTGCTCCATCATGCGGCGCATGTCCGGGGGCAGGTTCTTCAGGTGCTGCTGCATCTGCGCCATCTGCGACGACATGTCGGGCAGGCCGGCAATGCTCATCCGCGTCGAGCGAAATTCCCACAGCCCCGGCCGGAGGTCAGCCGCGTGCCCGACTGCGCTCATGCACAGCGCCGCCATACCAAAAACCAGGGATCGTGCACGATTCATGATCAGCCTCCTTCCAAAATCTCTCTTTTGACAGGCCGCATGCGGCGCCAGCTTCATTAAGCAAGCTTATGCGATGCGTCGCGGCGCTCCTGCAGGCGTTCGAGAGCTCGCCCCACAAGTTGAGCGACTGTAGTGCATGGCAGGGGAATACTGCGCCTGGCCGGAGCCCCTTCCCTACTTCAAACTCGCCAGATACTGCACCACCGACTCGATGTTCTGCTCGCCGAGTTGGGTGACCGCTGCGCTCATTTCGCTGTTGGTGCGCTCGCCGGTCCTGGTGAGGTAGCGCTTCAGGCTCAACCGCAGGTAATCGACCTGCTGGCCGGCCAGGCGCGCGAAGCTTTCGCTGCCGTGGGCGTCGTTCTGGTGGCATGAAACGCACAGGCGTTTGTAGTGTTCTGCGCCGCCGGCAGCCGCGGGGCCTCGCGTGGCAACCGACGCGGCGGGGACAGCATTGCCATAGAACATGGCGATGGCGGCCTTTTCTCGGTCACCGAGGACTTTCATCAGGCCCTGCATGAATTCGTTGCGGCGCTTGCCGGTGAGGAAGGCGTCGATCTGACTGACGATGTAGGCGGGATTCTGGGCGGCGAGGTTGGGTACCTCGGGAAAGCGGGCGATGCCTTTTTCACCGTGGCAGTTCTTGCAGAAGAAGGCGGCAGAATCGCCTTCGCGGATCAGCGCCGCGCGCGTGGCCGGATCGGCTGCGGCCTTCTTGAGCAGACCCTGCACGGCCTCGGGTCCGGCGGACGCGGTGTTGCAGAACACGGCCAGCAAGGCCGCGGCAATGGCCAGGCGGCCTGTCCAATTCATGATGTGTTCCCTGCGGAGTAATCGCACGCCAGCGCATTTAGCCTTGGCGTATGTGCGCCGCATTTTAGCATCGCCCCGGTACTGCGCAGGCGCACGCATGCGATGCGGCAGTCAGACAAAAACCGGCTCCGGTTCGAGCGCCACGCCGAAGCGTGCGATGACGTCGGACTGGATGGCGTGCGCGATGCGCTGCACGTCGGCACCGGTGGCACCGCCGCGATTGACGAGAACCAGCGCCTGCTGCTCATAGGCGCCAACCGGACCGAGATTGCGCCCCTTCCAGCCGCAGCGATCGATGAGCCAGCCGGCAGCGAGCTTGAAGTGGCCGTCGGACTGCGGGTAGCGCGGCAGGTCCGGGTGGGCGGCGTCGAGCCGCGCGAGCGTGGCGGCGTCGACGACCGGATTCTTGAAGAAGCTGCCGGCGTTGCCGATGCGTGCGGGATCGGGGAGCTTGCGTTCGCGGATGGCGATGATGGCGTCCGAAACGTCGACCGGCGTGGGGGGTTCGACGCCACGAGCGGCGAGCTCGCGCGCGACGTCCGCATAGGCGGTGACCGGCTGCCAGCGCTTCGGCAGACGGAAGGTGACGGCGGTGATCAGCACCTGCCCGGCCAGCGCCTGCTTGAAAATGCTGTCGCGATAGGCGAAGCGGCAGTCGGACGCGCCAAGCTGCAGCAGGTCGCCGGTTTCGAGCGACACGGCCTGCAGGCCGTGGAAGCGTTCGGCGACTTCGAGCCCGTAGGCGCCGATGTTCTGCACCGGCGCAGCGCCGACGGTGCCGGGAATCAGCGACAGGTTCTCCAGTCCGGGCCAGCCCTGCGCGAGGGTCCAGCGCACGAAGTCGTGCCAGGCTTCGCCGGCGCCGGCTTCGACATACCACGCCGCCTCGTCCTCGCCGACGAGGCGCCGGCCGGCAATCTCGACCTTGAGCACCAGACCGGGGAAGTCCCGCGTCAACACGATATTGCTGCCGCCGCCGAGGATCAGGCGCGGCGTATCGGCCCAGTCCGGGCGGGCGATCAGTGCGGCGATCTGTGCCGCGTCGTCGATGACCGCCAGAAGCGCGGCATATGCAGGCAGGCCGAAGGTGTTGAAGGGGCGCAGATCGGCTGCCCTGCGGATCGTCGGCGGCGCCGCTGCGGCGGCGGAAAGCTCATTCGGCACGGGCAAGGGTCTCGCAGCCGGTCGGGTCGATGGGGAAGATGCGGTCGTAGCCGAGATTGAAGACGAAGGCATAGAGTACGTAAGCGGAGGCCAGCCCGAGGTCGGCGACCAGCGCTTCGAGCCAGCCCATGCCGGTCCACGCCATGATCACCGGCAGGCTCATCAGCAGCAGGCCGCCCTCGAAGCCGACGGCGTGCAGGGCGCGCATGCGGTACGGCCGGCGATCGGCCGTGCGGCCGGTGATACGGCCTTCGACCCAGTCGAAACAGGTGTTGTAGGTGCCGTTCCAGATGGCCGCGATCAGAGCGACCAGCGCCAGCAGACCGATAGAATCGGCGATCGCCACGCCGCTGAGCCACGCAAACGGCGGCGTGATCAGGACCAGCCCGCCGAGCTCGAACAGGAGGATCTGGCGGACACGGTCCCAGAACGAGCGCAGCTTGGGGTGGTGGACGGACACGGGAGGCGGAATTTCAAGGCAGGGCAGGCAAAGATAGAACCTCCCCTCGCCAAAAGCAACCGCTGCACTGCAACATCCTAGCTACGGAGCGAGAGATTGCCACCCCGCGCGATCAATTGTCGGGATGGCACCATCTCGGGCCGCGCGGGGACTCGCCCTCGCGGCCGGATTACTGCGCGGGCTGGTCGGACTGCTGTTGCTGGGCGCGCTTGCGCATCTGCTCCCATTGACCGCGCGGCTCGCGCTCTTCCCGCGGCGGCTCGCGACGCGACTGCTGTTGCTGTTCGCGCGCCGCACGCTCCTGCTGACGCTGCTGCGCCTGCGCCTGCTCCTGAGCCTCCATCTGGCGCCGGCGTTCGTCGAGCTGCATGCGCTGGTTCCGTTGTTCCAGCTCGCGCCGCTGGTCGAGCTGCTGGCGTTCCTGCAGCGCCCGCAGTTGCGAGCGCTTGCGCTCCTCCTGCGCCTGCTGCTGTTGCTGTTGTTCCTGACGCTGCATTGCCTCACGTTGCGCCCGCTCCAGGCGCTCCTGCACCGTCTGCCGGCGTCCCTGTTCCTGCTGCAGTTGTTGCTCCTGCTCCTGACGCTGCCTGCCCTCACGCTGCGCCCGCTCCAGGCGCTCCGGCACGGCTTGCCGGCGCCCTTGTTCCTGCTGCAGTTGCTGCTCCTGCTCCTGACGCTGCCTGCCCTCACGCTGCGCCCGCTCCAGGCGCTCCGGCACGGCTTGCCGGGCCCCTTGTTCCTGTTGCAGTTGCTGCTCCTGTTCCTGGCGCTGCCTGCCCTCGCGCTGGGTCCGCTCCATGCGCTCCTGCAGTACCGGACGCCCGCGCTCCTGGCCCTGCTCACGTTCGGCCTCGCGGCGACGCGCGTCGTCGCGGAAACGCTGCCAATCGCTGCCCGACTCTTCAGCGCGGCGCGGCGACTCGGGCTGGCCGAACAGCGGCCGCGCGGCATCCCCGCCGTCGCGTCTTTGCACCGTCGGGCGCCCTTCCAGTTGCTGCACGCGATGGCGGCGACGATCCGGGTCACGGGTGATGAAGCGCGGCGGCCTGATGACCTCGTCCGACACGCGGGTGACGGCGTCGCGCTGGTCGCGGAACGCGTGACGCACCCGATCCGGCGCCCTCACCACGCGATTGATTTCGGTGACGTTGGTGACATGCGTGATGTTGACCTGCCGAACGTAGGTCGAACTATGGCGATAGCGCGGCACATAGACTTCGCGCGGCGCCAGCGGGAACCAGCTGACATCCGGGAATCGGCCCGCCGAGAAGCTGATGTTCACCCCCGGCGTGCCGACCCAGGCCACCAGCGCGGGCGCATAGACCGGGCGCGCGATGTAGCGGCCCGGCACCCACGCCCACGAGCTGCGGATCTGCACCCAGCGGCCATAGTGGAAGGGTGCGAAGCCCCACGGCGAGTCGTCCACCCAGGTCCAGCCCCAGGGCACCACCCACACCCAGCGCCCGTAGCGATACGGCGCCCATCCGTAGGGCACGCTGCGCGGGAACCACACCGGACCGTAGTCGTCGTATTCGCGCCAGTCGCCATGCTCATAGAGGTCTTCCGCACCGGTCATCTCGGGCGAAACGTAGCGCTGGCGCCCCAGTCGGTCGTCACGCTCGTCGCGTGCCAGCGACCAGTCGGAAAAATCGTCGTCGTCCGGACGATCCCAGCGGACTTCATCGCGGCCATCCGTCGGGATCTCCGCCCGGCGCCCATCGCTCACGCTGACGTCACGGCCGTCGCCACGGAAGTCGACGTGACCACGATAATTGCTGACGCGAGTGAGGGAGTCGAGGTAATCGATGCGGTACTGGCCCGGTTCGGTGGGCACCGCAAGGCCGTCGCGCGTCTCGACCTCGATTGCCGCCTCGGGATCCGCGCTGCGCACCCGCATCGCAACGCTGCCGTCGTGAAGACGCACGCGGATGCGCTCGTCGTCAAGCCGGAGGATCTCCAGCGAGGTGTCCTCGGCCAGGCGCAACACGCTGGAACCGATGCGGATTTCGGCACGGCTGTCGGACTCGGTGGCGAGCTCGTCGCCGGTGGTGAGCGGCAAATTCACGCTCGCGCTTTCCCACTGCTGGCTGCCGTCACGGCGCAATGCGAGTTCGCCGTCGATCACGGAAAGGCGCCCCACCCGCGTGGGGGGATCCGCCCAAACAGCGCTCGCACCCAACATCGTGAGGACGAGCGGCAGTGCAATCAGCAGTCGCAGGCTACGCATCAACTCGCGGACCATCTCGGTGGTACTCCGGTCAAACCCCAACGGGGCGGGCAGGCATCCCTCGGGCGGGCACCGGATCGGCGCATGCAAGAGGACGTCCTGTGAAGATCAACGGACGTGCGCCGCAGGTGCTGACGCTTCACACAATTATTTTCAAATCCGATGCCACGCGCTTTTTTGACAGCGCGCTCAGCGTGGCGTTGCGCCATCGTTTTCCGCGGCAGGCGGGGCGACCGGGTCGGTCGGCGGATTGGCAGGCGACTCCGTCTCGGCGCTTCCGCCGCCGCTCGCCGCGACGCCCGGCTCAACCGCAGGCTCCCCTACCGGCTCCTCCGCGGGTGCCAGCACCGGCTCGGGTTCCGGCGCCGGTTGGCGCAGGTAGGGAATGAGGGTCGGCGCCATCGATTTGAGGATCTGTACCGGCAGCCCCGAGGTAAAGCGGAACGACGCCGCGTCCGACCCGATCACGTACGCGGTCAGAGTGCCGAAGTAGCGCGGGCCGAGGTAGAACACGAAGGTCGCCGTGCGATTCAGCGCAATGGCGCCACGTACCTGCCCGCGCGCGCCGGAAATGACGATGCGATTGTCACCGGTACCCGTCTTGCCGCCGACCGCCAGCGGCGTGCCGTCGGCGGCGGCGAACGCGCCGGCGAGGCGCCGTGCGGTACCGCCTTCGACCACTTCGGACAGGGCGTTGCGCAGGGCGGTGGCCACTTCCGGCGCCATGACCCGTTCGCCGGCGCGGGCGCGACGCGCCAGCACCGTTTCGTACGGCGTGCCCGCGGCAAAATGCAGCCGGTCGACGCGTGCGGTCGGCAGGCGCACTCCGTCATTGACGATGATCCCCATCAGTTCGGCCAGCGCCGCGGGACGATCGCCGGCGCTGCCGAGCGCGGTCGCGAGCGACGGCACCAGGCGGTTGAACGGATAGCCGAGACGCGCCCAGCGCCGGTGAATCTCGAGAAAGGCTTCGACTTCGAGAATCGTGTAGATGCGCTGGTCCTGCGCGCCCTTGGCGTGGGTGCGGAACAGCCAGCGGTACACGGCCTGGCGCTCCTCCTTGCTGGCCTCCACGGCATCGGTATAGCTCGCGCCGGGATTGGCGGCGAGATAACCGGCCAGCCACAATTCCAGCGGATGCACGCGCGCGATGTAGCCTTGGTCGGGCAGATCGAAGCTGCCCGGGGCATATCGCCGGAACATCGCCGCCAGGCGCTCGTCACTGAGATCACTGCCCGGCAGGCGCTCGTCGATGAAGGCCGCGAATGCCTTCTGATCGGCATGCGGGTTCAAATAGCGGAACGCGGCCGCGAGCCGGTCGGCGCTCGGACGCAGGCCATCGAGGAAGGCCGCACGGATATCGTCCGGGCTCTGCCCCTGGTACTTGCGCCAGAAGCGCCGCAGGAACACCTGCCCCTCGCGGTCGGCAAACTTGGCGAGGTACTCGTCGCGCCGCGGATCTCCGTCGTCCTCGAGCAGCTTGGCGGTGCTGCCCGGCACCTGGTACATCGTGTGCCGCACCACCTCGCGCATCAGGCGAACGAAGGGCAGGTTGATCGACGCCTGCAGCGCCTCGCGGATCGTCGGGATGCGGTCGTTGTCTTCCTTGCGGAAATTGTTGAAGGTATGCAGCCCGCCACCGGTGAAGAAGGCTTCGCCGGGGCCGGCCGAGAAGCGGCGTTCGAGTGCGGCATCGAGCATCTCCGGCAGCTTGCGATCCGGGCTGCGGATCAGGTAGTCCAGCGCCCAGCGGGAGAGCGCGTCGTGTCGGTCGACCGGCGTCTCGCGCAGCGCCTGCACGGTCTGACCGGCGAAGCGCTGGTGCAACTCGGCAACGAGCTCCAGATAGGTCGCGAGAACCCGCAGCTTCGCGGTGGAACCCAGCTCGAGCTTGCTGCCCTCGTTGATGTCGAGCGGCTGGTCGGTGGTGTCAGTCTGCACCCGCACGCGATTGCCGCCCGCGGTGCGCTCGAACAGCGTGAAGCTGTAGTGCACTTTGTTGAGCTGGGCAGGCGTCAGCAGGCGTTCGCCGATCACGCCGCTGGCACGCGCGAAGTCGGGATCGGAGAGACGTCCGAGATAGTCGCTGACCACATTCTGCAGTTTGCGATCGAGTGTCGCCGACGCACGCAGGTCGAGACGGTCGAGATCGTACAGCGACACATCCAGCATGCCGGCGATACGCGTGCGCATCAGCGTCGCCCCCTTGTCGGCATCGGCCGGCACCCGCGCGGGGTCGGTCGCGGGATCGCGGAACACCAGTTCGCTCTTGAGCGCCGCGTCGCGCAGAGCCGGCCCGATCAGGCCGCCCTCGGCCAGCACGCGCAGATGGGCGTCCGCGAGCCGCGACAGGTCGTCGCGCCCGCGCCCGAGATAGTGCGAGGGACGGCGGTGCGCAATCATCAGTGCCAGCACCTGGCGCAGCGCCAAGCCCTGCTGGGCAAGCATCTCGCCCGTTGCCTCGTCGGCGGCCAGCAGGCGGTTGGCGCGTGCGAAATCGGCGCCAAACCAGACCCACAGTCCGTCACCCAGGCCATGCACTTCGCCATACACCGGCGCCGCCGACAGCGGCACGGTGTTGAGGTAGTCGAGCACCAGGGTGCGCCGCACCGGCAGGGTCTCCGCGCCATCGCGATAGGCGCGAACGCTGGCCGACACCATCTGGCGCAGCTTCTCGCTGGGCGAATGCGTCACGCCATCCGGTGAATGGCGGTACTTCTCGATCTGCGTCGCCAGCGTGCTGCCGCCCGGGGTATTGAGATCCTCATCGACCACCTTGACGAGTTGTGCGAACACCGCGCGGCCGAAGCGCGCCCAATCCACCGCCGGGTTCAGATCCGGCCGCTCGGTGTCGAGCAGGTCA
Organism: Aromatoleum diolicum; assembly: GCF_012910955.1. Classification (GTDB taxonomy): domain Bacteria; phylum Pseudomonadota; class Gammaproteobacteria; order Burkholderiales; family Rhodocyclaceae; genus Aromatoleum; species Aromatoleum diolicum. Next base: position 98,151 of record NZ_WTVQ01000016.1, read on the forward strand.
CGGTTCTCGATGAACAACAGGCTTTCCACAACGCGCGAAGGGATCTGCTCGAAGGTGGCGTAGTGGTGCAGCGGATAGCGGGTTTCGTACAGGGATTCGTCATGTGCATCGCGCACGTCGAGACCGGCCCGCGTCTTCTCGCGATACGACGGGAAATATCCCCGTGCGGTGTAATCGAGCAGGGCATCGGCAAAGCGCACCTGGCTTTCCACGGCAAAGTCGCGTGTCCCCAGACGCTCGACGAAATGCGGCAGGCGGGTGTAGCCCAGGCGCTCATCGAAGGGCCCGTGTTCGGGGAAGCGGATCGCATCGCTGGGCCCGGACTGCAGCGTGTACTCGAGCTTCGCGGCATAGCGCGGAATCTCGCGCGCCTGCAACCAGGAGCTTTGGCTCTCGAAAAACGCCGCAACCGCCACGACCACGATGACCAGGAGTACCAGCCAGAAGAGCGCACGCCGGAGCGCCCGGAACCACCCGCGCCGCGGTGGATTCTTGTTGCTGTTGTTTCCTGACACGTTTGCGCCCGAATGATGTGATACCCGGATTATCCAGCATCGGCAGCCCGCTTAGATAGCCCGGACGATGACGCTTCGATGCACAGTGTGCGTTCTTTCCTGCTGCATGTTGTCAGGGGACAACACTGCGGCGTCGGCGCGACGGATACCGCTGCCGGGACCACCCCCGCGCACGGACAAGGGCGTTCCCCTGGCGGACCCGCCGCGCGCCCGCGCTCAGACCAGCTTCTCTCCATGCTCGCGCGTGGCGTGGAAGCCGACCTTCGGCCACTTCTCCCTCGTCACTTCGAGGTTGTAGCGGCTCGTCGCGAGATAGACGGGGTTGCCGTCGACGTCCTTGCCGAGGCGCATCCCCTGCTCGCGCTCGAAGTTGCGCCGCGTGAGGTCGTCGGGGAAGGTCAGCCAGCGCGCGGTGTGGATTTCGGCGGATTCGAAGATCGCGTCGACCTTGTATTCGTCCTTGAGGCGCTGGGCGACGACTTCGAACTGCAGCTGGCCGACGGCGCCGAGCAGCATGTTGCCGCCTTCCTGTTCGAACACCTGGATCGCGCCTTCCTCGCCGAGTTCCTGCAGGCCTTTCTGCAGCTGCTTGGCCTTCAGCGGGTCGCGCAGGCGCGCGGCACTGAACATTTCCGGCGAGAAGTACGGGATGCCCTTGTAGCCGAGGTTTTCGCCTTCGGTGAGGGTATCGCCGATGTGCAGCTGGCCGTGGTTGTGGATGCCGATGATGTCGCCGGCCACGCCGTCTTCCATCAACACGCGCTCGTTGGCCATGAAGGTCAGCGCATTGGCGAGTTTCATCTCGCGCCCCATGCGCACGTGCTTCACTTTCATGCCCGAGCTGTAGCGGCCCGAGCAGATGCGGAAGAACGCGATGCGGTCGCGGTGCTTGGGGTCCATGTTCGCCTGGATCTTGAACACGAAGCCGGAGAACGGCGCTTCGGCCGGCATCACGAGGCGGGTACCCCCGTCACGCGGCTGCGGCGGCGGCGCCCAGTCGAGCAGCGCCTGCAGGATCTCCTGCACGCCGAAGTTGTTGATGCCGGAGCCGAAGAACACCGGCGTCTGCTTGCCGGCGAGGAAGTCGCCGAGCGAGAACGGGTGCGAGGCGCCCTGAATCAGCTCGACTTCCTCGCGCAGCTTTTCCACTTCGAGCGGAAAGAGTTCATCGAGCTGGGCGTTGGCGATGCCCTTGATGACTTCGGCCTCGCTGCGCTTTTCCTCGCCGGCGGCGAAGCGCAACACGCGGTCTTCGAGCAGGTGATAGACGCCGCGGAAAGTCTTGCCCATGCCGATCGGCCAGGTGATCGGCGCGCAGTCGATCTTCAGCACTTCCTCGATCTCCTGCAGCAGATCGAAGGTTTCACGCACTTCGCGGTCCATCTTGTTGACGAAGGTGATGATCGGCGTGTTACGCAGGCGGCACACTTCGAGCAGCTTGATGGTCTGCGCCTCGACGCCCTTGGCGGCGTCGATCACCATCACCGCAGCGTCGACCGCGGTCAGCACGCGGTAGGTGTCTTCCGAGAAGTCCTGGTGGCCCGGCGTGTCGAGCAGGTTGATAGTATGTCCGGCGTAATCGAACTGCATCACCGAGCTGGTCACCGAGATGCCGCGCTGCTTTTCCACTTCCATCCAGTCGGAGGTCGCGTGACGCGCGCTCTTCCGCGCCTTGACGGTGCCCGCGAGCTGGATCGCGCCGCCGAACAGCAGCAGCTTTTCGGTCAGCGTGGTCTTGCCGGCGTCAGGGTGGGAGATGATGCCGAAAGTGCGGCGGCGTTCGACGTCGCGCAGCAGTTCGGGCGGGAAAGGCGTATCGGGGGGGGAGGTGTCGGACATCGTCGGATCGCAAAAAAACAAAGCCGCCGAGCCGAGCGGCCAGGCGGGTACAAGCTCAATTCTATCAAGGAATTACGCCCGATCGCAGGAGATTGGCCGCGGGCACGGGGAAATCTGCGATGATGCGGCCCTTCCGAAACCCGACCATGCCGTCATGACCCGAGCCACTCCGACGCTGCGCCAGCGCAAGATCTTCGCCCTCACCCGCATCCTCGGCGGGCTCGTCGCGGCGTGCTACCTCGGTTACGTCGTGGTCGCGAATCTTGCGGCCGGGGTGCCGTTCGATCGCACGCTGGGGTTTACCGCGCTGGTCGCAGTGGCCGGGTTTGCCTATGCGGCGTGGTATCTGCGCGACCTGTCGGCAATCGCGCGCGAAGAGCGCGAACAGGGTATCGACGACTCGCGCTGATCGCGCCAGCTCCGGAATGCCCGCGCCGGAGTCGGGCTCCGGCGCGGGGTTCGGCTTCAGGGTTTCGGCGCTAGCTCGCTTACTTCGTTGCGGCCTGCTCCGCGACGTAGGGCTCGTGCAGCACCACCGGCTTGGCCGCACGCTTGCGCATGCGGATGTTGAGCATCTCGACCACCACCGAGAAGGCCATCGCCGAGTAGATGTAGCCCTTCGGCACATGGTGGCCGAAGCCTTCGGCGATCAGCACGACACCGACGACCATCAGGAAGGACAGCGCCAGCATCTTGACCGTCGGGTGCGCCGAGACGAAGTCGCCGATCGGTTTGGAGGCGACCATCATCAGCGCGACCGACGCGATCACTGCCGCCATCATCACGGTGAGGTTGCTCACCATGCCGATCGCCGTGATGATCGAGTCGAGCGAGAACACCAGGTCGATCACCATGATCTGCAGGATCACCGCAGTGAACGTGGCCTTCACGGCGGACGATGCCTCGCCCTCCTCGCCTTCGAGCAGCTGGTGGACTTCGCCGGTGCTCTTCCACACCAGGAACAGACCACCGCCGATCAGGATCAGGTCGCGCGCCGAAATGCCGCGACCGAACAGTTCGAACAGCGCGGTATTCAGGCCGGCGAGCCAGGCGAGGATCGACAGCAGGGCCAGGCGCATGAACATCGCGAGAAACAGCCCCAGGCGCCGGGCGAACGTGCGCCGCTCGGGCGGCAGCTTGTCGACCAGGATCGAAATGAAGATGATGTTGTCGATACCCAGAACGAGTTCGAGCGCGGTGAGGGTCAGGAAGGCAACGATGAGTTGCGGGTCGGTCATGAATTCGAGCATGTTGTTTTCAAGTGGAAAAGGGTGCCGCTTGTATAGCATGCTGCCCGCGAGAATGCCGAATTGTGGCGCCTCACCCAAACTTCGGAATTTCGTGATTGACGGCGCAGAACGCGCTGCGGACCCTCGGTGACGCCGGTGCTTGCCGGTCCGATCGCCGGTCACGCCGCCGACGTCCGCACCGAGCACGGCACGCATCTGGCGCGATGAGCTGCGATCCGGAGTTGTGCCTCCGCTCATCGCAGGCTGCAGTGCGATCGCATGCGCGGCTATTACCATTGGGTTAGCAGACAGGGTATGCTTCGCAGCATTTCGCCTCGATTTCGTTCCGTCACAAGGTCACATGTCGCGACGCCTTCTTCCGATGAAAATGACGCTCGCCTGGCTGATGACCGGGATGAGTGCCGCTCACGCCACGGAATCGCCGTATTTCGAAGAAATGCCGCTGGTGCTGAGCGCGACGCGCCTGCCGCAGCCGCTGCACGAAGTGCCCGGCGCGGTGACCGTGATCGACCGCGAGTTGATCGCCGCGACCGGTTACCGCGATCTGGCGCGCGTGCTGCGCCTGGTGGCCGGCATGCAGGTCGGGCAGGAGCGCGGCCACGCGCAATGGGTGACCTACCACGGCCTGTCGAACGACTTTCCGACCGAGATGCAGGTCCTGATCGACGGACGCTCGGTCATCACGCCGAGTGCGTTTGGCGGGGTCGATTGGAGCGGGCTGCCTCTTACGCTGGACGAAATCGACCGCATCGAGATCGTGCGCGGCACCAATCCCACCAGCTTCGGTGCCAACGCCTTTCTCGGCGTCATCAACATCATCACGCGCCACAGCGCCGAAGCTCGCGGCCTGCGCGTCGGCGTGCGCGGCGGCCATGACCGGGTGCGCGACGCCGAACTGACCTGGAGTGGCGGCGACGCACCACTGACGCTGCGCGCGAGTGCCGCAACGCAGCGCGATGGGGGTTTTGACGGACTGCACGACTCGCGCCGTACGGATACCTTTTCGCTGCGGGGCGACCTGCAGCTGTCGCCACAGGATTCCCTGCTGCTGCGTGCGGCCACCAATCACGGGCGTCGCAGCGAAGGCTATGCGGATTCGGTGTTCGGCAACAACGGGCTGCGCGACAGCGATAACCACAGCCACACCCTGCACCTGCAGTGGCAGCACAACCCGTCGGCGGACGAGGAATGGCTGCTCAACTACTACCGCAACCACGAACGCATCCGCGACGAATGGCTGGCCAGCGCACCGCCGTTTTTCCCGGCGGTGCCGCTGAACCGCAACCGTGACAGCGTGCGCGACAATTTCGAACTGCAGCACCGCAGCGCGCCGCTTGCGAACCTGCAACTCGTGTGGGGTGCGGAGGCGCGACGCGACGATGTCGACGCGCCCTTCCTGTTCTACGGCGACAACCCCGATCCGCAGTATCTCTACCGATTGTTCGGCAACGTCGAATGGCGCGCGCTCGATACGCTGACCTTCAACCTGGGCGCGGCACACGAAAAGTATTCCGGTGCCAGCGCCCATTTCAGCCCGCGGCTCTTTGCCAACTGGCAAGCCTCGCCCGCCGACACCCTGCGCATGGGCTTTGCGCGCGCCTACCGACAGCACAACCCGTTCGAGCGCTACGGCGACATCCGTGCGATCGACCCGGCGAGCGGCGCTGTGCTGGTGCGCCCCTTCCTGCCGAACCCGAACCTCAAGCAGCCGCGCATCGACACCATCGAGGCGGGCTATTTCGGCCGCTTCGACACGTGGAACACGACGCTCGACGTGCGCGTCTTCAACGAACACATCCACGATTTCGTGGTCCGCGTGCCGCAGGCGGATCCTAGCCCGGCACCGTTGCTGTCGGCGTTTCTCGGCTCGACGCGCTACGAGAACCTCGGGCCCGCGGTGCGCCTGCGCGGCATCGAATACGAGCTCGTCACGCGCCCGGCCGGGGGCACCGAATTGCGCCTCGCCCACAGTCTGATCGATCGTCGCAGCAACCCGGACATCGAGGACCGCAGCGCCCCCTATACCACCAGCCTGAGCTGGCTGCAGGATTACGGACGCGGCTGGAAGAGCATGCTCAGCGTGCTGCGCATGGGGCCGCTCGCCGGTGGTGACGGCTACGTGCCGCGCTACCGCTATCTTGCGCGCCCGTATACGACGCTGGACGCCAACCTGAGCTACGCCACCCGCATCGGCCGTCAGGCGGTCCAGTTCGCGCTGACCGCACTGAATCTCGGCGCCAAGCACCAGGAAATCGCCGACCGCAGCCAGCAGGCCGTCAGCGGCGACGATCCGGTCAATCCGGTCAGCCGCACGGTGTATCTGTCGGTCTCGATGGCGCTGGAGTGAGCCGCAACCCATGAACGCGGCAACGCCGATCACCCTGCAGGCGCATCCGCAAACGACGACATCCCCTACCCGTACCATCGCCGTAGACCTGCAGTGGGGAGCCGACGGCACGCTGAGACTGCGCTTCGAACTGCGAGGCAGGCTCGAGCGCATTGTCGTGCCGCCGCAACAGGCGCCACTCGCCACCGACGGATTGTGGGCGCATACCTGCTGCGAAGCCTTCGTCGCGGTACAGGGCAGCGCGACCTATCGCGAGTTCAATTTCTCGCCCTCGCGCCAGTGGGCGATCTACGATTTCAGCGCTTACCGTACGCCTGCGGCGGCGCCCGCACCGCTACCCGCGCCGACCATCACGCTGCGACGCGACGGCGAACTGCTGACGCTCGAAGCCGCGATCGAGGCCGCGGCGCTGCCGCCCGGCGAGGCGTTGCAGCTGGGCCTGTCGGCAGTCGTCGAAGCGGACGACGGCACGCTATCCTATTGGGCCTTGCACCACCCGGGTGCCCGCCCCGACTTTCACCACCGCGACGCCTTCACGCTGACGCTTTCGCCGCCTCGGCCCTGAGCGCGCCGCCCGCCCACCGCCAGGACACCATGACCGCTGCCGTCAAGTTCGGACTCGACCGCCTGCTCGCCGACCCCGCCCTGCGCCGCCCGCTCGCCGGGCGCCGCGTTGCGCTGCTCGCCCACCCTGCATCGGTGACGCGCGAGCTGACGCATTCGCTCGACGCCCTCGCCGCGCTGCCCGACCTGCAGCTCACCGCCGCCTTCGGCCCGCAGCACGGGCTGCGTGGCGACAAGCAGGACAACATGGTCGAATCGCCCGACTTCATCGATCCCCTGCACGGCATCCCGGTGTTCAGCCTGTATGGCGCGGTGCGCCGCCCGACCGACGCCATGATGGAGAGCTTCGACGTACTGCTGGTCGATCTGCAGGATCTGGGCTGCCGCATCTACACCTTCATCACCACGCTGCGCTACGTGCTCGAAGCCGCCGCCCGTCACGGCAAGTCGGTGTGGGTGCTGGACCGTCCGAATCCCGCCGGGCGGCCGGTCGAAGGCCTGCTGCTGCGCGCCGGCTGGGAGAGCTTCGTCGGCGCCGGTCCGATGCCGATGCGCCACGGCCTGACGATGGGCGAACTGGCACGCTGGTTCATCGCGACGCTGCAGCTCGATGTCGACTGCGAAGTCGTCACGATGGAAGGCTGGGCGCCCGACGCCGCGCCGGGCTATGGCTGGCCGCTGGGCGAACGCAGCTGGGTGAATCCCAGTCCCAACGCGCCCAACCTGTCGATGGCGCGCGCCTATGCCGGCACCGTGATGCTCGAAGGCACGACGCTGTCCGAAGGCCGCGGCACCACGCGTCCGCTGGAGCTCTTTGGTGCCCCGGACATCGATGCGCGCGCGCTGCGTGCCGAAATGCAGCGCCTCGCCCCGCACTGGCTCGAAGGCTGCGTGCTGCGCGAATGCTGGTTCGAGCCGACCTTCCACAAGCACGCCGGCAAGCTGTGCAGCGGCCTGCAGATCCACGTCGAGGATGCCGCGCACTACGACCATGCCGCCTTCCGTCCGTGGCGCCTGCAGGCGCTGGCCTTCAAGGCCTTGCGCGGGCTGCAGCCGGGCTACCCGATCTGGCGCGACTTCCCCTATGAATACGAGCATGACCGCCTCGCGATCGATCTGATCAACGGCAGCGAACTGCTGCGCGAATGGGTCGATGATCCGGCGGCGACGCCGACCGACCTCGAGACGCTGACGCGGACGGACGAAACACGCTGGCGCGACGAACGCGAGGCCTTCCTGCTGTATCGCTGAGTGCCCTGCCAAGAAATGGCGACACCGTCGTAATTGCGGCAGTGCAGCACAAAATGTGCGTCCGATCGTAACCGGCGTCGGTAACCCCATCCGCAAGACGATCGCATGACGCCCCGCCCCGCCGTCACACCCGTCGCCCACCGGCGACGGCGCGAAACCCGCGCACAGCGGTGATCCTGGCGACTTCGGCATTCATCCCGTCGCCATGCGGCGACGGTTTTCGCCCGTCCTGCACCGCGTGCAACCCCGCAACAGACTCCAACAGATTGAAACAATAGAATTTTCCAGTCCTGGCGCAGCGCTTGCATAGTCCTGATCGTCCACCTGCGTTGCCCTGCAGGTCCGATCGCCCGACTGGAGTACTGATGTGAAAACCAAGCAGTTGATCTGCGCCGTGATCGCGGTCAGCGTCCTCGCGCCGGTCATCGCCGGCGCCGCCGGCGCCCTGGCCCCCGCAACACCTGCCGCTGCAGCCCCCTCCGTCGCGGTACAGACGCAACCGGAGAAGACCGAGGCGCTGCCGTCGGTGGCAGACGTCGAGTACGTTTTCGGCCTGCTGGACCTCGATACCGACGGCCGCATCGCCAAGGAAGAGGCAAAGGCTTCCGCACCGCTCGTGAAATACTTCGGCGACATCGATACCGACTCGGACGGCACGATCTCGCTGAGCGAATGGAGCGCGTACTTTCGCTATAGCGAACCCCGCGCCGGCGCTTGAACGGGTAGCCGCCAGCACCAACGGATCCGGAAAACCGGTCCGAACGACATCGCACTGATCCCCCGGCGCCGAGTCGGCTTACAATCCGCAGCGAGGCTTGCGACCACAAAGCGTGGTGCAGGCACCCTGCGGCAACGGCCGCCTGTCCGCCACCGGATCAATCGCGATGAACGACGCCCTGCGCATCTTTGCCTGCAACTCGAACCGCGCACTGGCCGCGGAAATTTGCAACGAACTGGGGCTGCAGCTGAGTCAGCTGGAGATTTCGCGCTTCTCCAACGACAACCTGCACGTGCAGATCCGCGAGAACGTGCGCGAGCGCGACGTGTTCGTCGTGCAGTCCTTCACCGAACCCGTCAGCGACCACATCATGGAGCTGATGATCACGCTCGATGCGCTGCGCAGCGCGTCGGCCCGGCGCGTGACGGCGGTGATTCCGTACTACTCCTACGCGCGCTCCGACAAGAAGGACGCACCGCGCATCTCGATCACCGGTCGCCTCATCGCCGACATGCTGCAGACCGCCGGCGCCAACCGCGTGCTGACGATGGACCTGCACGCCGACCAGGTGCACGGCTTCTTCAGCGTCCCGGTCGATCACCTCACCGCGATCCCGACGATCGCCGAGCATTTCCGCCAGCACCACGACCTGTCGCGCATGGTCGCGGTGGCGACCGATGCCGGCGGCGCGAAACGCGTCGGACGCTTCTCGGAGCGCCTCGGCATTCCGATGGCGATCATCGACAAGCGCCGCGTCAGCGACACCGACGTCAAGCACGGCGAAGTGGTCGGCGACGTGCAGGGGCGCGACGTCGTGATTTTCGAGGACGAGATTTCCACCGCCGGCACCCTGCTGTCGACGATCGCCACGCTGAAGGCCGCCGGCGCGCACTCGATCCACGCCGGCGCCGTGCATGGGGTGCTGTGCGGCCCGGCCATCGAGCGCCTGCGCGAGGCGGCGATCGAATCCATCGTCGTCACCAACACCGTGCATATGCCGCCGGGCAAGCGCCTCGACAAGATCACCCAGCTCACCGTCGCGCCGCTGTTCGCCGCGGCGATCGAGCGCATCCATAGTGGCGAGAGCGTCGGCGCGCTGTTCGAATAGCACCGCGCGGGCCATGCCGCGGCTCGCTCAGTCCGGCCGCGTGGCGAGGAGCCAGGCTTCGTAGCCACCGCGCAGCGGCCGCGTCGAGGCGTAACCCAGCTCGCTCAGCATCCGGGCGGCACGTATCGCCGTGGCGTCGCGCGGACAGGCACACATCGTCACGATCGGACGGTGCTTCGGCCAATCGCCGACAACGCCCGCCAGCGTTTCCAGATCGGCCACCGTGGCACCTTCGACCGGACCGGTCGTCTCGATCATCTGCGCGCCGCGCAAATCCAGCAACAGGGGCGGCTCGTCCGAGGCGAGCGCCGCGAGCAGCTCGGACGGGGTGATATGCGGGATCGCCGCGAGTTTCTCGAAACGGTAACGCTGCCACAGCTTCCAGCCGAGCCAGCCGCCCAGCGCGAGCACCACCAGCACGATCAGCGTCGTGCCGTGCGTGCTCATCGCGGCGAGGGCCACCTGCAACTCGTCGCGCAGCCACCAGCCCGCGAGGAT
>NZ_WTVQ01000017.1 GCF_012910955.1 Aromatoleum diolicum
TACCGCGCTCAGCGACACCGACTCCAGCTCGCAGGTGACCTTCACCTTCAGCGAAGCGCCGGTCGGCTTCACCGCGGGCGACATCGTCGCCGTCGGCGGCACCGTCACCAACCTGCAGGCCACCGCCGATTCGCTGGTCTACACCGCGATCTTCACGGCAACCGACGGCTTCGCCGGCACCGCCAGCGTGAGTGTGGCCAATGACCTCTATACCGATGCCGCGGGCAACCTCGGCTCGGGCGGCAGCGACACCGTGCCGGTCGATCGCAGCAACCCGACGCTGACCGTCAACATCGTCGATACCGCGCTCAGCGACACCGACACCAGCTCGCAGGTGACCTTCACCTTCAGCGAAGCGCCGGTCGGCTTCACCGCGGGCGACATCGTCGCCGTCGGCGGCACCGTCACCAACCTGCAGGCGACCGCCGATCCGCTGGTCTACACCGCGACCTTCACGACCGATGGAACCTTCACCGGTACGGCCAGCGTGAGCGTAGCCAATGACCTCTACACCGATGCCACTGGCAACCTCGGCTCGGGTGGCAGCGACACGGTGCAGGTGACGATACCTCCGGTCATTTACGATGGCTCGGACTGGCAGGTCCAGAACGGCGCCATCCAGCCAAAGGGGCAAGGCAGCATCACCTTCACCGCTGGGGCATCGATCCACTTTGACTTCCATGTCAAGGATGGCGACGCAGTGCTTGCGCTGGACGCGGCCAGCAAGTTCTTCGCCAAGACGGGCATGACGGCGTCGATCGACAAGATCTTCAACGATGCCAATGAGACCGTGTACCGCGTAACGCTGACCAACACGACCGCTCAGCAGATCTCGATCGGCAACAGTGAGCAACTGGGGCTCGTCTGGAGCAACGTCAACAATGTTGCCAATGACGTCTCGCTCATCAACTCGGACGAGTACGTACTGCTGAACAACGACGGTGCGTCGATCAAGGTGGCGACATCGGCGTTTGCCGGCACCACCACCGTGAGTGGCGACCAGGACTATATCTGGCTGTCGAGCAGCAAGACCGGCCAGGAATTCGTGAAGGCGCCGATTTCCACCGGCGAGGTCGGCGACACGGTCGCGGGCAGCGGCGGGGACGACATTATTTACGGCAACCCCGGAGCGAACATCGCAGGGCTATCCAACGACAACCTTGCGGGTGGCGACGGCAACGACCTGATCGATGGCCGGTCGGGCAACGACATCCTGGATGGCGGCGCCGGCAATGACCACGTCCTTGGCGGATACGGCAACGACGCGCTGCTGGGCGGCACAGGCAACGACATGCTCTGGGGTGACGCGGGTAACGATACCCTGTCCGGAGGTGCCGGCAACGACATCCTCCACGGCGGATTGGGCGCCGACACCTTCAAGTGGACGCTTGCCGATGCCAGCTCCGTGGATGTCCCAACTGACGTGATCAAGGACTTCGACGCAGCCGCGTTTGGTTCGGGTGGCGACCGGCTGGATCTGAAAGATCTGCTGGAAGGCACGTCCGCAACAAACGAGAGCTTGGGCAATTACCTGGACTTCAGCTTCGACAGCGGCACGAACTCCACGACCATCGCCGTGCACTCCGGCGGCACCGGCGCACCGGTCGATCAAGTCATTGTGCTGGAGAACGTGAATCTCGCCGGCAGCTTTGCTGACGATGCGGCCATCATTTCCGACCTCTTAAGCAAGGGCAAACTCATCACCGACTGAGGTCCTTGCGAACCACCCGGCAGCTCGTCTCGCCGGGTGGTTTTTTCCTTTCAGCGGCCCCCCGCCTCACGCCATCCCGCGCAGCTCCCGCAGCAGCACCGACAGCATCGACATTTCGATGCTCGACGCCGATTTCACGTCGGCGAGCAGATGGCGGTAGCGTTCGATGTGCCGCAGATGCGCCGTCTCCCACGCGGCGACCAGCACATCCGGCGTGGCGAGCTCCGGCGACAGTTTCACGACGTCGGCGGCGAGCGCGCGCGCCTGGTTCGACAGGTCTATGCGCAGCGCCCCGCGCGCGAGCGCCTGCCAGCGCGTGTCGGCCGGCAGGGCCGAAATGTGCGCACCGAGCCAGTACAGGTCGAGGTGACCGCCAAGGGTGAAATACACCGCCGCGACGGTCGCTTCGGGACGCCCGCTGTCCGCTGCGACTTCGACGAGGTCAAGCGCGGAGTACAGCTCATCGAGCGAGGCGACGCGCCGGGCGAGTTCGTCGGGCACGCCGCGCTCGACATAGCGCCCGGCCATCGCGTCGAGTTCGGCGCGATAGTCGTCCGACACCAGTTCGTGCAGATCCGCCGACAGCGCCGCGACACCGGGCGAGAAGTAGGCGCGCGTCGCCTGCAGATCGGTGAGCCATTCGCGGTGGCGCAGGAACCAGAGCGTGCCGCGCTGCACGAGGCGACCGCAGTCGAGGATCATCGCGGTCTGCACGGCGTCCTCGACGAGGTTGTCGAGGGCCTCGATCGCGCGCCAGGTGGGCACCAGCCCGAACACCTCGCGCGTCGCCATGTAGGCGCGCACGATGTCCGGTGCCGACGCGCCGACTTCACCCTGCAGGCGGCTGACGAAACTCGGGCCGACGCGGTTGATCATGCTGTTGACGACGTGCGTGGAGATGATTTCGCGGCGCAGCGGATGTCGGGCGATCTGCGTCGCAAAGCGCTCGCGCAGCGGCTGCGGGAAGTAGCGCGACAGCGCAGTGCTGATGTAGGGGTCTTCCGGCACGTCCGAGGCAAGCACCTCGTCGTACAGTTCGATCTTGCTGTAGGCGAGCAGCACGGCGAGTTCCGGCGCAACCAAACCCATGCGTGCCGCGGCGCGGTCGGCGATCTCGTCGTCCATCGGCAGGAATTCGAGCTTGCGGTTGAGGCGCCCGGCAATGCTCAGGCGGCGGATGAAGTCTCCCTGCTCGTCGAGCAGGGTCGCCCCACGCGAGCACGTCACCGACAGCACCTGCGTCTGCGCGTAGTTGTCACGCAGCACCAGCGCGGCGACTTCGTCGGTCATCTCGACCAGCAGTGCATCGCGCTGCTTGCCGGTAAGCTCGCCTTCGATCACGACGCTGTTGAGCAGGATCTTGATGTTGACCTCGTGATCCGAACAATCGACGCCGCCGGAGTTGTCGATCGCATCGGTGTAGAGCTTGCCGCCCTTGAGCGCGAACTCGATGCGCCCGAGCTGGGTCATGCCGAGGTTGCCGCCCTCGCCGATGACGCGGCAGTGCAGTTCGGCGCCATTGACCCGCACCGCGTCGTTGGCACGGTCGCCGACTGCGGCGTCGGTCTCGCTCGCCGCCTTGACGTAGGTGCCGATGCCGCCGTTGTAGAGCAGATCGACCGGGGCGCGCAGGATCATGCGGATCAGATCGGACGGCGCCAAGGCTTCGGCATCGATGGCCAGCACTTCGCGCATTTGCGGCGACAGCGTGATCGACTTGGCGCTGCGCGGCCATACGCCACCGCCTGCCGAGATCAGGCTTTTGTCGTAGTCGCCCCAGGACGAGCGCGGCAACGCGAACAGGCGCGCGCGCTCGGCAAACGAAGTCTCCGGATCGGGATCCGGGTCGATGAACACGTGGCGGTGGTCGAACGCGGCGACCAGGCGGATCTGCCGCGACTGCAGCATGCCGTTGCCGAACACGTCGCCGGACATGTCGCCGATGCCGACGACTGTGAAAGGCTGCTCCTGCGTATTGAGTCCGAGTTCGCGGAAATGGCGCTTGACCGACTCCCATGCGCCGCGCGCGGTAATGGCCATCTTCTTGTGGTCGTAGCCGGCCGAACCGCCCGACGCGAATGCGTCGCCGAGCCAGAAGCCGTATTCGGCGGCGACCGCGTTGGCGTAGTCGGAGAAGCTCGCCGTGCCCTTGTCGGCAGCGACCACCAGATAGGGGTCGTCTGCGTCGTGGCGCACGACGTCGGGCGGCGGCACGACCTGCCCCTGCACAAGATTGTCGGTGAGATCGAGCAGCCCGCGCAGGTACAGGCGGTAGCACGCGATGCCCTCGGCGAGCACCGCCTCGCGGTCGCCGCCGACCGGGGGATTCTTGACGACGAAGCCACCCTTCGAGCCGACCGGCACGATCACCGCGTTCTTGACGATCTGCGCCTTCACCAGCCCGAGGATCTCGGTGCGGAAGTCCTCCATGCGGTCGGACCAGCGCAGGCCGCCACGCGCGACCTTGCCGCCGCGCAGGTGCACGCCCTCGAAGCGCGGCGCATAGACGAAGATCTCGAACATCGGCAGCGGCTGCGGCAGGTTCGGAATGCGCTTCGGATCAAACTTGAACGACAGGTAGGGTTTCAGTTCGTCGTCCGCGCCGCGCTGGTAGTAGTTGGTGCGCAGCGTCGCACGCACCATCGCGAGGAATTGCCGCAGGATGCGGTCCTCGTCGAGGTTGGCGACATTGTTGAGCGCGTCGTCGATGCCGGCGAGCAACGCGGGCGCATGGCGCTCGCGGGCACTCTCGCGCGCCGGATCGAAGCGCAGCGCGAACAGTTCGATCAGTTGCCGCGCGAGCCGCGGATAGGCCGCCAGCGTCTGCTCCATGTAGGCCTGGCTGAACGTGAATGCCGCCTGCTTCATGTGCTTCGCGTAGGCGCGCAACACCGTGATCTCGCGCCAGGTCAGGCCTGCGAGCAGGGTCAGGCGGTTGAAATCGTCGCTTTCGATCTGGCCGCGCCATGCGCGCAGGAAGGCCTCGTGGAACAAGGGCCGCAGCCTGTCGATGTCGAGTTCCTCGGCGCCCGGATAGGCCAACCCGAAGTCGTGGATCCACACGTTGCGCCCGTCCTGGCGCTCGATCTGCGACGGGCGCTCGTCGATCACTTTCACGCCCATGCGTTCGAGCATCGGCAGGCTCTGCGACAGCGGCACCGGCGCGCCCGTGCGGTAGATCTTGAAATTGAGCCGCCCCGGCGGCGCCTCGAGCGGGATGTAGAGGCTCATCGCCAGCCCGTCGTCGTCGATCGACTCCATCTGCTCGATGTCGAACACCGCCACGCGCGGCGAATATTCCTCGCGGTAGCCGGCGGGGAAGCCCGTGCCATAGCAACGCAGCAAGGCCATGCCGCGCTCCTCGCCGCAATGCTCGAGCAGCACACGCTGCAGTTCGTCCTCCCAGCGCCGCGTCGCACGCACCAGGCGCTGTTCCAGCTCATACACCTCGAACGGCGGGATCACCGAGTCGCGCGTGCGCACGATGATCAGGATGCGCGCCAGCGCCGACTCGGAAAACTGCACGTCGAAGTCCGAGCTGCTGCCGTTGAAAGCTTCCATCAACACCGCCTGCATGCGCAGCCGCTGGTCGGTGTTGTAGTGTTCGCGCGGCACGTAGATCAGGCAGGAGACGAAGCGCGCGAACGGATCGCAGCGTACGAACAGGCGCGTGCGCTGACGCTCGCCGAGCCGCAGGATGCCCATGGCCTGGGGGTAGAGTTCCTCGGTCTCGATCTGGAACAGCTCGTCGCGCGGATAACGTTCGAGTATCGTCAGCAGCGCCTTCGCGGCATGGCTCTTGGGCATCAGGCCGGCGCGCTCGATCACCGCATTGACCTTGCGACGCAGGAAGGGGATCAGCTTCGGGCTGGTGCTGTAGGCCGTGGACGCGAGCAAGCCGATGACGCGCCGCTCGCCGCACACGTGGCCGCTGGCGTCGAAGCTCTTGATGCTGAAACGATCGATGTAGCCGCCGCGATGCACGGTCGAACGCGTGTTCGACTTCGTCACCGTCAGCAGGATCGGCAGGTTCGGCAGCGTCGTCTTGAGTTGCGCGGGCAGCGCACCGAAGGAGCGCGACAACCCCTCGCCCGCCTTCTCCCGGAGCAGGCCGAGCCCGGAACCGGTGCGAATGCGCAGTTCGGGCTCGCTCTCGGTCGCGGTCAGCTCGTAATCGCGGCAGCCGAGCAGGACGAGGTTGTCGTCCATCAGCCACTTCAGGAAAGCCGCGGTCTCGGCCGTTTCCTCGGCGGGCACGGGCAGCGGATTCTGTTCGATCTCGCGCGTGATGTCCGCCATGCGCTGCTGCATCGCCGGCCAGTCGGTGACCGCCGCGCGCACGTCGGCGAGCACGCCCTCGAGGCCGCAGCGCAGCGCTTCGAGATCGGTCGCCTCGGTGCGCCGGTCGACCTCGACATGGATGATCGACTCATAGTGCCCCTGCTGCGCGTCGGCCCCTTCGGCAAGCTTCAGGTACTGGCCGGCGTCGTCGCGCACGATGCGCATCACGGGATGGATGATCAGATGCAGCGTCAACCCCTGGCGATTGACCTCCATGGTGATCGAGTCAACCAGGAAGGGCATGTCGTCATTGACGATTTCGACCACCGTATGGGTCGACTCCCAGCCATGCTCCTCGAGTTTCGGGTTGTACACCCGCACGCGCGTGCCGCCGCGATGCTTGCGGCTGAAGTGCCAGTGGCTGAGCACCGCACCATACAGATCCTCGACCGAACGATCGGCGAGATCCTCCGGGGCCACCTGACCGAACCAGCGCCGCGCAAACGGCGCGACCAGGGCGACCTGATCTGCGGGCAAACGGGTTTCGATCTGCTCCAGAACCGCTTCACTACTCGCGGCACCGCTTTCCGAATGGCGTGACTGCATCGCTGTCTCCCGCTTATCGGGGGCCGCGCCGCGACAGGTCATGCAGCCGGACATCGCCGCCCCACATTATTCGGATAACCATACGCGGATCGCGTGCGACGGGGAAGAGGCGGCGTTGCTGAAGCGGAAACCGCAAGCCGGATCAGCGTGCGGCGACGACGACGGCGCCGGAACGATTGGCCAGAAAGACCCCCGATACCACCATCGCGCCGCCGACGAGACTCGCCAGCACCGGGCGTTCGCCGAGGAAAATCACCGAGAAGATCACCGCGAACACCGGCACCAGATTGGTGAACAGCGTCGCGCGCGCCGGGCCGATCGCGGCAACCGCCTGGTTGTACCAGACAAAGGCGAGCGCGGTGCCGCACACGCCGAGGTAGGCCATCGCCAGCCACGACGCGCTGTCCGGCCAGCTCACCGCGCCCCCGGCGAGTTCCGCCAGCGCCGGCACCGCCAGCATCAGCGTGCCCCACAAGGTCGACCAGGTCGTGGCCGCCGTCGCCGACAGGCCCTCGAGCGCGCGTTTGCCGATGATGGTGTAGGCGACCCACGCCACCACGGCGAGGAAGATCCACAGCTCGCCGAGCCCCACCGCGCCGCTGAACGCGGCGGCCACGTCGCCGTGCGTGATCACCAGCGCCACGCCCGCCAGCGAGATCGCCACGCCGACAAAGCGCATCGCGCTCCAGCGCTCGCGCATCAACACGCGCATCACCAACATCGTCATGATCGGCGACAGCGCGACGATCAGCGCCGCGCGCGATGCCGGGATGAGCGCGAGGCCGGCGAAGAAGAAGGCGTTATAGGCGAACACGCCGGTCGCCCCGAGCAGCAGCGTCGCCACCACCTGGCGCCGCGCGAGCCGCGGGAAATTGCCCGTGGCGACCGCGAACACCAGCAGCGGCAGCAGCGCCGCGACGAAACGTCCGGTCGCGGCGAGGAAATGCGGCATGTGCTGCGCGAGATGGCGACCGGCAATGAACGCCCCGCCCCAGAACGCCGTGGTCAGCACCAGCTTGAAATAGCCGCCGAAGGAATGCGCGCCTGCGCTCATCCGCGGCGCGCGCTACAAGGGCAGATCGCGCGGCTTGCGGCCGGCGCGGGCGAACAGCGCATCGAACACCGGGTTCGGCAGCGCCCGCAGCACGCTTGCGACCAGGCCCATCTGCCACGGCACCACGGCATACCCGCGGCCCGCATCGATCACCTTCGCCATCCGGCGCGCGGCATCGTCGGGCTGCAGCATGAAGGGCATCGGGTACGGGTTGCCGGCGGTCATCGGCGTGGCGATGTAGCCCGGCGCCAGCGTGACGACGCGCACGCCGCTGCCGTGCATTTCCACCCGCAGGCTTTCCAGATAGGCAATCGCCGCCGCCTTCGACGCACTGTAAGCGCCTGCGCCGGGCAGGCCGCGGATGCCGGCGACCGAGGCGATCCCGACCAGACGGCCGGAACCACGCCCACGCATCGCCTCGACGAAAGGCTGGAAGCTCGCGACCATGCCATTCACGTTGGTGCGCAGTACGCGCTCGAAGGCGTGAAGATCCTCGGCGCATTCGGTCAGCGTTCCGACCGACACGCCGGCATTGGCGATGACGATGTCGGGCACGCCGAAATGGTCGATATAGGTCCTGGCGGCCAGCGCCAGCGCCGCGGCGTCACCGACGTCGGCCGGCAGGGCCAGATGCCGGCCGGGCAGCGCGGCCGACAGGGCGGCCAACGCGTCGCCGCGCCGCGCCACCAGCCCGAGACTGGCGCCACGCTGTGCATAGTGACGCGCGAAGGCCTGCCCCAGGCCGCTCGACGCGCCAGTCAGAAAAACACGAAGTCCGGCCGGAGCCGGACTTGTGCGGGACGCAGCGGCGTCGGATCGGTGCGTCACGTATGCATCGCTTGAGTCATGACTTGCGAAGGCGGAATCCGGCAGGAGCGGCTGAAACCGCTCCTACACGGCCATCTGCATCGCAACCGTGGCGATCAGGACTTGCCCTTTTCCGAACGCGAACGCGCGATCAGTTCGGTCACCGTCTTGAGCATCGCCTCGTGACTGCCGGCGGTACTCGCCGACACCATGAAGCGGCCGTCGACCGCCATCAAGGGCACGCCGCTGACGCGGTAGGCCGCGGCAATCTGGTTGGCACGCTGCACGCGCGACTGCACGCCGAAGGACTTGTAGGTCTCGGTGAAGCGCTTCGCGTCGGTGACGCTGCCGATCCAGTCGAACAGCACGTCTTCCTTGTGCAGCTGGCGCTTCTGCTCGTGGATCGCGGCGAACACCGCCGGTCCGTGCTTGCCTGCCTCGCCCATCGCCTCGAGCGTGTAATAAATGCGCGCAAGCGTGGTCCATTCGGCACGGTTGAAGGTGATCGGCACCTTGATGAAATGAACGTCCGCCGGCAGGGCCTTGCTCCAGGTGTTCAGCAGCGGCTCGAAATCATTGCAGTGCGGGCAACCGTAGGAAAAGAACTCGATCACTTCCACCTTGCCGGGAAGCTCGGTCGGCACCTTGGCGCCGAGCGTCTGGAAGGGCTGGGCACCGGCACGCTGGGCATAGGCCGCGCCGCCGAGGGCCGCGAAGGCGACCAGGGCGGACAATTGCTTGAGTGCGACACGACGATTCATTCATTGCTCCCGAGTTGATGACAGGGTCTCAGACGGCAAACGCTGGCGGATGTTCCCGCAATCGCGTCCGCATATTCAGTTTGTTGCCGGCGATGCGGAATTGGCTTTCACCACCGAGGCGGTGAAACCGGCTTCGGCCAGCCGCGCACGCACCGGGTTCATGTCTTCCGGCTTGCCGAACGGGCCGACGCGCACGCGATGCATTGTCCGGCCATCGGGCAGTTGCGCGCGTTGGGCGCTCGCTTCGATGCCATTGAGCGCAAGCTTGGCCTTGAGGTTGTCGGCTTCGGCCGGATTTTCGAAGGCACCGATCTGCAGGTACAGCTTTTCGGCCTTCGCAGGCGCGGCCACCGGCGTGGCAGGCTTGCTCTCGGTCGGTGCGCCGTCGCCCTGGGGCAGAATCTTGTAGAACTCGAAGTCCGGCTTCACCACCGGACGATCACCGGGTTTGCCCGGCAGCGAGGCCGGTTGGTCTGCCGCAGGCGCGCGCGACGCGGTCGGAGCCGCCGCCGGGGGCGCCTGGAACGGCGAATTGCGGGTGAAATACCAGGCGGCTCCGGCCGCGAACACGGCCCCGAGCACCAGGCCGATGAAGATGCCGACGATGACGCCGCCGCGGCTCTTTGCCGGCTGGCGGGTCTTCGGGCGGGGCTTGCGGTCACGGCTCACTAACTTCTCCGGAAATTACATCGACTGCGG
This sequence comes from Aromatoleum diolicum, assembly GCF_012910955.1. GTDB lineage: Bacteria > Pseudomonadota > Gammaproteobacteria > Burkholderiales > Rhodocyclaceae > Aromatoleum > Aromatoleum diolicum. The sequence continues at coordinate 9,920 of NZ_WTVQ01000017.1, forward strand.
CGCGGATACGCCGAGCAGCGCCAGCCCGGAAACCAGCACCTGACGCACGGCCGCAGCGAGTGCCAGACGCGCGAGACGCAGCGCGGCATCATCGACCAGCATGCGTTCGGCGTTGTACCAGCTGTGGAATTCGCCGGCGAGATCCTTCAGGTAGAAGGCGATCTGGTGCGGCGCGTAGTCGGCGGCGGCGTTCTGCACGAGCTCGGGGAAGCTGCCGAGACGGGCGCACAGCGCCAGTTCGCGCTCATTCTCCAGGCACGCGAGATCGGCGGCGCCCAGTTCGGCGAGGTCGCCGCCCCATTGCTGCAGCACCGAACACACGCGGGCGTGAGCGTATTGCACGTAATAGACCGGGTTCTCGTTGCTCTGGCTCTTCGCCAGATCGAGGTCGAAGTCCAGATGCTGATCGCTCTTCCTCAGCACGTAGAAGAAGCGGCACGCATCGTTGCCCACCTCGCGGCGCAGTTCGCGCAGCGTGACGAATTCGCCCGAGCGCGTCGACATCGCGGCCTTCTGGCCGTTGCGGTACAGCACCGCGAACTGCACCAGCGCCACCTCGAGCTTCTCCGGCGGCAGGCCGAGCGCGGCGAGCGCACCCTTCACGCGCGGGATGTAGCCGTGGTGGTCGGCGCCCCAGATGTCGATGATGCGATCGAAGCCGCGCTCGTACTTGTTCAGGTGGTAGGCGATGTCGGACGCAAAGTACGTATACAGGCCGTTCTCGCGCTGCACCACGCGGTCCTTCTCGTCGCCGAAAGCGGTCGAGCGGAACCACTTGGCGCCGTCCTGCACGTAGATGTGGCCGTGCTTTTCGAGCTGCGCCACCGCGCGCTCGACCAGCCCGGTGTCGAACAGGCTCTTCTCCGAGAACCACTTGTCGAAATGCACGCCGAACTCTTCGAGGTCCTCGCGCCCGTCGCCAAGCTGCTCGTTCAGCGCGAAGCCATGCACCCAGTGGTAGTCCTCGCCGAGCAGGCGCTTGGCGTTGGCAATCAGCACGTCGAGATGCTCCTCGCGCTGCTGCTTGGCCTCGTCGTCCTTGCGCTCGACCGCCGGCAGGCCGGGAGCGCCGTCGAGGAGCTGCACCGCGGTGAATTTGGCGAAGCGGTCCTGGTGGCCCTCGCGCATCTCGCGCGCCATGTTGATGACGTAGTCCCCCTGATAGGCGTTGGGCGGAAACGCGATCTCGATGTTGAAGAAGGCGAGGTAGCGCAGCCAGGTCGACAGCGCGAGGATGTCCATCTGCCGACCGGCATCGTTGATGTAGTACTCGCGCGTCACGTCGTGCCCGGCGAAGTCGAGCACCGACGCCAGCGACGCGCCGTAGGCCGCACCGCGGCCGTGGCCGACATGCAGCGGACCGGTCGGGTTGGCCGAGACGAACTCGAGCTGCACCTTCTGGCCGCTGCGCGCACCGCGGCCGAAGTCGCCGGCGCGTGCCAGCACCTCACTGACAACGCCGGTCTTGGCGCCGGCCGCGAGAGTGAAGTTGATGAAGCCGGCACCGGCAATTTCGGTCGCGGCGACCATCTTCGACGCGGGCAGTTCGGCCATCAGCATCGTCGCGAGATCGCGCGGACTGCGGCGCAGCGGCTTGGCAAGCTGCAGCGCGAGATTGGTCGCGAAGTCGCCATGTCCGGCCTGTTTCGGGCGTTCGAGATGGATCGGGGTATCGGTCAGGTCGGGCGCCACGCTCTTCAGCGCAGTACGCAACAGCTCGGCAAGATGGACTTTCGGATCGGCGCTCATGGCACTCGGGATTGCGGAAAAGGGCTGAATTATAGCGGATCGGCCTCATCAGACCGGTGCTGCATCGCACAGTGCACGGAATCTCGGCTTTCACCGGGCAGCCTTTCGGGCTAAAGTCCGCGCTTTGCCTCTTCCGCCTCGTCCCGTGCGCCTGTTCCGCCTCGCCAAGATCGTCACCGTGGGCCTTCGCTTCGGCCTTGACCAGATGGTGCTCGACGCCGATTCGAGCGGCCGCCTGCTGCGCGTCTGGCACGCCGTGTTCTTCTGGCGCCATCCCAAGGAGCCGCGCGGCATGCGGCTGCGCCAGGCGCTGGAGTCGCTCGGCCCGATCTTCGTCAAGTTCGGCCAGATGCTGTCGACGCGCCGCGATCTGCTGCCGCCGGACCTTGCCGACGAACTCGCGCTGCTGCAGGACCGCGTGCCGCCCTTCCCCACCGAGCAGGCGCTGGCGGTGCTGGAAGGTTTCTACCGCAAGCCGGTCGACGACGTGTTCGTCAATTTCGAACGCACGCCGGTCGCTTCCGCCTCGGTCGCGCAGGTGCATTTCGCCGAACTGCCGGACGGCACCGAAGTCGCGGTGAAGATCCTGCGCCCGGGCATCGAGCGCGTCATCGAACACGATCTCGCCCTGCTCGAAACCGCGGCGATCCTGCTCGACAAGCTGTGGGTCGAAGGCCGGCGCCTGAAGCCGCGCGAAGTGGTGGCGGAGTTCAGCAAGTACCTGCACGACGAGCTCGACCTGATGCGCGAGGCGGCGAACTGCTCGCAGCTGCGGCGCAACTTCACCGATTCGAAGCTGCTGCAGGTGCCCGAAGTGTATTGGGACTGGTGCGGCAAGTCGGTGATGGTGATGGAGCGCATGCACGGCGTGCCGATCTCGCAGATCGAGGCGCTGAAGGCGCAGGGCACGGACCTGTCGCAGCTGTCGCGCGCCGGCGTCGAAATCTTCTTCACGCAGGTGTTCCGCGACGGTTTCTTCCACGCCGACATGCACCCCGGCAATATCTTCGTGCATGCCGACGGACGCTACATCGCGCTCGATTTCGGCATCGTCGGCACGCTCACCGAAGTCGACAAGAACTACCTGGCGCAGAACTTCCTCGCCTTCTTCAAGCGCGATTACAACCGCGTCGCGCGCGCCCATATCGAAGCCGGCTGGGTGCCGGCCAACACCCGCGTCGATGAATTCGAAGGCGCGATCCGCGCGGTGTGCGAACCGATCTTCGACCGTCCGCTGAAGGACATCTCCTTCGGCAAGACGCTGCTGCGCCTGTTCCAGACCGCGCGCCGCTTCGAGATGGAAGTGCAGCCGCAGCTCGTGCTGCTGCAGAAGACGCTGCTCAACATCGAGGGTCTCGGGCGCCAGCTCGACCCGGACCTCGACCTGTGGAAGACCGCCAAGCCTTTCCTCGAACGCTGGATGGACGAGCAGATGGGCTGGCGCGGGCTGCTGCGCGGCATCAAGGAAGAAGCCCCGACGTGGGCCGCGACACTGCCGCAACTGCCGCGCCTGGTGCATCAGACACTCACCGACACGGCGCACCAGCAGACCGCGCAGCGCGAGGAGCTGGCCCGTCTGGCCGCGAACCAGCAGCGTCAGGACCGCGTGCTCCGACTGGTCGGGGTGCTGCTGGCGGCCATGGTCGGGATCGAGCTGTACCGCATGTTCGGTTGACCCGCGCCTGAACGTTTTTTGCGGGCGGATATCGAACGCTTAAGCGCTTCGACTATTCGTCCGCAGCCTCTGCGGGCAGGGAGGATGGTCATGACTCACTCGGCCCCGCTTCATGTCCCGGCACATGGAGCCGCGCGCACCGACGTGCGCATCATCGGCGTCGCTTCGGCGCTCGGCGCCCCCGCTGCGGGCCCCGACGCCGGCCCCGCCGCGCTCGAACACGGCGAACTGCTGCATCGACTGCGCGGCCTCGGCATTGCCGCAAGCTGGCACGAAACCGTGACGCCCCTGCAGGTGCCGCACGCCGGGGCGCCGATGCATGAACGCCTGGCCGCCGTCGGCGATGTCGCGCAGCGCGTGGCCGATCATCTCACCGCGCTGGCGCCCGAGGCTTTTCCCTTCATCATCGGCGGTGACCACGCGGTCGGCATCGGCACCTGGCGCGGCGTGGCGAGCCGCGTCGCGGCGCGCGGCGAACTCGGCCTGATCTGGATCGACGCGCATCTGGACAGCCACACCGACCACAGCACCCATTCCGGCAATATCCACGGCATGCCGCTGGCGGCACTACTCGGCGAAGGCAACCCGGCCCTGACCGGGGTGAGCGGCCCGCCGCTGAATCCCGCCAACGTCTGCATCATCGGCGCACGCGCCTGGGAGCCGGAAGAACGGGAGCGTCTGCAGCGCCTCGGGCTGCGCATCTTCGACATGGCCGAAGTCCGCGAACGCGGCATGGCGGCGGTGTTCTGCGACGCGCTGAGCGTGGTGCGCCGGTGCAGCGTGGCCTTCGGTGTCAGCATCGACCTCGACGCGCTCGACCCGCAGGACTTCCCCGCCACCACCTGCCCGGAAGCGGACGGCATCGCGCCGGAGGATCTGTGCAACGCACTGCTTGCGCTGCGCGCCTGCGGCGACTTTGTCGCGCTGGAAATCGTCGAATACCTGCCGCATCTCGACCCCGCCGGCACGGGCGCCGCGTGGGTCGCGAACCTTGCCGGCGCGGCGCTGGGGCCGGGCACCTATCCCTTGCGGGCGAAGGAACGCCACTTCGGCGCGCACAACTACGCACCACTGCCGGTCGTGTTCCATCGCGGCCAGGGCGTGTGGCTGTGGGATGTCGAAGGCCGGCGTTACCTCGACATGATGAGCGCCTATTCGGCGGTCAGCTTCGGCCACGCCCACCCGCGCCTGCTGCGCGCGCTGAACGACCAGGCGCAGCGGCTTGCGCTGACCTCGCGTGCGTATTCCAACGACCGCCTGCCGCTGCTGCTGGAGCGTCTGAGCGGACTGTTCGGCTACGATCGCGTGCTGCCGGTGAATACCGGACTCGAAGCGGTCGAGACGGCCCTCAAGGCGGCGCGCAAATGGGCCTACAAGATCAAGGGTGTGGCCGGCGAAAAGGCCGAAATCATCGCCTGCGAAGGCAATTTCCACGGCCGCTCGATCACCATCGTCGGCATGTCGTCGGAAGCGCAGTACCGCGACGGCTTCGGCCCCTTCCCGGCAGGCTTCAAGCGCGTACCGTATGGCGACACCGCGGCGCTGGAAGCGGCGATCACGCCGGACACCGCGGCCTTTCTGGTCGAAGCGATCCAGGGTGAAGGCGGCATCATCGTGCCACCGGCCGGTTACCTCGCGCGTTGCGCCGAGATCTGCCGGCGCCACAACGTCCTGTTGATCGTCGACGAGATCCAGACCGGCCTCGGGCGCACCGGGCGGCTACTCGCCTGCGACCACGACGGCGTGCATCCGGACGGGCTGATCCTCGGCAAGGCGCTCGGCGGGGGGCTGCTGCCGGTGTCGGCCTTCCTCGCCGACGCGGCGGTAATGGACGTCTTCCACCCCGGCGACCACGGCTCGACTTTCGGCGGTAATCCGCTCAGTGCCGCGGTGGCGCTGGAAGTGCTCGACCTGCTGGAAGAAACCCGTCCGTGGGAGCGTGCCGCACGCCTCGGCGAGCGCCTGATGAAGAAACTAAGCGAAGCGCACCTGCCCTGCATACGTGCGGTACGCGGCCGCGGCCTGCTGATCGGGGTCGAACTCGATCCCGCGGTGCTGCACGCAAGCACCGCCGCCGAACTGCTGCTCGCGCACGGCATCGCCACCAAGGACACGCACCACACGGTGATCCGTTTCGCGCCGCCGCTGGTGATCACCGAGGCGGAGCTCGACCACGCCGCCGATGTCGTCATCGACACGCTCGGCGCCGCCTGCCGACGCCACGCGAGCGGGCCGCTGCAGCCCTGAGGCGCACGCCAGTTGCCGCACCGCGGCACGCCCGCAATGCCGCACCACAAAGGTGCGTCAACACCATGCCGCGCGCGGGGTTCACGCTCCCCGCGCGGCGGCATTCATTGCTAAACTTCGCCCCCTGAATTCACTCCACCCAACGCGCTCCCGCGGAAAGGCCCAAGCATGTTGATCGGCTTCGTCATCGCTTATCTTCTCGTCTCGATCGGCGTCGGCCTGTACGCCGCCACCAAGGTCAAGACCACTACCGACTACGTGGCGGCCGGTCGCCACTTGCCGCTGTACATCGTTACCGCCACGGTGTTCGCGACCTGGTTCGGCTCGGAGACGGTGCTCGGCATCTCCGCGACCTTCATCGACGAAGGCCTGCGCGGCCTGTGGTCCGACCCCTTCGGCGCATCGCTGTGCCTGATCCTTGTCGGCCTGTTCTTTGCACGTCCGCTGTACCGCATGAACCTGCTGACGCTGGGCGACTATTACCGCACGCGCTACGGTCGCACCGTCGAAGTGCTGTGCTCGCTCGCGATCGTGATCTCCTACCTCGGCTGGGTCGCAGCCCAGATCACCGCATTGGGCCTGGTGTTCAATATACTCACCGATGGCGCGATCTCGAACGAGGCCGGCATGATGATCGGCGCCGCGGTGGTGCTCATCTACACGCTGTTCGGCGGCATGTGGTCGGTGGCGCTGACCGACTTCATGCAGATGATCGTCATCATCATCGGCCTGTTCTACATCGCCTGGCTGGTCGGCGACATGGCCGGCGGCGTCGGCATGGTGTTGAATCATGCCAGCGAGGCCGGGAAATTCAACTTCCTGCCCGCATTCGAGGCCAAGGACATCATCGCATTCCTTGCCGGCATCCTGACCATGGGCTTCGGCTCGATTCCCCAGCAGGACGTATTCCAGCGGCTGAACTCCGCGCGCAACGAAAAGATTGCCGTGCGCGGGACCCTGCTCGGCGGCTCGGGCTACTTCGTCTTCGCCTTCGTGCCCCTGTTCATCGCCTACTCGGCCGCACTGATCGACCCCGAACTGGTCGCGGAGTACCAGGACAGCGACAGCCAACAGATCCTGCCACAGCTCATCCTCACGCACACGCCGCTGTTCGCGCAGGTGATGTTCTTCGGCGCACTGCTGTCGGCAATCATGAGCACCGCGTCCGGCACGCTGCTGGCGCCTTCGGTGACTTTCTCCGAGAACATCCTGCGCGGCACCTTCCCCAGGATGAAGGACCACAGCTTCCTGTGGCTTACGCGCAGCGTCGTCGTTGCCTTCGCGCTGTTGATCACCTGGTATGCGATGAACACCGAAGAGAGCATCCACGGCATGGTCGAAAACGCTTACAAGGTCACCCTCGCGACCGCCTTCGTGCCGCTTGCCTTTGGCCTGTACTGGAAGCGCGCGAGCACGCAGGGCGCGCTGGCGTCGATCCTGCTCGGACTGGTCGTGTGGGTGCTGCTCGAGATCGTCGCACCCGAAGCCGACGTGCCGCCCCACTTCGCCGGCATGCTGGCCGGCATCATCGGCATGCTGGCCGGCTCGCTGCTGCCACAGACGCTGGTGAAGCCGGTGCACGGCCACGTCGCGAGCCATCTGCAGACTTCGCATCACGGCCACGCGGGGCACTGAACACTGCAAGGCGCACTCGCGCCCGGGAACCCCGCGCTCCGCCCCGCCTGCCCGACAGCCGGGGCGTTTTTTTCGCGACCAGAAATCCATGCGCGCCCGGCGGGCAAAAACCGCCGTGATTTGTTGCAGCAACGGGCCTGCGGCGCGTCGGCGCGCACGCGTCAATCGCGCTTGAGTCATGACGTTTCGCCCCGCCGGGCGATTATGGCGTATGCACTGACATTCATATTTCCCAACACCTCGAACGGTGCTAGCATCGCTTCACGTTAAATTGTTTGACGTCAAACTATGTTGGCGGATCGACCTTGCCGGCCATGGCAGCGGCGATCCACAAGAGGAGGCGATGTGAAGACCCTGCTGAGACTTTCGGTGAATGGCCGGCTGCGCGAAGACGCGGTCGCCGAGAATGCGCTGTTGCTCGACTACCTGCGCGACACACTGGGCCTGACCGGCACCAAACAGGGCTGCGACGGCGGCGAGTGCGGCGCGTGTACGGTCCTCGTCGACGGCCAGCCGCGGCTCGCGTGCAGCACGCTGGCGCACAGCGTCGCCGGGCGCCGCATCGAGACGATCGAGGGCCTGAGCACCGAGGGCAACCTGTCGCGGCTGCAACGCGCCTTCCACGAGCACCTGGGTAGCCAGTGCGGCTTCTGCACCCCCGGCATGATCATGGCGGCCGAGGCGCTGCTGCGGCGCAATCCGCAGCCCTCGCGCGACGAGATCCGCGCCGCGCTCGCCGGCAACCTGTGCCGCTGCACCGGCTACGTGAAGATCGTCGAGTCGGTCGAGGCGGCGGCAGCTTGCGACGAGGTGTCGGCATGAACGCCCCGGACCGCCCCCTGCCGCGCCTTGAACGAACCACCGGCGAGCCGCGCGGCGTCGGTGCCCGCCTGCCCCTGGTCGATGGGGTCGAGAAGGTCACCGGCGCGGCCCGCTACACCGCCGACCTTCCGGCCGTCGGCGCGCTGGTCGGGAAGATCCTGCGCAGCGCCTGGGCGCACGCCGAGCTCCTCGAAATCGATATCAGCGAGGCGCAGAAGCTGCCGGGCGTGCGCGCAGTGATCACCGGCGACGCGTGCGACATGCCCTACGGCGTGATCCCCATCGCGCAGAACGAATTTCCGCTCGCGCGTGGCCGCGTGCGCTACCACGGCGACCCGATCGCCGCGGTCGCGGCGGTGGACGAAGCGACCGCCGACGCGGCCCTCGCGCTGATCCGCGTGAAAGTACGCGAACTGCCCGCCTATTTCAGCGCGTCAGACGCGCGCAAGCCCGACGCGATGCTGCTGCACGACAACAAGCCGGGCAACATCGAGCGCGAGGTGCATAACGAGTTCGGCGACGTCGCAGCGGGCTTTGCAGCCGCCGATCTGGTCCGGGAGGAAAGCTACGAATGCGCCGAAGTCCATCACGCGATGATGGAGCCGAACGCGGCGCTCGCGACTTGGGACACCGAGCGCGGCCACCTGACGCTGTGGTCGGTGACGCAGGTCCCGTATTATGTACATCTGACGCTCGCGCGCTGCATGAGGATGGAAGCGGCGCATATCCGTGTCATCAAGCCCTACGTCGGCGGCGGCTTCGGCCACCGCGTCGAAGCCCTCAATTTCGAGATCATCTGCGCCCTGCTCGCCCGCGCTGCGCGCGGCACGGTGCGCCTGCTGCAGACGCGCGAGGAAGCCTTCCTCACGCACCGGGGCCGCCCCGAGACCCACATTCGCATGAAGCTGGGCCTGACGCGCGACGGCCGCCTCACTGCCTGTCAGACCGAGATGGTGCAGCGCGGCGGCGCTTACGGCGGCTACGGGCTCGTGACGATCCTCTACGCCGGCGCACTGCTCAACGGGCTGTACGACCTTCCGGCAGTGAAATACGACGGCTATCGCGTGTATTCGAACACCCCGGCCTGCGGGGCGATGCGCGGCCACGGCACGGTCAATGCACGCTTCGCGTTCGAATCGCTACTCGACACGATGGCCGCCGAACTCGGCCTCGATCCGATCGAAGTCCGCCGCAAGAACCTGCTCAAGGCGCCGACCGACACGATCAACGGCCTGAAAGTGATGAGTTACGGTCTGCCCGAGTGTATCGACTGGGTCGAACAGGCGAGCGGCTGGCGCGAGCGGCGCGGCAAGCTCGCCGGCGATGGTCCGATCAAGCGCGGCCTCGGCGTCGCGTGTTCGCACTTCGTCAGCGGTTCGGCAAAACCGGTGCATTGGTCGGGCGAACCGCACGCGGTGATCGTGCTGAAGGTCGACTTCGACGCCAGCGTGACGATCCTGACCGGCGCCTCCGACATCGGCCAGGGCTCCTCGACGATCATCACGCAGGTCGTCGCCGAGGTGCTGGGCATCGACTACTCGCGCATCCGCCTGATCGCTACCGACTCGGCGATCACGCCGAAGGACAACGGATCGTACTCGTCGCGGGTGACCTTCATGGTCGGCAACGCGGCGCTCGATGCGGCCGAGAACCTCAAGCGCGTGCTCGTCACCGCAGCGGCGAAGCGACTCGAAATCAGCGAGGCCGAGGTCGACTGGCTGGGCGAAGCGGCGGCCGTCGCAGGCGATCCCGCACGCCAGATTCCGTTCGCCGAGGTCGTCGAGGAGGCGCTGGTCGCGACCGGCACGATCACCGCGAAAGGCACCTTCACCTGCCCGCCCGAGTTCCAGGGCGGCAAGCAGCGCGGCGGGGCGGTCGGCTCGACGATGGGCTTCTCCTACGCCGCTCAGGCCGTCGAGGTCAGCGTCGACACCGAACTCGGCAAGGTCACGATCGACAAGGTGTGGGTGGCGATCGACTGCGGCTTCGCGCTCAACCCGATGTCGGTCGAAGGCCAAGTGCAGGGCGCGGTGTGGATGGGCATGGGGCAGGCGCTGTCGGAGGAAACGGTGTACGAGAACGGCCGCCACAAGGCCGCGAACCTGCTCGACTACCGCGTGCCGACGATCGTCGAATCGCCCGACATCGAGGTGCATATCGTCGAGAGCATCGACCCGAACGGCCCGTTCGGCGCCAAGGAGGCGAGCGAAGGCCCGCTGTCGGGCTTCATGTCGGCGCTCGCCGCGGCGGTCGAGGACGCCACCGGCACGCGCATCCGGGCGCTGCCCTTCACCCCTGACCGCGTGTTCAACGCACTCAACCGCAAACCCCGCGTCGGCACCGCTGCGCCGGCGAATATGGCCACAACGGCGAAAGGAGAAGCATGATGGGTGCCCTGTCCGAATTCCGTCTGCTGAGTCCGGCGAGCGCCGCCGAGGCGGTGCGCCTGCGCGGCGCGCACCCGGCGAGCCGCTTCATCGCCGGCGGCACCGATCTGCTGCCGAACATGCGCCGCGGCCTTGTCGGCGCCGAAGTCGTCATTGACCTGGCCGGCATCGGCGAAATGCGCGAAGTGCAGCACACGGGCGACGTCCTGCGCATCGGTGCCCGCGTCACGCTCGCAACCCTCGCCGCCGACGCCACCGTGCTTGCCCGCCTGCCCGCGCTCGCCCAGGCCGCGCTGGCGGTCGCCGGGCCGACGCACCGCAACGCGGCGACGCTCGGCGGCAACCTGTGCCTCGAGACGCGCTGCCAGTATTTCAACCAGAGTGAGCATTGGCGCCAGGCCAACCAGTACTGCATGAAGCTCGCTGGCGACGTCTGCCGCGTCGCGCCGAAGTCGAGCCGCTGCTACGCGGCCTTCAGCGGCGACGTCGCGCCGGCACTGCTGGCGCTCGGCGCCGACGTCGAGATCCTCGGCCCGCAGGGCGTCCGCCGCCTGCCGCTCGCGGAGTTCTATGTCGATGACGGTATGCGCTGGCTCGCGCTCGGGCCCGACGAACTGCTGCTGGCAGTAACGATGCCGCTCGCCAATGGCTGGGTCAGCACCTACGAGAAGCTGCGCGTGCGCGGCGCGATCGACTTTCCGCTGACCGGTGTCGCAGTCGCCTTGCGGCGCGACGGCGACACAATCGGCGAACTGCGCATCGCCTGCACCGGCGTGTCGTCGCGCCCGGAATTCATCGCGGGCCTCGACGAACTCGCCGGCAAGCCGCTCGACGATGCGGCCTTGGCTACAGCGGAACGCCACATCAAGCGCGGCATCCAGCCGATGGAAACGACGCTCGTGAGCGTGCCCTACCGTCGCCGCGCGACGCCGGTGCTCGCCAAGCGCCTGGTGCGCCGGCTGTGGGACGAAGGGAGCTGACATGGACAGCGTCAATCTCGAAGTACTGCGTCAGGCGGTCGCGTGGTCTGCGGCCGGCGTGCCGGTCACGCTCGCGACGGTCGTACGGACCTGGGGTTCGTCGCCGCGCCCCGAAGGCGCGCTGCTCGCGATCGCCGGCGACGGTCGCCTCGTCGGCTCGGTGTCCGGCGGCTGCATCGAGGACGACCTGCTCGACCGCCTGCGCAACGAACGCCCCAAGCGGCCCGAGCACGTCACCTACGGCATCACCGCCGAGCAGACGCGCCGCTTCGGCCTGCCCTGCGGCGGCAAGCTTGAATTGGTGCTCGAACCGGTAGGGGCCGACAACCGCCTCGCCGAGGTGCTCGCCGGCATCGAGCGCGGCGAAATGGTCGCGCGCCGCCTCGATCTCGCGAGCGGAGCGGTCGATCTGCTGGCCGATGTTCCCGACAGCGCGGTGGTGTTCGACGGCCGCACGCTGGTGGCGGCTTTCGGCCCGCGCTGGCGCATGCTGATCATCGGCGCCGGCCAGCTGTCGCGCTACCTCGCCGAGTTCGCGCTGGCGCTCGACTACCAGGTGACGATCAGCGAACCGCGCGAGGAGTATCGCGAAAGCTGGGCCGTGCCGGGCGCCAGTGTGACGATCGAGATGCCCGACGACGCGGTGATCGCACTGCGCCCCGACCGCCGCACCGTGATCATCGGCGCGACGCACGACCCCAAGCTCGACGACCTCGCGCTGATCGACGCACTGAAGACCAACGCCTTCTACATCGGTGCGATCGGCTCGCGCGCGAACAGTGAACGGCGGCGCGAACGGCTGAAACTCTTCGACCTCACCGATGCCGACGTCGACCGCCTGCTCGGCCCGGTCGGCCTGCCGCTGGGCAGCCGCACCCCGCCCGAAATCGCGCTCGCGATCCTCGCCGACGTCACCGCGCGCCGGAACGGCGTGCGTCTGATCGCCGCCGACGCGCGTCCCGAATCGGTCGACGACGCCTGCCCGACACTCGCCTGATCGGAGAGCCCCGAACGTCTCGCCCCCCGGCGACAGCCGGGATGAGGAATTTCTTGATAGCGCAACGCGTGATTGTTGCCAGTCTCGCCCCCAAGCCTCTATGCTGCATAGCAACACAAGCTAAACGCGGCGCGCCCCGTCATGTGGGCCGTCACCACGCCACGCTGCGTGCTTGTATCCAGCACAGTCGTCGAGATGAGGCCCGCACATGGTTGCCGAACCAAGCCGAACCCGCTGTCGCGCCTGCCTGGATTCGGCGTGCCTGGCGCTCCTGTATTTCGCCAGCGCAAAAATCGGTCTGGTCTACGCCGTTGTCGGCGGCGCAATATCGCTGGTCTGGCCGCCCAGCGGGATCGCATTGGTGGCAGTGCTGGCCTTCGGCAAGCGCGTGTCTCCCGGCATCGCCGCGGGCTCGTTTCTGGCCAACGTGTCGGCAGACGTCCCGCTACCGGCTGCGGCGGGCATTGCCACCGGGGCCACACTCGCAGCCCTGGCCGCCGCGCACCTCCTGCAACATCAGGCCCGGTTTCAGATCGCCCTGAATCGCACGCGGGATGTCCTGGCCCTGATCCTGCTCGCCGCCATCCTTGGCACGACCATCAGCGCCTTCGTCGGCGTGACGTCCCTGGTGGCGGGCGGCCTTGTACCACTCCCCGGGTTCGCCTCGGCATGGTTGAAATGGTGGCTGGGAGACATGATCGGCGTGCTCGTCGTGGCCCCGCCGCTGCTGGTCTGGCTCAGCCACCCGCACCCGATCGCATCGACGCGCAAGGCCGTCGAGGCGGCCGGGCTGGTCGCAGCCCTCGGCTGCGTCAGCTACCTGATCTTCGGCGCCCCCGAACTCGCGGGGCACGGCTACTACCCGGCAGCGCTCGCGATCGTGCCCTTCATCATCTGGGCAGCCCTGCGCTTCGATCACTGGGGAGCCAGCCTCGCCATCCTGGCGGTTTCCATCGTGGCGATCTGGGGAACGACCGGGGGAACCGGCCCACTTGCGGCGGACTCGCCGGTCGACAGCCTGGTGCGCTGGAGCACCTTCGTCAATCTGCTGGCTGTCACCGGGCTCCTGCTCGTCGCCTCGCATGCCGAGACACAGCGCGCCCAGACCGAACTCAGAGCGTCGCACGCCGAGCTCGAACGACGCGTCCGGGAACGCACCGCCAGTCTGGCCAGGACGAATGCCGAACTGCGCGAGGAAATGACCGCGCGCAGGCGCCTCGAACGCAAACTGGTGCGGGTCGGCGACGAACAGCTGAAGGCCACCGGCCGGGAATTGCATGACGGACTCGGACAACACCTGACCAGCATCGGACTCTACGGTGCAACCCTGGAGCACAAGCTCAGGGCCCAGGGACATCCGGAGGCCTGCGACGCGGAACGCATCGTGACCCTGGTGAAACAGGCCGTCGCCATGATCCAGGCGATTGCCCGAGGTCTCTACCCGGCCGCCCTGGAATCCGCGGGGCTCGTCGCAGCACTCAGAAATCTGGCGGAGAGCACGCATTCGCTCAAGAAGATCGACTGTGTCCTGCGTAGCGCGCCGGAACTGCAGCTCCGCGATTCGCTCGTCGTCATCAATCTCTATCGGATCGCCCAGGAAGCGATCAACAACGCACTGAAATACAGCCAGGCCCGCCACATCTGGATCGACCTGAGCTGCAGCGATGGCATGCTGACGCTCTCGGTCAGCGATGACGGCATCGGGATCGATCCGGCATCGGCCGACCGCAGCGAGGGGCTGGGACTGCACAACATGCGCCACCGCGCGAACCTGCTCGGGGGGTCGTGCGCCATCGACCGGAATGCGCACGGCGGTACGACGGTCGCCATCAGTTACCCCGTAGCGGAGGCAAGCGCATCATGAACGACGCAATTCCTCCGGCCGCCCGCCGCCGCATCCTGATGGTCGATGACCACCCGATCATCCGCGAGGGCATGGCCAAGTTTCTCAATCTTCAGGACGACCTCGACCTCTGCTACGAAGCCGGCAACGCCCGGGAAGCCCTGGCCACGATGCAGGCGTACAGGCCCGACATGGCGATCGTCGACATGACACTGCAGGGCGACTCGGGACTGGAACTCGTGAAAACGCTGCGCCACCGCTATCCGGAACTGCCGATCCTGGTGATGAGCATGCACGATGAAGGCCTGTTCGCCGAACGCGTGCTGCGCGCCGGCGCCAACGGTTACCTGATGAAGCTCGAGGTCACCGCGCATATCCTCGCGGCCATCCGCCAGGTGCTGGCCGGCAATATCTATCTCAGCGAGGCCATGCACGAGCGCATCGCCCAGCGGCTGGTCGGGCCCAGCAAAGCCCCCAGCGGCCCGATCGCCAGCCTGACCGAGCGCGAGTTCGAAGTCCTGCACCTGATCGGACTCGGCTTCGGCACCCGGCAGATCGCTGAAAAGCTCAGCCGCAGCATCAAGACCATCGAAGCCCACCGCGCCAATCTCAAGGAGAAGCTGCACCTGCCGAACGGCCCCGATCTGGTGCGCTTCGCGGTTCAATGGCTCGACAGCGAATGAGCGAACGGGCATTTCATCTGAATAGGGGATTCCACTAGCGCAAATCAGGGAGCATCCCCGATATGTGAATGTGCTGGCGGCACGTACATTGGCATCGTGCCTGCACGTGAACCGAAGCCGTTATGCGGTGCGTACTCGAAGGCATGGAAGTGACCGGATCACATGCACTGCGAGGATAGCCCCATGAAACTCGAAATGACACTGCTGGCCATTGCGGCCGCAACGGTTGCAACGCTGGCCGGATCAGCGTTTGCCGCCCCGGACAGCGCGCACGGCGCCGGAAGGGCGCGAGCGCCGGGCGCCAACAACGGCGAAGTCCTGGTACTCGTCACCAAGGGCAGCTGCGACGCGGCCGCCCGCGGCACGATCACCGCGACACCCGCCAGGGTCTCCGGCGACAGCGCGCCCGTGCAGAACGTGAAGAGCGCACGGGGCGCGGGGCGGGCTCGCGCGCCCAGCCCTAATGATGCCGGGGCCCGGGCACTCGTCCCGAAGGGCGCCTGCGAGAAAGTCGCCAGCGGCATCGATACCGTCACGCCCGGCAACGTGGCAAGACCGACGAACGGACGGAGCTCAGGAAGAGCGCGAGCGACGAGCATTACGAAATACCTGGCAGCATGGTGGGGATGAAGAAGCACGCCCATAAGCCGTGCCTTCGACACTTTCCGGGGACTGCGGCGGCCTCATTGGCAGGCTGCACCGGTCGTTCTACTTGTACCAGGGCAGCGTGCGCCGCAGCGACACGATCTCGCCCGCGGCTTCGGCGTCGTAGCCCGGCACGGCCGCGGCCTGCCGGCGGAAGGCCGCGCCGCGCAGCGCGGCCAGCACCGCCTGCATCGCCGGCGTTTCCAGCACGTCCTTGATACACACGAGGAAATACTGCTCGTGCGCGAGGGGCACGAAGCCGAGTCCGAAACGATCGGCCGCGGCACGCAGGCCGAAGCCGCAGTTCGCCGCACCGGCGGCGACATTCGCCGCGACCGACAGATGGGTGTGCTCCCCGCTTGCATAGCCGGCGATGTCGGCCGACCAGACGCCCGCGCGCACCAGCAGTTCGTCGAAAATCAGCCGCGTGCCGGAGCCCTGCAGCCGATTGACGAACACGACGCCGGGTCGGGCGAGGTCGTTCAGCGTGCTCAGCCCGAGCGGGTTGCCGGCGGCGACCATCAGGCCCTGCTCGCGGCGCGCGACGCGGATCAGCTTGTGCGTGCCGAGACGCAGTTCGCGCCCGAGCGCGGCATGGATGCGCGAACCGCGCCGGCACAGGTGCTCGTCGTCGAGCGGCAGGTGGATGCCGGCAAGTGCGCAGGCGCCGGCGTTGAGGCGTTCGAGCGCCTGCGTGCTGCCGACGTATTCGACATCGAGCAGCACCCGCGCGTCGCGCAACAGCGCCTCGCGCAGCGCACCAAACAGCAGATCGTGACTGGCGCAGGTCGGCAACAACTGCAGCCCCGGATCGACCGCCAGCAGCAATTCGCGGTCGATCTGGCCGGCGAGGCTCTCGGCCTGCGGCAGCAGGCGCGCGAGGATGCGCTTCTCGGCCCACAGCAGGCGTTCGCCGAAAGCCGACAGCTGCGCCGCGCGCCCCTGGCCGCCAGTGATCAGCGCCTGGCCGAAGGCCGCCTCGTGCCGTTTCAGCTCGCCCCAGAGGTGACGATAGGACAAGTTGAGCTGCGTCGCAGCCTTGCCGATCGAGCCCTGCGCGTGAATCGCATCAAGCATCGCCAGCAGCGGATTCTGCAGCTGCAATGCGCCACCGGGCCGCACATCCGCGGCCCCGGCGACGAAGCGGTAGTCGAGTGTCACGCTCATCCGAAAAGCTTAACCGAAAACGCTGCACGCCCCTCCCGGCGGGGGCGCACAAAAAGCAACACGCATTCTTGCCGCGGCCGATTCGCATGAGGCGGCGCCATCGTCCTGCAGGAGCGACTTCAACCGCGAATCGGCCGCCGTAAGACCGTTCGCGGCTAAAGCCTCTCCCACGAACTGCTTCATGCAAACACGATCGCGATGACAAATGGAATCGTCGCGACATCGCGATCGAACTTATGCAAACAATTTCCGAAGCAGCGGCATTTCATCCCGCATCGAACTGGCGGCTCATGCACGGCTTTGATACAAACAGCCACGGCATGCGCACGGATTCGCCCACGGCAGGTCCGTTTCCCCCATCACACGGAGATCCTTCATGGCACGTCTGCTTCGCCCCCTGCTGCTCACCTTCGCCTGCCTGCTCGGCCTCGCCGGCGCCCAGGCCGAGGACAAGTTCATCATCGTCTCGTCGACCACCTCGACGGAGCAGTCCGGGCTGTTCGGCCACATCCTGCCGGCCTTCGAGCAGCAGTCCGGCATCAAGGTGCGCGTCGTCGCGCTGGGGACTGGCCAGGCGCTCGACACCGCGCGCCGCGGCGATGCCGACGTGGTGTTCGTGCATGACCGGGCGGCCGAGGAGAAATTTGTCGCCGAGGGCTTCGGCGTCGAACGCAAGGAAGTGATGTACAACGACTTCATCCTCATCGGCCCGAAAACCGACCCGGCGAAAGTCGCCGGTGGCCGCGACATCGTCGAGGCGCTGAAGAAAGTCGAGACAGCGAAAGCGCCGTTCGTGTCGCGCGGCGACAAGAGCGGCACCCACGCCGCCGAACTGCGTCTGTGGAAGGCCACCGGCATCGATCTCGAGCAGGCGAAAGGGCCGTGGTACCGCGACTCGGGCTCGGGCATGGGCCCGGCGCTGAACATGGCGGCCTCGCTCGGCGCCTACATCCTCGCCGACCGCGGCACCTGGCTGTCGTTCAAGAATCGCCAGGATCTGACAATCGCCGTCGAAGGCGACAAGCGCTTGTTCAACCAGTACGGCGTGATCCTCGTGAACCCGGCCAGGCACCCGCACGTCAAGCGCGAGCTGGGCCAGCAGTTCATCGACTGGATCGTCTCGCCGGCGGGCCAGAAGGCGATCGCCGATTACAAGATCGACGGCGAGCAGCTGTTCTTCCCGAACGCGGCCCGGTAATCCCGGCGGGCGTCCGGCCGGGCACTTTTGTGCGCCCGACCGGACCCGCCCTTGACCCCGGTCAACGCGGTCGCGCCCGAGTCGCACTATGGTTGCGGAGCTTTTTTCCCCAGCCCCCCGCCATGACCTCCAATACAAAGATCGAACTCGTCTGCCCGGCAGGAAGCCTGCCGGCGCTGAAGACGGCCGTCGACCATGGTGCCGATTGTGTCTATCTCGGCTTCAAGGACGCGACCAACGCGCGCAACTTCACCGGCCTGAACTTCGACGCCAAGGCGATGAACGAAGGCGTGCGCTACGCCCACGACCGCAAGCGCAAGGTATTGCTGGCGCTCAACACCTACCCGCAGGCCAGTAACTGGTCCGGCTGGACCGCGGCCGTCGACCGTGCCGCCGACCTGGGCATCGACGCGATCATCGTCGCCGACCCCGGCCTCATGGCCTACGCGCAGAAGACCCACCCGCAACTGCGTCTGCACCTGTCGGTGCAGGGCTCGGCGACCAGCTACGAGGCGATCAATTTCTACGCCGAACGCTTCGACATCCAGCGCGCGGTGCTGCCGCGCGTGCTGTCGCTGCCGCAGGTCGAGCACGTCATCGCCAACACCCAGGTCGAGATCGAAGTCTTCGGTTTCGGCGGCCTGTGCGTGATGGTCGAGGGGCGCTGTGCGCTGTCAGCCTACGCCACCGGCGAATCGCCGAACTGCAACGGCGCCTGCTCGCCGGGCAAGCACGTGCGCTGGGAACAGACGCCGCAGGGCATGGAAACACGCCTCAACGGCATCCTCATCGACCGCTTCGACGACGGCGAGCGCGCCGGCTACCCGACGCTGTGCAAGGGCCGCTTCGACGTCAATGGCGAGACCTATTACGCCATCGAGGAACCGACCAGCCTCAACACCCTGGAGCTGCTGCCCGAACTCGCCCGCGCCGGCGTGCGCGCGATCAAGATCGAAGGCCGCCAGCGCAGCCCCGCCTACACCGGCCAGGTCACGCGCGTGTGGCGCGAGGCGCTCGACCGCGTGATGCGCGACGCCGACAGTTTCACCGTGCAGCCGGCGTGGATCGCCGAACTCGACAAGATCTCCGAAGGCCGCAGCCATACGCTGGGCGCGTACTACCGGCCGTGGAAATGAACAGCATGAAAATCGCTCTGGGTCCCCTGCTCTACTACTGGTCGCGCCAGGCTACGCTCGACTTCTACGCGCAGATCGCTGCGAGCCCCGCCGACATCGTCTATCTCGGCGAAACCGTGTGCTCGCGGCGCCACGAACTGCGTCACGACGACTGGCTCGACGTCGCCGCGATGCTCAAGGCCGCCGGCAAGGAAGCCATCCTGTCGTCGCAGTCGCTGATCGAATCGGAATCCGACCTCAAGGCGCTGCGCCGCATCGTCGCCCAGTCCGATTTCCGCGTCGAAGCCAACGACATGTCGGCGGTGCGCCTGCTGACGGTGGCCGGACGGCGCGACTGGGTCGCCGGTCCGACACTCAACATCTTCAACCCGCCGACCCTGTCGCTGATGGCCGAATCCGGCGCGACGCGCTGGATGGCGCCGCCGGAAATGTCCGGCGCGGTGCTCGCCGAACTGCTCGCCTCCGGCGCGCCCGCGATCGAGACCGAAATCATGGCCTGGGGTCGCCTGCCGCTGGCCCATTCGGCGCGCTGCTTCACCGCGCGCCACTTCAACCTGCAGAAGGACACCTGCGAGTTCCGCTGTCTCGACATGCAGGACGGCCTGGCACTGCGCACCCGCGAAGGGGAAGCCTTCCTGACGCTCAACGGCGTGCAGACGCAGTCCGCGCGGGTGCATAACCTGCTCGCCGACCTGCCCTCGACCCGCCAGGCGGCGCAGGTCCTGCGCGTCAGTCCGCAGGGCGAGAACACCGTGCGCGTGCTCGAACTGTTCCGCGACGCGCTCGGCGGCAGCATATCGCCGCAGGACGCCTTCCGCCGCAGTGCCGACTGGATGGTCGAAGCCCCGTGCAACGGTTTCTGGCACGGCCGCCCCGGCGTCGAGCAATACGTGACAACCTGAACCAAATTTCCGGAGTCCGACCCCCATGAGCTCATTCCGCATCCCGGCCTTCACGCTGCCCGCAGCGCTCGCACGCATCGCCGCGCGCCTGCCGCAGCGCCCGCCGACCCTCGCGCTGACCACCGCGTTGAACCTCGCGCTGGGCCGCATCCTGTCGCGTGAAGATCTCGAACCGCTGACGGGACGCCACCTGCGCATGCGTGTGCGCGACGCCGGCCTGACGCTGGATTTCACCCTCGGCCCGCGCGGCTTCGTCGCCCTGTCCGGCGGCGGCGAGCCCGACCTGACGCTGACCGCCAACGTGCGCGACTACATGGCACTCGCGTTGCGCGAGGAAGACGCCGACACGTTGTTCTTCGGCCGGCGCCTGCTGATGGAAGGCGCGACCGACCTCGGCCTGCTGGTCAAGAACACGCTCGACGCCGTCGACTGGGACGCCTTGCAAACGGAATACGCCCCGGCCAACGTCCTGCGCCGCCTCAACCCGCTGACGCGCAGCCGTCCGCAGCAGCACACGCTCGGCATCCGCTAAGCCATTCCCGCGCGCCCGACGACACGTCCGGGCGCCACGTGAGGCATCCGGGCTAGAATCGAGGCTTCTCGATTCTTGTGCCCGGACCCGCCGATGCCCGCCGCGCGTGCCGTTTCCCCATTGCCGCGCTACCTCGCCGTCGCCTACGGACTGTTGATCGTCTACGCCTGTCTGCACCCGCTGACCGGCTGGAAGCCCACCGGGCTGCCGCTGCTCGACTTCCTCTCCGCACCGTGGCCGAAGTACTACCGCAGCGCCGACCTCATCCTCAACGTGCTCGGCTTCCTGCCCTTCGGCTTCGTGCTCGCGCCCGCACTGCCGCAGCGCCTCGGGCTCAGCGGGGCGGTGATCGCCACCACCCTGATCGCCGGCCTGCTGAGTTTCGGCATGGAAATCACGCAGAACTTCCTGCCGACGCGCGTATCGTCCAACGTCGATCTCGGCTGCAACGTGCTCGGCGCATTGCTTGGTGCGCTACTCGGCGCGCGCTGGGGCCACCCGTTGTTCGACGAGCGCGGCTGGCTGCACCGCTGGCGCTCGGCGCGCATCATTGCCGGCCACCTCGGCGATCTCGGGCTGATCCTGCTGGGATTGTGGCTACTCGCCCAGTTGACGCCCGACCGTGTGCTGTTCGGCAGCGGCGACCTGCGCCAGTTGCTCGGCCTGCCGACCCCGCTGCAATTCGAGCCGGAGCGTTTCATCCTGCTCGAAACGACGTTGGTGGCGATCACGGTGGTCGGGGTCGGGCTGTTTACGCGCTGCATGATGCACGCCGCCAGTCCCTTGGCGATTGCGCTGCTATTGCTGCTGGGGCTGGGCGCGAAGACGCTCGCCACCGCCTCCTTTTTCCTGCCCGGAGCGCCGCTGCTCTGGCTCACCCCGGGCACGCAGCAGGGCCTGCTGATCGGCCTCCCGCTGCTCGCCGGTGCGCTATTGCTGCCGCGCGTGTTCCAGCACGCGCTGGCGGGGGTCGCGTTGCTGGCGGCGACGACTTTGACCAACCTGCTGCCGGAGAATCCGTATTTCCAGGTCGGTCAGCAGATGCTGCAACAAGGCAACTTCCTCAATTTTCACGGTCTGACCCAGCTCAGCGCCAACCTGTGGCCGTTTCTCGCGCTCGCTTACCTGTCGGCCGTCGGTCTCCTGCGTGGCGAGCATCTGGCGAAGCGCTGAGGGCGCCCGGCGGCGGCGCCACGGCTATAATCGGGCGCATGCGGGCGGCCACGGGCCGGTCCGGTCACCTCTGCGGAGTCCCTGATGAGTTACTTCAAGCACCACGTGTTTTTCTGCTGCAACCAGCGCGAACCCGGTGATACCTGCTGCAACGACCACAAGGCCACGGTGATGCAGGCCTATGCGAAGGATCGCATCGGCGCGCTCGGGCTGAAGGGCCGCGGCAAGGTGCGCATCAACAAGGCGGGCTGCCTCGACCGCTGCGACGAAGGGCCGGTGCTGGTGGTGTACCCCGACAACGTCTGGTACACCTACATCGACCAGGAAGACATCGACGAGATCATCGACGAGCATCTCGTCCATGGCCGCATCGTCTCCCGCCTGCGCCTGCCCGATAATCCATGACCCGTCCGCTGCCCACCCAGAGCGTCCTGCTGCGCGGCCCGGACGGCGCCATCGATGCCCTCATCGACGCCCCGGAGACGGCACGCGGCATCGCGCTCGTGTGCCATCCGCACCCGTTGTTCGGCGGCGCCAACACCAACAAGATCGCCCACACGCTGGCGCGCAGCCTGCGCGACCTCGGCTACGCGGTGATCCGGCCCAATTTCCGCGGCGTCGGCAAGAGCGACGGCGTGCATGACCACGGCACCGCCGAGACCGAGGACATGCTGTCGGTGCTCGCGTGGGCACAATCGCGCTGGGGCAGTCTGCCGCTGGCACTGGGCGGCTTCTCGTTCGGCGCCTTCGTGCAGACGCGCGTGGCCGAGCGCCTGGCCGGCGGCGTGACGCCGGTGCAGCGCATGGTGCTGGTCGGCACTGCCACCGGTGAAGTCAGTGGCGCGCGCAGTTATACGACCAGCCCGGTGCCCAAGGACACGCTGGTGATCCACGGCGAGCAGGACGAAACCGTTGCCCTCGCCAACGTGCTCGACTGGGCGCGACTGCAGGAACTGCCGGTGGTCGTCGTCCCCGGCGCCGACCATTTCTTCCACGGCAAGCTGCACCTGATCCGCGACATCATCGCCCGTAACTGGGCGCCGCTCTGAGCGGCCGCCCCCTCGCAGGAGATCGCCATGAAGCTTTTCGCCTCGCTCACCAGCCCGTACGCGCGCAAGATCCGCATCATCCTCGCGGAAAAGCGCTTGCCGTTCGAACTGGTGGTGGATTCGCCGTGGGAAGGCAACACGCGCATTCCGAGCATCAACCCGCTGGGCAAGGTACCCGCACTGGTTACCGAGAACGACGAGGTGTTCTTCGATTCGCCGGTGATCGCCGGCTACCTCGAAACGCTCGATGCCACGCCGCGCCTGGTGCCGAACGATCCGCTCGACGCGGTGCGCGTGCGCCAGCTCGAGGCACTGGCTGACGGCGTGACCGACGCCGCGGTGACGGCGCTGCTCGAGTCGCGCCGGCCCGACGGCCAGCGCAGCGAGCTGGAAATGGATAGGCAGATGGAAAAAATCGATCGCGGCCTCGACGAGCTGGAACGGCGCGCCAGCGGGCGTACCTGGCTGCACGGCGACAGCCTGAGCCTGGGCGACATCGCCGTCGCCGTCGCGCTCGGCTACCTCGATCTGCGCTTTGCCCACCACGAGTGGCGCGACACACACCCGGCACTGGCGGCGCTTGCCGATCGCATGTTCGCGCGCCCGAGCTTCACCAGCACCAGGCCGCCGGTAGGCTGATGCCGTGACCGGCGCCCGTGTCGGCTCCGTGCATCCACCCGCCGCCGTCGGGCGCCTGAGCGTCGCCCCTGCGGCGCGTTCGGCGCTCGCGCTGCCGCTGGAAATCCGCGGTCTGCGCAAACGTTACGGCGACACCGAAGTGGTCGCCGGCATCGACCTGACCCTGCGAGCGGGCGAGTGCTTCACCCTGCTCGGCCCCAACGGTGCCGGCAAGACCACGACGCTGCGCTGCGCACTGGGGCTGACCGCACCATCGGCCGGCGAGATCCGCCTGGCCGGACTGCCGGTGCCCGAACGCGCGCGCGAGGCGCGGGCGCGCGTGGGCGTCGTGCCGCAGCAGGACAACCTCGACCCGGATTTCACCTGCGCCGAGAACCTGCTGGTATATGGCCGCTACTTCGGCCTCGACGACGCCACCATCAACGCGCGCATTCCCGAGCTGCTGGCCTTCGCCGGCCTCGAGAGCAAGCGCGACGCACGCATCCAGTCGCTGTCGGGCGGCATGAAGCGGCGCCTGACGCTGGCGCGCGCACTGGTCAATCGCCCCGAACTGCTGATCCTCGACGAGCCGACCACCGGCCTCGACCCGCAGGCCCGGCACCTGATCTGGGAACGCCTGAAGCAGCTGATCCGCGCCGGCACAACGGTGCTGCTGACGACCCACTTCATGGACGAAGCGGAACGGCTCGCCGACCGGCTGGCGATCCTTGACGCCGGGCGCATGCTCACCGAAGGCAGCCCGCGCGAAGTCATCGCCGCGCAGATCGAACCGCAGGTGGTCGAGGTGTATGGCGACTGGAACGGCAGCGGCGAACGCGCAGAGGGCACGATCAGCGGCGCGCAGGCGTGGGCCGAAACGCATGCGGGGGCGTTTTCGCGGCGCTTCGAAGTCAGCGGCGAGACCGCCTTCTGCTACCTCGAGGACGCCGCGCCGCTGCTCGCCCACCTTGCCCAGCAGCCCGGGCTGCGTTACCTGCGGCGGCCGGCAAACCTCGAGGACGTGTTCCTCAAGCTCACCGGGCGTGAGCTGAGAGACTGAGCATGCAGACCACCCTCGTCCGCTCGCGCTTTCGCCCGCCGCAGGTTTCGCGCCGCTTCATCCCGGTGTGGCGGCGCAATTTCCTCGTGTGGCGCAAGCTCGCGCTGCCCTCGGTGCTGGGCAACCTCGCCGACCCGATGATCTACCTGTTCGGTCTGGGCTTCGGCATCGGCATGCTGGTGCCGGAGATCGGCGGCGTGTCCTACATCAGCTTCCTCGCTGCCGGCATGGTGTGCTCGTCGACGATGAACAGCGCCTCCTTCGAGGTGCTGTACTCGGCATTCTCGCGCATGCACGTGCAGAAGACCTGGGACGCGATCATGAACGCCCCCGTCGATCTCGACGACATCGTGTTCGCCGAACTGGTGTGGGCGGCGTCGAAGGCGCTGCTGTCGGGCGTGGCGATCCTGCTCGTCATCGCCGCCTTCAGCCTCGTCGACACCCGCTACGTGCTGTGGCTGCTGCCGCTGATTTTCATCATCGGCGTGAGCTTCGGCGCGCTCGGTCTGGTGATGACCGCACTCGCCCCGAGTTACGACTTCTTCATGTACTACTTCACGCTGTTCATCACGCCGATGACGCTGGTGTCGGGTGTGTTCTTTCCCGCCGAACAACTGCCCGCCGCGGTGCAGTTCGTCGCATCGCTGCTGCCGCTGACGCACGCCGTCGAACTCGCGCGCCCGCTGCTGCTGGGCAAGGCGCCGGACGACATCGTGCTGCACCTGGGAGTGCTCGTCGCCTATGGCGCAGCCGGCTTCTGGATCGCGCTGGGCTTGACGCGGCGGCGACTGCTCGGCTGACAGCACCGCGCCGGCAGTCGCGCGCGCCATTTCCGCTCATGAAACTTGTTTGGTCCGGATGCCAGTCTTCACGGACGGGCTCCTGGCCGCGTTGCGCGCGATCCGTCCTGCTTCCGGATCCAGCCGACCCGCTGGTCCCCCTGGTCCCACGACGAACACTGCGGCGTCATGCAACGCTCGATACCGCCAAATTGCAGACTGGTACAGTTCATCCATCGTGCGCGGGTTACCTGCAATCGGCGTGCCTTGCAGACGCATGGCGATGCCCCCCAACCTTCAGGGCAGTGAAAAATCAGCTACGGTGTCAGACCGCGGGGCGCAACGTGGAGTCGCGCAAGGGGCGTCTTCGACCACCGTCGGCGTAGTCGATGCAGTGCTCGAACCAGTCTGGCGCCCCACTCATTCTGTGGTGGAAGTGCGCTCCGGCGGCTCGCTGTCGCGCGGCCCGGCGAGCACAGCGATGGCATCGATCAGCCGGCTCGGTTCGACCGGCTTGGCGAGACACTCCTGAAATCCGGCTGCAGTGAACTCGCTACGATCCAGGTGGGTGATCGCGGTGACTGCGATCGCCGGAATGAAGGGCAGCGCGTCGATGGCACGGACCTTCGCCAACACGCTGAAACCATCTTCTCCTGGCATCGCGATGTCGAGCAGCATGACCGTCGGCACGAGGAAGGTATGGGTGTCGCGAAGCATTGCCAGCAGGTCGCTCCCCGCGGCGAAGGTGTGCACCCGCCCCCCCGCGCCGGTGACGACAAGTTCCGTCACATCACGCACATCGGGGTCATCATCGACCACCAGCACCAGAACGCCACGCAGCGTTGCGCCGGACTCCGGTGACCCGCTAGTCGCGATCGCCGGCACGACGCAAGACGTCGCGCCACCGGTCGCGGGCAGTTCGACAGTGAAGGTGGTCCCGGCATCCGCGCCCGGACTCGCGACCCGCACTGTCCCGCCATGCAGTTCCACCAGATGGCGCACCAGCGCGAGACCGATCCCCAGGCCCCGGTAGCGGCGCGTCGTGGACGAATCGGCCTGGCTGAAGCGGTCGAAGACCAGGGGCAGGAAATCCGCATCGATGCCGACACCGGTATCCGATACCGACAGTTCGATCAGCTCGCCGAAGCGACGCAGATCGATTTCGACGACACCGCCCTCGGGCGTGAACTTGATCCCGTTCGACAGCAGGTTGATGACCACCTGCTGCAGACGGCCCGGATCGCCGTCGGCGGTGACGACCGGATGATCGGAGGAAAACCGCAGGTCGATGTTCTTTGCGAGGGCGCTGGCACGCGAGACGTCGATGGCGGAATGGACGAGCTCCACCAGATTCACCGGTTGTCGCTCCAGAACCAGCTTGCCGCAGATGATCCGCGAAATGTCGAGCAGGTCGTCGATGAGGCGCGTCTGGTGCTCGACGTTGCGACGGATCGCCTGCGCCGACCGCGTCACCAGGATCGGGTCCGGATGCGGCGTGCCGGAAAGGAGATGGCTCCAGCCCTTCAAGGCATTGAGAGGCGAGCGCAGTTCGTGGGAGACAATCGCGAGGAACTCGTCCTTCGCACGGTTCGCCTGCTCGGCCTGCCCGCGCCGGCGGTGCTCGGTGACGAGCAACTGTTCGAGTTCCCCCTGCGCACGCTTGTGCGCGGTGATGTCGGTGGCAACCCCCACGACGCCGAGGATCTTGCCTTGCTCGTCGCGCAGCGGCGACTTCGTGACCAGGAAGGTTTGCACGCCGGAAGCGGTCCGGTGGGACTGTTCGAGGGTGATCGGTTCGCCCCTCTCGAGCACGCGCTGGTCGCTCTCGCGGATCCGGCCGGCGTCGTCGGCCTCGCCGAACAGCACGATGTCGTTGCGCCCGAGGACCTGTTCAAGGCTCAGTTCCAGCGCGTGCAACACGGCCGGATTGGCCATCAGGATGCGGCCATCGCGATCCTTGGCGAAAATCAGTTCCGGGGTGCCGGCCGCAAAGATCTGTAGCAGCAAGGCACTTTCGCGCCAGCCCTCTTGCGCCCGATTCAGAGCCGCCGATTGCTGGTCCATTCGCTCATCCATTCGCGCCGGCGCGACATCGCTGCCACACCCGTCTCCCTTCGCCCCCCGGCGCTCACGGCGGAGGGGCTGCAGGGCCTTCTTCGGTCCACCCGATCGGATCCGCTGCGTCGTCGCCGAATGCCTCCTCCGCTTCCGCTTCGTCGGCGGCATCGGCATTACCGCCGTGGTAGACGGCAAGGCGGTTGTATAGCGTCTTCAGGCTGATGCCCAGGATTTCAGCGGCTTTGCGCTTGACGTTGCCACAGTCGAGCAGCGTGGCTTCGATCAGTCGCCGGTTGACGTCTTCAAGGGTGCTGCCGATGCGCACCGTCAGCAGCGAAGTCGGCATCGGCTGGACGAAGGTTTCGGGTGCCAGCGCGACGTCGATGACGTCGTCGGCGAGAATGAAGACGCGCTGCACGTAGTTCTTCAGCTCACGCACGTTGCCCGGCCAGGAATGGGCGTAGAGGGCGGCGATGGCGGCCGGCGAGAAATGCTTGTCGGTGTGTTCCTCGGCATTGAGCCGGGCGAGGAAGTGCTGCGCCAGCAGTTCGAGATCGGTGCCGCGCTCGCGCAGCGGCGGCAACTGGATCGGGAACACGTTGAGCCGGTGATAGAGATCCTCGCGCAGGCGTCCGTCGGCCACTGCCTGCTCGATCGGGCGGTTGGTGGCGGCGATGAGACGCACATCGGCGGCGATGGGTTCGTTGGTGCCGACGCGCATGAAGGTGCCGGTCTCCAGCACGCGCAGCAGCTTCACCTGCAGTTCGGGCGGGGTCTCGGTGACTTCGTCGAGGAACAGGGTGCCGCCGTGCGCACGCTCGAAAAATCCGCGGTGCTGCCGGTCGGCCCCGGTGAAGCTGCCCTTCTCATGGCCGAACAGCTCGCTTTCGATGAGCTGCGGCGAGACCGCCCCGCAGTTGAGTGGCAGGAAGGGTTGGCGTTTGCGTCGCGAGAGATCGTGGATGGTCTGGGCCGCGACTTCCTTGCCGGTTCCGCTTTCGCCGATCAGCAGCACGGTCGCCGAGGTGGGCGCCACGCGCGTCAGTTGGTCATACAGACGGTGCATGACCGGTGAGGCGCCGAGAAACTGCCCGAAGTGGCCGAGCTGGCGCAACTCCTTGCGCAGTTCGCCGATTTCCTCGCGGAAGTGTTCCGGTTTCGGCACCCGCTGGAGAATGCCGCGCAGGCGCTCGACGTCAATCGGCTTGACCAGGTAATCGGTGGCACCCGCGCGCAGCGCCTCGATGGCGCTCTCCATGCTGGCGTGACCGGTGACGACCACAAACTCGGTCGATCCGCCCGATTCGAGCGACTCCACCAGTTCGATACCCTGGCCATCGGGCAACATCAGATCCGTCAACACCACATCCGGCTGGGAACGGCTCAACACGGTGCGGGCCGCGCGCAGGGAATCGGCGCTCGCCACGGTGAAGCCCTCGGCGCGAACGAATTCCCTCATCCATTCGATCGCCTCGGGATCGTCGTCAACCAGCAGTACCTGCGGCATGTCCCCTCCCGTCGTGCTCACCATCGTAGCTGCGATGGTGAGCATTCCTACCTATTCATTGTAACTTTTACATACAACCCCCTCCACGGGGCGAGGGTTCCCCCCGATCCTTCCGTCAGGGCGGGCACTAGCGTCGCGCCTGATCGGTGACGTCCTCCGTCACGCCGAGAACACGCATCACGCGGCCGCTGGAATCGCGGCTGACGACCCCGCGGTCGCGCATCCGCCGCGTTCCGCGCGGGGTACGCACGCGGTACTCATGGTCGAAGCGACCGCTGGCAACCTTGCCCGCCAGGACCTGCCCGACGCGCTCCCGGTCATCCGGATGCACCGCCCGCAACCATTTTTCCGGATCCGGCTGATCGCCGGACTGGTCTTCACGCAGACCGAACAGCCGGCGGTACGCCGGGCTGACGTAAAGCCACTTGTGGCGGACCGGATCGAGCACCCAGAAGATTTCGCTGATGGTCTCGGCCAGTTGGCGAAAGCGCTCCTCGCTTTCGCGCAACGCTGCTTCGGCGCGTTTGGACGGCGTGATGTCGATCATCACACCGAAGAGGCTCAAGGGATTTTCGAAGTCGTCGCAGTGGCACTCGGCCGAGGCCCGTACCCAGCGTTCCTCGCCACCCGGCAACAGGATGCGAAACTCCACTTCGAACCTGCCGCCCACCTCCACCGCCCGCTCGAACAGGAGCGTGACCCGCGGACGATCGAGCGCATGAACCGTGGCGAGGAACCCTTTGTAAGTCGGCTGCGACTCCGCCGGCCAGGCGAACAAGTGGCGTGATTCGTCGCTCCAGCTCAGCACACCGGTGCCAAACTCATACGTCCACCAGCCCAACCGGGCGCTGCGCACGATCAGGGCGAAGCGCTCGGCCTGCTCCCGCAGGGCCTGTTCGAGGTGCCGACGCTCGATGAGGCTCTCGGGTGCCTGCTCGAGCACGCCCGCGAGCACGGAAGGCGCGTCCGTCTCGCCCGCCGCGTCGGCCGTGATCACGGTTCCCAGAATTGCGGCCGGACGGTCCGCCGCGTCACGTGTGAACACGGCCACCTGCAGGCGCACCGCACGCCAGCCTCCATCGGCATGGCGCAGCTGCAAGGTCGCGCCGGCCGAGTCGCCGTTGCGCAGCGCGCTCACCCTTTGAATCAGCGCCTCCAACCGCGTGCGGTCATCTTGATGGACCAGCGACCGCAGCGCCGCAGCATCCATCGCAGCGAGATACTCCTTGGGATACCCGAGCATGGAGGTAAAGCCATTCGATCCGAGAGGGATGAGGTGTCCGCCCTCGGCATCAAAGATCCCCACTCCGCCGGGTACCGCGGCGGCGGCGCGCTCCAGTGCGTGAAGAACTGCATCGCTTGCGAACATGGTTGGAACGGCCTCTCGAGTCTTGAAAGTTCAAATCGTCCACTTGCTACCGGGTCCTCCGAGTAAGCCGGGCCACTGGCCCGACAGCGGATTGGCTCGTCGTACCTGATTTGCCAACCCGCATCCAAGCCTTCGTCCGCGGCGCAGGCGGCGTCCTCTATTTCTCAGCAATTGATGTTCCCGGCGCCCGGCGGTCGGGCGGTTCGGCGGGCCGGCAATTCTTACTCGCGGCTTGTAAGACTTTCCCGCGCGTCTCACCCCGTCTGTCACCACGTGGCCGCATTGCAGGGCTTGCATCACTGGGAATGGATCTTGCGCCGTCAAGGGAAGTGGATAGACCGGCCTGCAAACGGCACGCCCAGGAGGACGTCATGAGTCTCGGATTGGAGCTTCGGCTGCGCCACCACCTTGCGATCACGCCACAACTTCAGCAGGCCCTGCGCCTGCTGCAGCTGTCGTCGCCGGAATTCGCGCAGGAGGTCGAGCAGGCGCTCGCCACCAACCCCTTCCTTGAAGAGGACGACGACTCGCCCCGACACGGCACGCCACCGGCTCCCCCCGCCGAGGCACCGCCGCACGAGGACGCGGCTGCCGCTGCCCGCGCGGACGTCGAAGCGGACGCTACCGCCGACGGCGGATGGCAGGCCATCGGCACGGACGGCGCGCGTAGCGGCATGGCAAGTGACAAGGACGACGACTGGACCGAATGGTCTCCCGCGCCGGTGAGCCTGCACGAGAACCTTCGCCAGCAGTTGATGCTCTCGCCGATGAGCGACCGTGACCGCGCGCTGGCCTACCTGCTGATCGACGAGATCGGCGATACGGGTTATCTCGAAACGTCCCTCGAGGAGCTGGCGGCGCAGGTGGCGCCCGAAGACCAGGTCGAGCCGGAGGAACTGGCGGCGCTGCTCAAGCTCGTGCAGCAGCTCGACCCGCCGGGGATCGCCGCCCGCTCGCTGCAGGAATGCCTGTTGCTGCAACTTGCAGCGGTGCCGCAGGACCACCCCGGCCGGGCGGTCGCGCTGCAACTCGTCGGCGAGCATTTCGAACTGCTGGCGCGGCGTGAATTCACCCATCTGCAACAGCTCACGGGCTGCAACGAGGCGGCCCTGCACACTGCGCGCGCCCTGATCCGCTGCCTCGACCCCAAGCCGGGCCTGCTGCTGGGGCCGGACGACACACGCTATGTCGTCCCCGACGTTCTCGTCAGCCATGTGCGTGGCCGCTGGGTGGCGGCCCTGAACCCGGCAGCGCAGCCGCGCGTGCGCATCAACCGCACTTATGCCGAGATCGCCGCCTGCCGCCACGGCGGCGAATCGTCGTTCGGCCGCCAGTTGCAGGAGGCCCGCTGGCTGCTGCGTCACGTCGAACAGCGCTTCACCACCATCCAGCGCGTCGCCGATGCCATCGTGGCGCGCCAGAGCGCCTTCTTCGAATACGGCGAGGCAGCCATGCGGCCACTGGTCCTGAAGGACATCGCCGACGAACTGGGCCTGCATGAATCGACCGTTTGCCGCGTCACCAACGACAAGTACATGGCCACCCCGCGCGGCCTGTTCGAATTCAAGTATTTCTTTTCGCGCCAGCTCGTGATGGACGACGGCGGGGCCTGCTCCGGCACGGCCATCCGCGCCGTACTGAAGGCGCTGATCGCTGCCGAAGACCCGAAGGATCCGCTGTCCGACGCGCAGCTCACGCGCCTGCTGGCCGAAC
Organism: Aromatoleum diolicum; assembly: GCF_012910955.1. Classification (GTDB taxonomy): domain Bacteria; phylum Pseudomonadota; class Gammaproteobacteria; order Burkholderiales; family Rhodocyclaceae; genus Aromatoleum; species Aromatoleum diolicum. The sequence continues at coordinate 41,844 of NZ_WTVQ01000017.1, forward strand.
AGGGCCTGCGCCTGGCGCGGCGCACCGTCACCAAGTACCGTGGCCTGATGCATGTGCCGAGCGTCGAACTGCGGCGCGTTGCGGCGCGGCGCCTACAAGTGCGGGTTGCCAGCGCCGAACAACCCGATTTCGCCTGATCGCGCCGCGATGTTCGCCAGACATCGCCGCCGCGGGGAACACGCCTTGCAACCCGGTGCACGGCGCGCAAGCGTCGGCGCGGTCGAAATGCACCGACCGAATCGCACTGACTTGCACCGCGCAACGACAAGGAGGAAATCATGCCCAAGCACGGAGTCAATCTACCGCGGACACTTCAGCGTTCCCCCGCCAAGGCGCAGCGAACCTATGCGGAGGTGTTGAAGAACGCCGAGGAACAGTACGGAAGCGGCGAACGGGTGGCCAGGACGGCCTATGCCGCACTCAAGCACAGCTTCGAGAAGGTCGGAGATCATTGGGAGTCGAAAAAGCACCCCGGACCTTCCGATTCCCGCTCGCAGCAAACAAGCGCGGACAAGCGCCGCGGTCGCGGCGAGACCTTTGGCGGCGTCGATGTCGAAGGTCACACCCGCCAGGAACTCTACGCCCGTGCACGGGCCCTGGACATTCCGCGACGCTCCACCATGAACAAGGAAGAGCTGGCGCTGGCGATCAGCAAGAAGCAGGATTGAGCGGGTGACGAAAGGAATCCGGAGTGTGGCCGGGGGCCGATGTCGCCGGCTCTGCGCGGTTCGTCGACGCGCAGATGACGACCGGCGCGACGCCGGCAGGCAACTTTGACGTCCGGTGTGTAATTTCTTCCCTGCACCGATGGGCGCCCAGCCGCAAGCGGGATCCGCGGCCGAAGGGCCCGCCCGGCAGCAGCGGCGCAACGTGTTCCCCCTGCGCCGGGCACGACGATTGCCCCAGCACTGGAGCGCCCAGCACGCCGAAAACCGGCTGCATGCAGTATCCAGGACGGCGCTCGGCGCCTGGTCGTCCATCGCCCTTTGCCGGCGACGGCAGGATCGTCCAGGCAGTAGCGGACGACTTGAAGGGCAGTGGCTGCTGTTCAGCACCGGCGCCACGCCCATCCATCAACCCGCAGGAGATACAGCAATGGCAAGCGTACATTCTGGTAGCACCGCCCGGGGCGAAACGCGCATCATCGGCACCCAGCACGAGCCCGGTTCCGGCCCCGGTCCGGAAATCATGGCCGCGGACACCCTCGAAGGCGATGACGTGGTGAACCATCAGGGCGAAGACCTCGGCATGATCAAGGAAATCATGATCGACGTCGCGGCCGGCCGGGTCGCCTATGCGGTATTGGCTTCGGGCGGCTTCCTCGGTATTGGCGACAAGTATTTCGCGATCCCGTGGAGCGCGCTGACCCTGGACGCCGACAACAAGCGTTTCGTCCTCGACGTCGACAAGGAGCAGCTGAAAAACGCCCCGGGCTTCGACAAGGACCACTGGCCGACGATGGCCGACCCCGCCTGGGCCACCGAAGTGCATCGCTACTACGGTCAGCCGACTTACTGGTCGCCACCGGAGCTATGACCGGCTCAAACTGCGCCCACGGCGCAGTTTGAGGCTCACTTCGCTCACCCCGGGCAGCGCATCGGGGTGAGCGTTTTTTTCGTTCGTTCTGCCATACCCGACCGCCAGCTGCGTACCAGCCCTCTCGGCCGGCGGAATCAGCGGTGATGGTGTGCGGAGATTCCTGGGCACGACGATTGCAGTGGCCATTGGCACCACATCAGTCAATGGAGGTGTGCCATGTTGCACTACGCTGCAGTGTTTCTGGTGATTGCGCTGGTCGCGGCGCTACTGGGCTTTGGCGGCATCGCCGCCGGTGCCGCGGAGATCGGCAAGATCTTGTTCTACATCTTCCTGGTGATCGCACTGGTGTCATTGGTTGTCGGACTTCTCCGACGATGAAGCGGTCCTGATGAACCCGAAGCGTACCAAGGACGATGGAAGCCACTCCGCGCCGGGCCAGGGATCCGGAAGTCAAGGCCTGTCAGGTCGCTGTCGAAAACTGCCGCGGCGTGGTTCAGCGGCCGGGGATCAGTCCCTTCCTCATCGCCGGCCTGCGGCGGCAGGGTTTGCTGACCGCCGTTTGGGGGTGCGCTCCGCAAGCTCGACGCGGTTTCGGCCCCCTTGCTTGGCCCGGTAGAGCGCCGCGTCGGCATCCGCAATCAAACGCTTGATGCTGCGTCCGGACGCAAATTCGGACACTCCGATCGACAAGGTCACCGTCGCCACGACGTTGCCGTCACGAATTTCGGCCGCACCGATACGTTCCCGCAGGCGATCCAGCACGCTCCGCGCCTCCTCCCCGGAAGTCTCCGGCAGCAGCACCAGGAACTCCTCTCCGCCATAGCGAAAGACCTGGTCATAGGGGCGCAGACCGTCCGTGAGCCGAGCGGCCAGTTCGGCCAGCACATGGTCGCCGAAGGGGTGCCCGTGCGTGTCATTGACCGCCTTGAAGTGATCGATGTCGGCCATGGCCACGGTGAACGGAATTTTTCCGCGGCGCGCGCGGGCGAGTTCTTCCTTCAATTCGCGCTCCATGACATGGCGCGTAAATACGCCGGTGACCTCGTCCACTTCGATAAGCGTGGCGGCGGTATTCGAATGCAGGCGATCGGCGAAGTCCTGGAATGCTTCGACGGCGCGCAGTAGACGGGCGAGCTTCGCGGGTTTCAGCGTGTCCGCGCGAGATCGGGCAAGGCAATCCTCGGCGAGCGCATGCACGGCGCGGTGGCGCGCGAGCAGGCTGCGGTACGCTCCGCTGGCCTCGATCTCGGGACCATATCCGCCCGCCACGGCCTCTTCAAAACGACATGCCAGCGTGGAATCGAAACCCGCATCGGAAGCGTCGCGCGAATCGGGAAAGCGCAAGCTGAACATCACGCTCATGAGATGTTCCAGATGCGCCTTCAACCCGCGCCGGAGATCTCTCAGGAAGTGATCCAGTTGCAGGTTGCTGACTTCGCTGGGGAGGCTGTCTGCCATCACATGAACTCGGTTTGTCGGGCGCGCGGAAGTCCGTTTCGCAATCCACCACGCACCGATCCAGCTCGGGGCACTGCGCGCATGGCGCAACTGAGGCTGGGCGGGACGGTCCGCAGCGCCCGCCCTCACGGTCAGGGCAAGACCGTACGAGCGAGCATACACCCTGCCCCGCGAGCAAGCCGTGTGCCCCGCGCCGTCGCCGGGCGCCGAACCTGGCCTCCATCCGTGCCACCTTGAAATATTTACATCGCAATGTGTAATTCCTTGCCCTGATGAACCGTGGAGTCACGCAAATACCTGATCTTTCGGGACGTGCACCGGTGGCACAGGGTTTGCACGTCAAGTGCGGGTCGGCACTTCGCGCCGCATCCAACCTGACTGAAAGGAGAGCGAAATGAACTGGGATCGTATCGAAGGGAACTGGAAGCAGTTCAAGGGGAAAGTCAAGGAAGAATGGGGGAAGCTGACCGACGACGAACTCGATCGGATGGCGGGGCAGCGCACGCAACTCAGCGGCAAGCTGCAGGAGCGTTACGGCATCGCGCGAGACGAAGCCGAACGTCGGATCGACGAATGGCTCGACCAGCAGGCCGACCAGATCGACCGGACCCACTAAGGATCAGGAGATGACGTCATGATGAACCTGAAGATCACCACTGTCGCCGCAGCGATCGTGTTCGCGTGCTCGAGTGCCATCGCGACCGACGCCATGACAAAGGACGAAGTCAAGGCCGAGAAGGAACGGATCGAGTTGGACTACAAGACGGCCAAGAAGGCGTGCGACGCCATGACGGCCAACGCGAAGGACATCTGCGTGGCCGAGGCCAAGGGCCAGGAGAAGATCGCGAAGGCGGAACTTGCGGCGAAGGAAAAGAGCACGCCCAAGTCGCAGTACGAAGTTACGATGGCCAGGGCCGATGCGCAATACGATGTCGCGAAGGAGCGCTGCGACGACATGAAGGGCGCCGAGAAGGACGTCTGCGTCAAGGACGCCAAGGCGGTCCATTCCCGCGCCAAGGAAGATGCCAAGGCCGCGCTCAAGACGAGCGACGCGCGCCGCGAGGCGGGCAGCGGCGTCGCACAAGCTTGATGCCGCGTACCGGCCCACGCGCGAACGCCGCGACGGCATGGCTGGCGAGACAAGTAAATGCGTCAGTGATGCAAGTCTGCGGCACGCGCCGCAGCAACGGCCTGCTTCGACACTCGGCCGGGCGCGCCCGCCCGGCTGGTGCCGGCGTGTTGGCCTAAGCCGCTGAACGGCTTCCACGCCGACTTGTCCACTGCCATGATCGGCAGTTGGCCGCGCGGCGATCGCAGCCGCCGGTCCCACGCACCGGAGGCATGCACATGCTGAAATGGGCCATCTTTTTCTTCCTGATCTCGCTGGTCGCCGGGATCCTGGGCTTCACCAATGTCGCCTCGGGTGCTGCGGCAATCTCCAAGGTGCTGTTCTTCATCGCGCTGACGCTCTTCCTGATCGTCCTGGTGTTCGGCGTGCTGCTCGGAGTTCTGGTGTTCTGACCTGCGGACGGTGGCATGCCGGTCGCGGACGCTGCGGCTCGATGCGTTCGCGGGAGGGCGCCGCGACTCCCGGCTGCTTTAACGAACTGCGCTCCCGGCGCCCGTCCTCACGCGGGCCACGGAAACCTGACAGGCACTGAAAGCCAATCGAAAGCCCTCCTCCGTATCGTCCGTCTCCATGCAGGGACGGACCGCTTTGGCCCTGCAAGGAGCCAAGCCCGTCGAGACCGGATGCAAGAGAGACCGCACGACGGGGATCACATACCAAGGAGGAGATATTCATGTTCAGGAACATCGTCAGGACCACTCTCGTCACCGGCGCACTCGGTTTCGGTTTCCTTGCCAGCGCACCGGCGCTCGCGCTCGACAGCATCAAGATTCTCGTGCCGGCGAACCCGGGCGGCGGCTGGGACCAGACCGGGCGGGCGCTGCAGGCGGCGATGAACGCCGAGGGCATCGTCAAGAAAGTCACCGTCGACAACAAGGGCGGGGCGGGCGGCACGATCGGGCTGGCGCAGTTCGTCAATGGCGCGAAAGGCGACGGCAGCGCGACGATGGTCGGTGGCATGGTGATGGTCGGCGCGATCGCGACCAACAAGTCGCCGGTGAATCTGACCCAGGTGACGCCGCTTGCGCGCCTGACCGGCGAATCGCTGGTGGTCGTGGTGCCCGCGAGTTCCAAGGTGCAAACGCTGAAAGAGCTGCTCGACCAGTTCAAGGCCAATCCCGGCTCGGTGTCGTGGGGCGGCGGCTCGGCCGGCGGTTCGGACCACATACTCGCCGGCATGATCGCGCAGGCAGTCGGCGTCGATCCGTCGAAAGTGAACTACATCGCCTACGCCGGCGGCGGCGAGGCGCAGGCGGCGATCATGGGCGGCCACGTCGCGGCCGGCATCAGCGGCTTCGGCGAGTTCCAGTCGCAGATCAAGTCGGGCAAGCTGCGCGCGCTGGCGGTGTCGGGCACCGAGCGCATTCCGGGTGAAACCGTGCCGACGTTGAAGGAGCAAGGCGTCAATGTCGAACTGGTGAACTGGCGTGCGATCTTCGCCGCGCCGGGCATCAGCGACGCGCAACACAAGGAACTCGTCGCGGCGCTCGACAAGGCAGTCGCGTCGGCGTCGTGGAAGGAAACCCTGAAGCGTAACGACTGGACCGACATGTACCTCAGCGGCCCCGAGTTCAAGAAGTTTCTCGATGCGGACATCGAGCGCCTGACCAAGCTGGTCAACGACCTCGGCATGGCCAAGAAATAAGTCCGTCGGCGCCGCGGGCGGGAACCCCCGCGCGCGGCGCACGCCTCAGCTCCCGAGCCCGGCCGCCAGCGCGGCACAGGCCGAAGCACACCGTCTGGAGACGCTCCGCATGCTTCCCAACATCAATGGCGCCGGCATCGGCCGCGCGCTGAGGACCACCCTCGTCGGCGTCACGCTCGCGGCCGCCACCACCGTGGCGCTTGCCGCCGACTACAAGATCCTCGTGCCCGCCGCGCCCGGCGGCGGCTACGACCAGCTCGGCCGCGCGGTGCAGGCGGCGCTGCAGGCCAGCAAACTGGCCGATCGCGTACAGGTTACCAACGCGGCCGGTGCCGGCGGCACCATCGGCCTGGCGCAACTGATCAACAACAGCAAGGGTGACGGCCACGCGCTGATGGCGAGCGGCAAGGGCATGGTGTCGGCGGTGTTCATCAACAAGTCGCCGGTGACTTTATCGAACGCCACGCCGATCGCGCGCCTGACCGGCGAATACGAGGTGCTGGTGGTGCCGGCGAGTTCGCCGCTGAAGACCATGGCCGACCTCGTCGCCGCCTATAAGGCCAACCCCGGCGCGGTGTCATGGGCGGGCGGCTTCGCCGGCGGCGTCGACCAGCTCACCGCCGGCATGATCGTGCAGGCGATCGGCGGCGAAGCGGGCAAGTTCAACTACGTGGCCTTCGGCAGCGGCGGTGAGGTGCTGGCGCAGGTGCTCGGCGGGCATGTCACCGTCGGTCTGGGCGGCTATAACGAATTTGCCGGCCAGATCAAGGTGGGCAAGCTGCGCGCGCTGGCGGTCACGGCCCCCGCGCGCGTCAAGGACATCGACGTTGCGACGCTGAAGGAACAGGGCATCGACGTCGAATTCGTGAACTGGCGCGGTCTGATGGCGGCCCCGGGCATCACGGAGGCGCAGCGCCAGGAACTCGTGAAGGTGGTGACGCAGATGGCGAAGAGCGATCAATGGAAGGCGACACTGGAAAAGAACGAGTGGGTCGACATGCTGATGACCGGCGACGAGTTCAGGAACTACGTCGAGGCCGAGCAGAAGACCGTGCTCAAGCTGGTGAATGACCTCGGGCTGGTGAAGAAATGAGCACGCACGCGCGCATCCATCCCGGCGAGCTGCTGATCTCGCTCGCATTGCTGGCACTCGGCAGCTTCGTGGTGCTCGAGACCCAGGGCATCTCCGAGACCCAAGGCTACTCGCAGGTCGGACCGCGCCTGTTTCCCTATCTGATCGGCACCGGCCTGACGCTGTGCGGTGCCTGGCTCGGCTGGCAGGCGCTGACCGGCGGCTGGCGCAACGTGCCGCTCGACGATGGCACGCACGCCGCGCCGGACCGCATGGCCTTCGTCATCATCAGCGCCGGCGTGCTGCTGCACATGGTACTGATCGGCTGGGCCGGCTTCATCCTCGCCTCGACGCTGCTGTTCGTCTTGATCGCGCGCGGCTTCGGCAGCACCAAACCGGTACGCAACCTGATCATCGCGGCGGTGCTGAGCGCCGTCGTGTTCTTCCTGTTCACGCAAGGCCTGGGGCTGACTCTGCCCGCGGGTCCGTTCGGAGGCGCATGAGATGGACACCCTGAACGCACTGATGTCGGGCTTCGCGGTGGCGCTGAGCCTGCAGAACCTGCTGCTCGGCTTCGTCGGCGTCACGCTCGGCACCGCGGTCGGCGTGCTGCCGGGCGTCGGCCCGGCGCTGACGGTGGCCTTGCTGCTGCCGGCCACCGCGAGCTTCGACCCCACCGGCGCGCTGATCATGTTCGCCGGCATCTACTACGGCGCGATGTTCGGCGGCTCGACGACCTCGATCCTGCTGAACACGCCGGGCGAATCGGCGACCATCGTCACCGCGATGGAAGGCAACATGATGGCCAAGCGCGGCCGTGCCGGTCCGGCGCTGGCGACCTCGGCGATCGGTTCCTTCGTCGCCGGCACGATCGCGACGCTGCTCCTGACCTTCGTGTCGCCGATGGCGGTCGACGTCGCGCTGAAGTTCGGCCCCACCGAGTACTTCGCGGTGATGGTGCTGGCCTTCGTGACGGTGTCGGCGGTGCTCGGCGCCTCGCCCGCACGCGGTCTCGCGAGCCTGTTCCTCGGCCTGACGATCGGCCTCATCGGCCTGGACAGCCAGACCGGCCAGGCGCGCTTCACGCTGGGCATCCCGGAACTGCTCGACGGGCTCGACGTCGTCGTCGTCGCGGTGGGCCTGTTCGCGGTCGGCGAGACGCTGTACGTCGCGACCTACCTGAACCGCACGACCGACACGATTGAGCAGATGAAGGGCTCGATCTGGATGAGCAAGGAGGACTGGAAACGCTCGTGGAAACCTTGGCTGCGCGGCACCGCGCTGGGCTTCCCGTTCGGCTGCATCCCCGCCGGCGGCGCCGAGATCCCGACCTTCCTGTCCTACGCGACCGAGAAGAAACTCAGCAAGCATCCCGAGGAATTCGGCAAGGGCGCGATCGAGGGCGTCGCCGGGCCGGAAGCGGCGAACAACGCGTCCGCCAGCGGCACGCTGATGCCGCTGCTGACGCTGGGCCTGCCGACCACCGCGACCGCCGCGATCATCCTCGCCGCCTTCCAGCAATACGGCCTGCAGCCCGGCCCGCTGCTCTTCGACACGCAGCCAGAGCTGATCTGGGGCCTGATTGCAAGCATGTATATCGGGAACGTCATTCTGCTCGCGCTGAACCTGCCGCTCGTCGGCCTGTGGGTAAAATTGCTGACGATCCCGCGCCCGCTGCTCTACGCCGGCATCCTGATCTTCGCGACGATGGGCGCTTACGGTCTGCGCAATTCGTGGTTCGACCTGGCCTTGTTGTATGGTATCGGCGTGATGGGCTTCGTCATGCGTCGGTATGACATCCCGGTCGCACCGGTGCTCGTCGGCATGATCCTCGGGCCGCTGTCGGAACAGCAGTTCCGCCGCGCGCTGGCGATCAGCCAGGGCGACCTGACGATCTTCGTGACCCAGCCGATCTCCGCGACGGTACTCGCGATCACCGCGCTGGTGGTGATCGTACCGCAGGTGTGGCGCCTGATCCGCCGCATGCGGGCGAGCGCCATCGGCCACGAATCCCCTGTATGAAAGGAGACTGACCCGTGTTTGAATTCATGATGGACGGCGCCTTCTGGGTGTCGGTATTGCAGATCATCGCCATCGACATCCTGCTCGGCGGCGACAACGCGGTGGTGATCGCGCTGGCCTGCCGCAAGCTGCCCGAGCACCAGCGCAACAAGGGCATCGCGTGGGGCGTGCTCGGTGCGATCGGCTTGCGCGTCGTGCTGATCTTCTTTGCGCTGCAGCTGCTCGAACTGCCCTTCCTGAAGCTCGTCGGCGCGCTGCTGCTGCTGTGGATCGGCGTCAAGCTGATGCAGCCCGAGGACGAGGACGGCCACGGCAATGTCGAAGGCAGCACGCACCTGCTCGGCGCGATCAAGACGATCGTCATCGCCGACGCGGTGATGAGCCTCGACAACGTCATCGCAGTGGCCGGCGCAGCGAAGGGCGATCTCTCGCTGGTGGTGTTCGGCATCGTGATCAGCATTCCGATCATCGTGTGGGGCAGCAAGTTCGTGCTCAAGCTGATGGACCGCTTCCCGGTCGTCATCACGCTGGGGGCCGCGCTGCTGGGCTGGATCGCCGGCGGCATGCTGGTCGGCGACGTGGTGCTGCGACCCTATATGGAAGGCATGCCGGGCTGGCTGCATTACGTGACCTCGGTGGTCGGCGCGCTCGCCGTTGTCGCCATCGGTGCCTGGCTGGCGAAACGCCAACGCGGCGAACCCTTGCCGCCACTGGTCGAACTGGCCGTCGAAAACGCCAACGACACCCCATCGCACGGCAAGTGAAGGATTGGAAAGGAGACAGCGATGCTGAAAGTACTCGTACCGGTGGATGGTTCGGACAACGCCAACCGTGCGCTCGACCACCTGCTCAAGCTGCGCGCGACCAATGGCGAACTCGATATCCATCTGCTCAACGTGCAGATCCCGATCGACTCGGGCCACGCGCGCATGTTCGTCAGCCACGAGGACGTGGAGGGCTTCCACCGCGAGGAAGGGCTCGCGGCGCTCGCCGCCGCCCGGCGCACGCTTGACGAGGCCGGCGTGCCCTACACCCACCACATCGCGGTCGGCCACGTCGCGGACACGATCATCCGCTACGCGACCGAGCGGCACTTCGACAAGATCGTGATGGGCACGCACGGCCGTGGTGCGCTCCTGGACGCGCTGCTGGGGTCGGTGGCGCACGCGGTGCTCGAGCGCTCGCCGATTCCGGTGACGCTGGTGAAGCCCAACGCAGCACGCTGACCCGTACGGAGATCCGCATGACACACAAGACCCGCGGCCTGCCCGCCGCGCTGCTCGCGCTCGCCTGCGCGACCCAGGCCCTGCCCGCAGGCGCCGCCGACCAGCCGACCGCGCCGGCACGCAAGCCCGCGATCATGATCATCGTGCCCTTCACGCATGGCGGGCCGACCGACGAACTCGCGCGCCTCCTTCTCGCCCCGCTCGGCAAGGCACTGCAGCAGAAGGTCGTCGAGCGCAACATCCTCGGCGCCGGCGGCACGCTGGGCACCGAAAAAGCCAGCAAGGCCAGGCCCGACGGCACCACCTTGCTGCTGTCGAACATCGGCCAAGCGACCAGCCCGAGCCTGTACCGCGACCTGCGCTACGACCCCATCGGCGACTTCGAGCCGATCGGGCTGATTGCCGAAGTGCCGATGATGCTGGTCGCGCGCGCGGGACTGCCGGCCAAGGATCTCAAGGGGCTGCTCGCCAGCGACACCAGCGCGCTCAGTTACGCGCATGCCGGCGTCGGTTCCGCCTCGCATCTGTGCGGCCTGCTGTTCATGAACGCGACGCGCAGCAAACCGCGGGCGATCACTTACCAGGGCACGCAGGAAGCCTTGTCCGACCTGGTCGGCGGCCACGTCGATCTGCTGTGCGACCAGCCGACGAACACGCTCAAGGCGATCAAGGCCGGCCAAGTACGTGCCTATGGCGTGACCAGCAAGGCGCGCACGGACGTGCTGCCGCAGGTGCCGACGCTGGCCGAAGCCGGCCTGGCGGACGTCGAGCTGGTGGTGTGGCACGGCCTCTATGCGCCGAAAGGCACGCCGCGCGAGACCATCGAGCGCCTTGCCACGGGATTGCGCGAGGCCCTCGCCGACCCGGCGCTGAAGACACGGATGGCCCAACTCGGCGCCATCCCCGCGAGCGCCGGGCAGGCGACCCCCGAGGGCCTGCGCCAACGGCTGACAGCCGAAGCACTGCGCTGGGAACCGATCCTCCGCGGGGCCAGCGTGCGCGCCGACTGAGCCGGCACTGCGGAACGCGCCCCCGATCGCCGCATGCCGACGCATCCACTCTCAATCTGAAGGAAGCACCATGTTCAAGCACATCCTCGTTCCCACCGACGGCTCGCCACTGTCCGACGAAGCACTGGTCCGCGGGATCGCGCTCGCGCGCGACCTGCATGCACGGCTGACGATCCTCAACGCCACCGCCGAAGCTCCGTTTCCGGTGACCAACTTCGGCGAGGATGGCCACTATGACGCCGAAAAATCGCGCCGCTTCGCGCAACAGGCCGTGGCGCACGGGCAAAGCATCGTCGACGCCGCGGTCGCCCGCGCGCGCGACGCCGGCGTCGACGCCGAACCGGTCCTCGAAACCAACGACACCCCCCACCAGGCCATCATCCGCACCGCCACCGAACGCGCCTGCGACCTCATCCTCATGGCCTCGCATGGCCGCCGCGGCATCAACGCACTGCTGCTCGGCAGCGAAACCAACAAGGTGCTCGCGTACTGCAAGATCCCGGTACTGATCTGCCGCTGACACCCGCCCGACACCGTGCCTGACGATCGCTGCCCCCGGCAGGCGCCACAGCGGTGAACTAGAGTGTAGCGAGGCGGCGTTCCGGAAGCCCCGACGCGGCGCGCGCAGACAAGGAGAACGACATGGCGGAACTCGACAAGGAAGCAACCGTTTCGGTACTGAACCACATCCTCGAAGCGGAACTGGCCGGCGTCGTGCGCTACACGCACTACTCGTTTCTGGTGTTCGGCTTCGGCCGCATCCCGATCGTGTCGTGGCTGAATTCGCAGGCCGAGGAATCGCTGATGCACGCGCGCGCAGCAGGCGAATGGGTCGCGACGCTCGGCGCTCACCCCTCGCTCGCGATCGGCCCGCTGCTCGATTCGCACCAGCACGATATCGGCGCGATGCTGCGCGAATCGCTGGATGCCGAGCGTGCCGCGCTGAATCTCTACCGCGACCTGCTCACACTGGTCGCGGACCGCTCGGTGGCGCTGGAGGAATTCGCGCGCCAGATGATCCAGACGGAGGAACAGCACCTCGCGGAAGTCGACAAGATGCTGCGCAAACCCGGCGACCTGTCGGCCTTCGCCCCCGCTTAGCGACCGGCGACCGGGTACGGCGGCAGCGAACTCAGCCGCACATCCTCGATCGGCCCGCCGACGGTGAAGTGATACAGGCTCTGCCACTCGCTTCCGGCGAGGCCGAGGAGCGTATGCATGGCATCGTCGAAATAGCAGCCGATGCCGGTGCCGCGCAGGCCGGCGGCCTCCGCCTCGAGATACAGCACCTGGCCGATCATGCCGCATTCGCGGAACAAGGCCGGGTAGCGCCACGGCTCGCGCAGGGCGAGGCCGAAACGCCCCAGCATGCCGAGCGCGAAGCACGAATCGGCGGCGATCTCCTGATGGCAGCAGATGTGTTGCGCCGCCGCTCGCAGGTCGTAGGGGATCAGCAGGTACAGCGGCAAGTGCGGCGGGCCGACCTTGTGCCACGCCCAGTCCTCGCGCAGCGCCGCGCGCAATTCGTCGAGCGCCGTTGCATCGCGCAGGAAAACGTACAGCCCCGCGTCAAGCCCGGTGACACGATGGACGAATAGCGCCAGATGCACCTGCGGCCGCGTCGCCCACGCACTCCACGGCGGCACGCCGGGGCGCGGCAACAGGGTGTCGAGCATCGCGAAGAAGGCGTCCGCGCTCATGCCGGTCACTCCGTCGAAGGCGACCGCGCTGCGGCGCTGGCGGACCAGCGTTGCGACGACCAGCTCGAGGGCCGGCTGCGCGGGCGGCGGCAAGGCCGGCGTGGCGGGTACCACCTCCGCCGTGATGCGCGGCTTGTGCGCAGCGGCATGCACCGCGTCGATGTCGTGCCAGTCCACATGGCTCGTGCTGAGCCGATTCGCCGCGCCCTGCCACGTGCAATGTCCACTGAGGGCGACGAGCGCATCCACGTCAACGGTCACCTGCGCCGCACCAAGCAGCATCAGCACGTCCGGCGCTTCGCGTTCGGCCGTGCCGAAGTCGGCCTCCCGATCGAGCCCGGCGAGACGTGCGATGTCGTCGTCGCCGACCGCATCGAGCACCCGCGCCGACCAACCGAGCGCCGCAGCCGCCAGCGAGACGGCGGCGATTGCATGACCGCAGTCGTGCTGGCAATAACGGTAGGCGCGCATGCCGTACTTCCACGCCTCGCGCCAGTGGATTGAACTCAAGGCGACCAGCACCGCCGGCCCGCGAAACGCCGCATCCCAGTCGTCACCGGCCTGCGCCCGCTGTTCCAGCACGTGCTTGCGGCTCAGATAGTGATACACGCCCGCGGCGACGCCGGGCAGTGCCGGCGCAATCAGGTAGCCTTCGGTCGGATGCAGGTTGCCGCTCGAAGGATTGCAGCGTAGCGCCCAGCGCGAGCCGCCGAATTCCTTCCACGCCGACAGCGCCAGCGACAGTTCGAACAGCAGGCCGACGTGTTCGCGATCGAGCGGCGCCGGCGCCGGCAAGCTGCCGCGGCGCACATCGTTGTAACGCGTCGCCAGCCCGTCCGCCGCCAGCGGCAGCGCCACCTGTGGCGCACCCGCATAGCTGCGCCACGGATCCGGCTGATTTGCCCAGTCGAGCCGGCCCGGTCCTGGCGCATAACGCTCGGGTCGGTGCTTGCTAGTCTCATGATATGCACGGATGGTCATGGCAGCGCCCCTCGGCGGCGATCCGCCGGTTCTTCATTATTCCACCTGCAAGCGGCACAAACGCTGGCAACTGCGACGACAGCGTCCCGATCAACGCGCAAGAACCCTTCCAGCGCGAGGCCCCAAGACCGGCCATTTATATAACTTATTGGACAGACCATATAGCCCGCGACGCTGCATGGCCGCAGTACAATGCGCGCCTTCCGTGCAAAGAACAGAAAAAGCAGCCATGGCAGCATACATCACCGAAAAGATCGTCAGCGTGCATCACTGGAACGACACGCTGTTCTCCTTCACGACGACGCGCGACCGCGCGCTGCGCTACGAAAACGGCCAGTTCGTGATGATCGGACTGGAAGTCGACGGTCGCCCGCTGACGCGTGCCTATTCGATCGCCAGCGCAAACTACGAGGAAAACCTTGAGTTCTTCAGCATCAAGGTGGCCGACGGCCCGCTGACCTCGCGCCTGCAGAAAGTGCAGCCGGGCGACGAACTGCTGGTATCGCGCAAGCCGACCGGCACGCTGGTGCTGCACGACCTGTTGCCGGGCAAGCACCTGTACCTGTTCTCGACCGGCACCGGACTCGCGCCCTTCATGAGCGTGATCCGCGATCTCGACGTATATGAGCGCTTCGAGAAGGTCATCCTGATCCATGGCGTACGCACCGTCAGCGAAGTCGCCTACGAGCACTACATCACCCACGAGTTGCCGCAGCACGAGTTCCTCGGCGACGCGGTGCGCGAAAAGCTGATCTACTACCCGACCGTCACGCGCGAGCCTTTCCGCAACCAGGGCCGCCTCACCGACCTGATCGAAAGCGGCAAACTGTTCGAGGACATCGGCCTGCCGCCGCTCGACCCGGCCGTCGACCGCGTGATGATCTGCGGCAGCGCCGCGATGCTGAAGGACTCCCGCGAACTGCTCGACCGCCGCGGCTTCAAGATGTCCAGGCGCATCGGCGAGCCGGGCGACTACGTCATCGAGCACGCCTTCGTCGAAAAGTAAGGCGGCACTTCGCCGCATGGCATCGCAGGGGCGCCGCGGCGCCCCTTGTGTTTTTCGGCGTGCCCCGTCGGGTGCCAAGCCTCGCCGTCAGAAACTCTTGGATACCGCGAACACGACGCGTTCCTTGAAGATCTTGCGTCCCGACGGACTGCCATAAACTTTGTGCCCGCGATCGATGTCGGTGTCGTGGTAGCGCAGGTCGAAGTCGAGGCCCCACAATTTTTTCGTGACGCCGACGTTCCAGTGGCGCCAGCCTTCGGCGCCGTCGCCGGTCAGCTCCTGGTAGCCGAAGGAGCCATCGACCGAAAAATCGTGGGGGAGCGCAACTTTCGGGTGGATCGCGTAGTTCACGCCTTTCCAGCCGTTGACGCCGAACCAGTCGTCGAGCGTCGGCGTCACTTCCAGCTTCAGATTGACCGGCCCGAACTGCTTGCTGACGTACATGTAGAGTTCGGAATAGTTGTAACGGCTGGCGCCCGGGTACTGGTAGGCGAAGGCCATGACATTGTAAGCGACGCCGCTATCGCCGATGTCGCCGTACTTGCCGACGTAAGGGCCGACCACGGCGGAGATGTCGGGCGAGCCCTCGAACTTGTTGGTCGAGCCGAAGTAGCCGACATAGGCACCGCTCGAGTGGGTCCATGTCAGCGACGCCTGGACCGCGGGGATCTCGCCGCTGACCGTTTCCGATTCGCCGCGGAAGACGTAGTCGGTGGCAAATTTGACCGATCCGCCGATCGTCCCGCCGAGCACTTCCGGCTTGTCCTCCGCGAAAGCGGTGTGGGTCAGCGCGACCGCGATGCTCGCGATCATCAGTCTTGAATAGTGGCCGTTCATGGTGTTCTCCCGTCATCGTCGTTGCAATTCGTGCGCGGTCCGAGGGACCCGTTCGAGACTGGATGATGGGGATCGGCGATGAACGGCACTGTCGAAAATGGTGAATGACGGTGGCAGTTTGTAAGTCGTCAGAACGCGGCATATCGGTTTAAAAACAAGCCCATGGATTCGTGACGACCTGGCGGAAGGTGAATGGTCGGGCGTCCCGTTAACATCGATTAACCAAACTCAACCAAGTCCCAACAAAACGAATCCGTCTGTTCATCGGCCGTCTCTAGGATGGTGGTCAGGTAGCGCTTTCGGGCAAGGCCGACACTGATCAGGAGATGCAATCATGGGCATTACAAGAAGGGAATTTCTCAAGGCGTCCGTCGCCTCCGCCGTCGCGGCGAACGGTCTGACCTGGTTTGGCGCGAGCGACGTCTTCGGCGCCGACACCGTCGTGATTCCGAGCGCGAGCCACTGGGGACCGTTCAAGGCGGTGGTCAAGAAAGGCGTGCTGGTCGGTATTCAGCCGCTCACCGATATCGACGCAATGCCGACCAAGATGCTCACCGAAGGGCTGATCAGCCGCGTTTATCACAAGACGCGCGTTCAGTACCCGATGGTGCGCAAGTCCTATCTCGCGAACCCGATGGGCGACACCAAGCCGCATCTGCGCGGCAAGGAACCTTTCGTGCGCGTGGGCTGGGACGAAATCCTCGCGATCACCGCGAACGCGATCCTGACGACCGCCGAGAAATACGGCAACGAAGCCGTGTTCAGCAGCTCCTACGGCGGCTGGTCGCACGCCGGCCTGTTGCGCCCGCAAGTGTTGCAGGGGCGCCTGTTCGGCCTGATCGGCGGCCATTCGGTGACCACCGGCGACTATTCCGGCGGCGCCTCGCAGGTCAGCCTGCCGCACATCATCGGCGACATGGAAGTGTATTCGCCACAGACCGCGTGGGAAGTGATGGCCGAGCACACCGAAGTCATGGTGTGGATCGGCTGCGATCCGTGGAAGAACAATCGCATCGAATACACGGTGGCCGACCACCAGATGTTCCCGCGCTGGAAGGCGATCAAGAATCGCGGCGTGAAGTTCATCTCGATCAACCCGCAATACACGACGACCGACGAGGCGCTCGGCTCGGAGTGGGTGAAGATCGTGCCCAACACCGACACCGCGCTGTTCCTCGCGATGGCCTACCACGTGTATACGACGGGCAAGTACGACAAGGCCTACCTCGACAAGTACACGGTCGGCTTCGACAAGTTCCTGCCCTACCTGCTCGGCAAGGATGCCGACGGCACGCCGCCCAAGACCCCCGAATGGGCGGCGAAGATCACCGGCATCCCGGCGCGGAAGATCGTCGAACTGGCGGAGCTGTTCGCGACCAAGCGCACCCAGTTCGCCGGCGCCTGGGCGCTGCAGCGCGCGCACCACGGCGAGATGACGCACTGGGCGATCATCAACTTCGCCGCGATGCTCGGCAAGATCGGCAAGCCCGGCCAGGGTGTCGGCTTCAGCTGGCACTACGGCGGTGGCGGCATGCCGCAGTCGAACCACCCGATGCCGGTCGGCCTGTCGCAGGGCCGCAACCCGGTGAAGGCGCGCTGCCCGGCGTCGCGCATCAGCGAGATGCTGATGAACCCCGGCAAGCAATACACGCGTGACGGCGCGGTGCACACCTATCCGAACGCCAAGCTGATCTACAACGCCGGCAACAACTTCATGTCGCACCAGCAGAACACCAACGAGCTGCTGCGCGCGATGAACCGGCAGGTCGATACGGTGATCTGCCAGGACCCGTGGTGGTGCGCCTCGTCGCGCTTCGCCGACATCGTGCTGCCGGCGACTTCGGCGCTCGAACGTGACGACATGAGCTCCGGCGGCACCTACAGCAACGACAAGATCTACGCGATGCGCCAGGTGATCCAGCCGTACGGCGAGAGCCTCGACGACTTCGAGATCTTCCGCCGCCTGGGCGAGCTGATGGGCGTCGGCTTCCAGTTCTCCGAAGGCAAGACCGTGCAGCAGATCCTGCGCGAGTCGTACGACCGCACGAACCCGACCGTACCCTTCGACGAGTTCTGGGAAAAGGGCATGGTCAAGATCGACGTACCCGAGAAGATGCGCCAGTGGGTGCGACACGGCGACTTCTACACGGATCCGGTGAAGAGCCCGCTGCACACCAAGTCCGGCAAGATCGAGCTGTACTGCTCCGAGATCGACAGCTTCAAGATCGCCGACTGCCCGCCGATCCCCAAATTCCTCGAACCGGCCGAATACCTCGGCAACGCCAAGCCCGGCCAGGTGCATGTCGTCAGCCCGCACCCGTTCAACCGCGTCCATTCGCAGATGGCGCAGGCCGACGTGCGCAAGTACGAGAACGTCAAGGGCCGCCAGCATGTGCGCATCAGCGTCGAGGACGCCAAGGCCAACGGCATCAAGGACGGCGACCTCGTCGAACTGCACAACGAGCGCGGCGCGCTGATCGCCGGGGCGGTGGTCACCGACCAGATCATGAAAGGCGTGGTCAGCCTCGAGGAAGGCAACTGGATCCAGCTCGACTCGCGCGGACGCTGCAACAGCGGCGCGATCAACATGATCACGACCAGCGTCGCGTCGAGCGGGCTGAGCCAGGCGACCAGCGCCAACACCTGCATCGCGAGCCTGAAGAAATGCACCGATGCCGAGTCCGAGAACCGCGCCTATGAGCCGCCCCCGATCGAGACCGCCGGCAAGCTTGCGCTCGACGTGGCGAGCATGAAGCTGATGGAGCGCGCCGCCGAGCTCAAGGGCGCGACGATGGCGAGCATGTCGGCAGGCGAAAAGCTCTTCTACGAACGCTGCACGCTATGCCATGTGCCGCGCGAACCGGGCGACTACACGAAGAAGCAGTGGCACGGCATCACGCAGAGCATGTTCCCGCGCGCCGGCCTCGACGACACGCAGAAGAAGATCGTGCTGGACTTCCTCGAGAAGAACGCCAAGGACGCCGCCGCAATGTAAGCACCGGCGCCCCGACCGGGGCGTCCCGGCACGAAGCCCGGCCACGAGCCGGGCTTCATTTCGTCGACGCGGGCGGAAAACTGAACTGCGGCGTGAAGGTGCTCGGCGGCAGCGAATCGTCGAGATCGATGCGTTTCAGCCCATCGCGGTCGACGACCTGTACGTGCGGACCGATATGTCGCGCAAACCTCCGCCCTTCGAGCAGATCGACCGCCTGGCCGACCGACAGCCGCCCCTGCAGCACCGGCGCGTCGGACGGCGCCGCGACGATGCGGCCGCGCAGGATGCCGCGATACACCGCCGGGGTGAAATAGGTCGCGACGATGCCGACGCCGTCCTGCCGGCCGCGCTCGCGCAGCACGCTGATCGCCGCCTCGGCCATCAGCGCATTGCCGACCAGGTAGCGGACTTCGGGATGCTGATCGAGGGTGCCCTGCACGAGGTTGCGCTGGATCGATTTCGCGGTGTCGCCCCATGCGGTACTGCGGATCACGATGCGGCTGTTCGCGATCGCGTCGCGAAAGCCGCGGTCGACGAAAGGCACCCAGCCGGCGCCCTGCGGGCCCGGAAACCACGCGATCGGGATCTCCTCCCCGCGTCCCGGGTGACGCCGGACGAGGTATTCGCCGGTCAGTCGTCCCATCTCATGCCACGACACGCCGACCTTCGCCGCGATGCCTTCGCCAGCGACATCGTTGACGGTGGCGAGTACCGGAATGCGCCGCGCCACTTCGCCGATCACGTCGGACAGGCCGTCGAACGACACCGTGCCGACGATGACCGCGTCGACCGCCGGGTCGCTGCCGCAGGCCTTGAACTGCTCGCGCTGGATCTGCAGGTTCGGATAGCCGCCGGCCTCGACGAAGCGCACCTCGACGCCGAGCCGCCGCGCCTCGTCGATCATGCCGTAATTGACGCCCAGCCAGTACGCGTCCTTGATGTGCGGAAACGCCGCGCACAAGGTCCAGCGACGCGTTGCGGGCCGCACGGGCGCGTAGGCTACCGGCGTGCCGGGCTGCGTGTAGTCGTCAGGAGCTTCCCAGCGCATGATTTCCCGCGCGGCGACTGCCGGCAACGGAACGCTGCCGCACAGATCCAGCAGCACGCTCGCAACGACGACGGGGAAACGCCGCATGGATGGTCTCTCGAGGGGGAAGGCGGGCGTTCGCAGCGCCGCCACCGAACCCGCGGTCGCGCCGCGGGATGCCGCAAACACCCGCCGTTGCCTGACACCGGGCGGGCGCGCAAAATGTTAGTCCAATCGCCAAGCGGGGACAACGTCATTCCCACTAGACTTTCCGTCGTCGTCCCTCCACGGCACCGCCGGCAAGCGGGCCAGGAATGATGGCTTGGATCAAGCGCCTCGACGCGCGCCTCGGCCTGATCGGCAAGCTCATCGTCGTCCTGGCCGCGGGCGCACTGCTCACCGTGGTCATCGCCGCGACCGCGTGGGTGAGCTTTCAGCAGGTGGTCGCCACGCAGCGCGCGATCATCGACGACGCGGTGCCTGCGATGAGTGCGGTGCAGGCGGTGGCGCGTCTCAACATGCGTGTCGCCACGGTGGTCGAACAACTTGGCCGCGCGGAATCGACCGCCGAAGTCGATCGCCTGCAGCAGGCGTCGGGCGAGCAGCTTTCCGAGATGCGCGGCCTGCTGCAGCGTCTTGAGCAACGGCATTTCGAACCGGGCCTCGGCACGGCGGTCGCCGCAACGCTCGATTCGATCGGCACGAACCTCGTGCGTCAGGCGGACGAAGTGCGCCGCCGCCTGGAACTCGGGCAACGCGAACAGACCCTGCGCGCCGAGCATCAGCGTGCCGTGCTGGCGCTGGTGATGCTGTCCGAGTCGCTCGCGGCGAACGCCTCGACGGCGACAACGGCGACCATTTCCAGCCTGTATCCGCTGATCGGCGGCAATCCGCCGAAGGAGCGTGTCTTCGCATCGCTCGACCGCCTGATCGAGGTCAACATCGACCGCATGGAGCGCATGGCCGAATTCCAGCTCGTGTGTTTTAACCTCAAGACACTGCTCGAACGCCTCGAACGCGAGGAGAACCCGGACGCACTCCCGCCCCTGCAGGCAAGTTTCAGCACGAATCTGGAAATCCTGCAGCGCCGCCTGCAGGACATTGGCGATCCGGGCCGCAAGGCGAGCGGGCTCGGGCATTACGCAGTCCTCACGACCGGTACAGCACCCGACGGGCTGTTCGCGATCCGCCGGCAACGGCTCGAACTGACGCAATCGTTTCAGCGCCTGAGCGACGACGGCGGCGCGCTGGCCGCGCAATTCGGCGACCAGGCCGGTGAGCTCGTCGCCGCCGCCGGCCGCGCGATCGACGTCGCCGGCGACCAGTCGAAGCGCGCGGTCGAACGCGGCATCATCGGTTTTCTTGCCGTCGCGGCGATGCTGTTTTTCGCCCTCATGGCGACCCTGTGGGTGCTGTTCCGCTACCACGTGCTCGGCCGGCTGCAGGGCATGGAGGCGGCGGTGCGCTCGCTGGCAAGCGGCAATCTCGACATCAGCATCGCCACCACCGGCAACGATCCGCTCGCGCCGCTCGGCCGCGCCCTCGAACAGTTCCGCGACAACGCCCGCGAACGGCTTCGGCTGGAAGCCGAATTGCTGCGCCACCAGCAGGAACTCGAAGACCAGGTCGCGTTACGCACCGCCGAACTGCAGCACAGCAACGCATTGCTCGAGCGCGAAGTCTCCGAACATGCCATCGCGCGCCGCGAAGCCGAGGAAGCCAACCGTGCGAAGAACGTGTTCCTCGCGACCCTCAGCCACGAACTGCGCACCCCGCTCAGCGGCGTCAGCGGCAGCGTGCAGTTGTTGCGCGACACCGGCCTTGACGCGCGCCAGCAGGAATATGTGCGCATGATCGGCTACGCGAACGCGACGCTGCTGGAGACCCTTGAGGACATGCTGAGCTTCTCGCGGCTGGAAGCGGGCAAACTCGATTTCGAGCATGTTCCCTTCGCGCTGAGCGACACGATCGACAACATGCTGGCGCTGCAGACCGTCTCGGCACGCGCCAAGGGCATCGCGCTGATTCGCGATATCGCCGCGACGGTGCCCGAAATCGTCGTCGGTGACCGCCGCAAGCTCAACCAGATCCTGCTCAATACCATCGGCAACGCGATCAAGTTCACCGACGAGGGCTCGGTGACGGTGTCGGTGCAAGGCGGGCCTGCGGCCGCGGGAGAGCGGGTGCGGCTGCGCTTCACGGTCAGCGATACCGGCATCGGCATCCCGGCCGATCAATGCACGGAAGTGTTCAAGCCCTTCGTGCAGGTCGAGGAGACCGCCCACCGGCGGCACGGCGGCACCGGCCTGGGGCTGGCGATCTGCCAGCGCCTGGTCGAGCTGATGGACGGCCGGATCGGACTCGAAAGCGTTCCGGGACAAGGCACACAACTCAGCTTCGAGTTGCCCTTCGAAGTCGGCAGCGACATTCCGCAGCCGCTTGCAGCCGCCCCGGTGGCGCGCTCGCCGCAACGGCCGCTCGACGTGCTCGTCGTCGAGGACGACGAGATCAATCGCATCGTCAGCGTGCGCTACCTCGAATCCCTTGGCCACCGGCCGCTGACGGCCGCTGACGGCGACGAGGCCATCGCGCTGCTCGGCCAGCGCCGCGACCCGATCGACCTCGTGCTGATGGACATCAGCCTGCCCGGCGCCTCGGGGCTGGAAGTTACGCGGGCCATTCGCGAACTCGCCGGGGGGCGCTGGGCAACGCTGCCGGTCATTGCGATGTCGGCGCACGTTTCGGCCGATGCGACGGACAAATACGTCGCCGCGGGCATGGCCGGGTTCCTCAGCAAACCGTTCGACCGTGCCGATCTCGCGCGCGCACTGGCGGCGGTGACGCAGGCCGCCGCGCCAGCGCAAACAGGCCGGAGTGGCGAAACCGGGCCGGCACCCGCCGATGTCCCGGCTGCTTCGGCCACCGACCGCGCATCACCCGAAGCGCTGCTCGACCACGACTATCTTGCCGGCGAAATCGAAACGCTCGGCGCTGGCACGCTCGCGCACCTGCTCGAACTCTTCCGTGACGACGCCCGGGAAGCCTTTGGCGAATTCGAGCGCTGTATCGCGGCGCAGGACTGGCAGGCCCTAGGCAAGCGCGCCCACCGCCTGCGCAGCGCCGCCGGCAATCTCGGCTTCACGCGCGTCATCGCCGAATCGCGGCAGCTTGAAACGGCAACGGGCGGCACAGGCAGCGACGCAAAATCCGAGCTCGCCACGATTGCCCCGCTGGTCGAACGTCTGCACGGCAGCTGCCGGCTCAGTTGCGACGCCTTAGCGCAGCAATTGGCGGACGCCGGGAACCGGTCCCCCGGCCGCGGCCTCACTTGAGGCGCTATGACTTGACGTCGGCAACAAGCAGATAGCCCTCGCCACGCACGGTGATGATCAGCTCCGGATTCTTCGGATCATCTTCAAGCTTGTCGCGCAGCCGCGAAATCAGCACGTCGATCGTGCGATCGTTCGGATCCCACGCACGGTGGCTGACACTCTGCATCAACCGTTCGCGGCTCAGCACGACACCGGGACGGCGCACGAGGCTGGAAAGCAGCTCGAACTCGCCGCGCGTCAGGCTTTCCTTCTTGCCGTCGGCTGCGACCAGTCGCCGATGGGCAATGTCGAGACTCCAACGACCGAAGCTGCACGTCTGGCGTTCCTGCGCCACCGGCCGGTTGCGGTGTCCGCGCAGGATGATCTTCACGCGCGCGAGCAGTTCGCGCGAATTGAACGGCTTCGTGACGTAGTCGTCGGCGCCTGACTCGAGGCCGACGATCTTGTCGATGTCGTCGTTGCGGCCGGTGACGAGGATGATGCCGAGATGTTCGTCATGCGCGCGCAGCTCGCGCGCAAGCTCCAAGCCGTCCTTGCCCGGTAGGCCGACATCGAGCAGAACGACGTCGATCGCTTCGGAGCGCAGGATGCGCCACATGTCCTCGCCGTTGTTCGCGACAATGACGGCATAGCCCTCATTGGAGAAATACGCGGTGAGGCGCGCGCAGGTGACGGGATCGTCATCGACGACGAGAAGCCTGGAGGGTCGATTCTCGATCACGGCGGGCAAGCAACCAGTGTTGGCGGGCGGGACAGTCTGCCACTTCGGTGCGCCACGAATGGCGCTTCCGGCAATTATATCGGGATTCGCTGCACGCAACGCCCGCCGCGGTCGGTTATCGGGCTGGCAGACGTGCGCGCGGTAAAGGAAGGCCACCGCGAGCACCTGTCGTCCGCAAACGATGTCACCCGAACAGGGTAGTCACGCGTTATATTCCTGCACGCAGGTGCAAGACCGCAGTTCTCGACAAGACCTCTCCGGAACACCGCCGGTGGCAGGAGGCGTAATACGCCACGCGGACCGACCCGGATCACAAGGAGATACCCGCATGTCCCGATTGATCACCGCCGTCCTCGCCACCCTGTTCGTCGCCGGCACCGCGTTCGCGCAGGCACCGGCCGCGGCACCCGCCGCAGGAGCCACCGCAGCGCCTGCGGGCGATTCGATGTGCGAATCCAAGGCCGTCGACAAGAACGGCAAGCCGCTTGCCGGCGCCGCCAAGTCGTCCTTCATGAAGAAGTGCCACGGCGACGCCGTGAACACGGAATGTTCGGCGAAGGCGCTCGACAAGAACGGCAAGGCGCTCGCGGGCGCCGCCAAGAACTCGTTCATGAAGAAGTGCATGGCCGACATGAAGGCCGCCAAGTAGGACAGGACGCGCGACCGCAGGACGTGCCGGCCCGGTGGCCGGCATTTTTTTGGCTGCGGACAAGTGGTCGCGCCAACGACGGAAACCCGAGCATCTGCAGGGGCCGGGCGCCATCCCGGGGCTCGGGCTGCCCCCCGCCCGACGCAACCACGTCCTTGTTTCCCGGCATAGAAAAACTATTCTGAGAACTCTAAGGAGGATCAGCGCATGGACCAGAGCATATTGCTGGTGGGGACGCGCAAGGGCGCCTTCATCCTGCACGACGACGGCGGACGCAAGGACTGGCGCGTTTCCGGTCCGCACTTTCTCGGCTCCGCGGTGCATCACATGGTGCTCGACCGGCGTGACGGCAAAACGCTGCTGCTCGGCACCCGTCCGGGACATCTCGGCCCGACGGTGTTCCGCTCCAGCGACCTCGGTGCGCACTGGCAGGAAGCCGCGAAACCACCGGCCTTCGCCCCGGCGGCGGACCCCGCGGCGGCGGCAGCGAGCGTCGACATCGTCTTCTGGCTTACCCCCGGCCATGCCGACGACGCGGGCGTGTGGTATGCGGGAACCGTGCCGCCGGGCCTGTTCCGCTCGGCCGACGGCGGCAACACCTGGCAGGAAGTGGCGGGCCTCAACAGCGGCTATCTGCCGGGCATCCAGCAGTACATCGGGGCGGTTCCGGGCGGCCCGCCGCTGCATTCGATCTGCATCGATCCGCGCGACGCCGCGCACATGTACATCGCCATTTCCTCGGGCGGCGTGTTCGAGACCGGCGACGCGGGCGAGACGTGGCGGCCGCTGAACCGCGGCGTCGCCGCGACCTTCATGCCCGACCCGGCCCCCGAACTGGGGCACGACCCGCACCGCGTCGCGCAGCACCCGCTGGCGCCCGACCGGCTCTACCAGCAGAACCACTGCGGTATCTACCGCCTGGATCGCCCCGGCGAGACCTGGCAACGCATCGGTGCCGCGATGCCCGCCGAGGTCGGCGACATCGGCTTCCCGGTGGTGCTGCACCCGCGCGACCCGGACACGCTGTGGGTATTTCCGATGGACGGCACCGAAAACTGGCCGCGCACGTCCCCCGATGGCCGGCCGGCGGTGTATTGCAGCCGGGATGGCGGCGAGAGTTGGGCACGCCAGGATGACGGGCTGCCGCGCGAACAGGCGTGGTGGACGGTCAAGCGCCAGGCCTTTTGCGTCGATTCAGGCGACCCGGCGGGCCTGTATTTCGGCACCACCAGCGGCCAGCTGTGGGCGAGCGCGGACGAAGGCGCGACGTGGCGCCGCATCGCCGAGCACCTGCCGGAAATCTTCGCGGTGGAGGCCGCGACGGTGTCGTCATGAGCGTGCGCGTCGTCGTCCCCGGCCAGCTCTACAGCTACACCGGCGGCCAGTCGAAGCTCGACGCTGACGGCGGCACGCTGGGCGAAGTCCTCGACGACCTCGACCGGCGCCACCCGGGACTGCGCTTCCGTGTCGTCGACGAACACGGGGCGATCCGGCCGCACGTGCGTTTCTACATCAACCGTGCGGCGGCGACGTCGCTGGCGCTGCCGCTCGCACCCGGCGACGAGTTGCTGATTGTCGGCGCGCTCAGCGGCGGCTAAGCGTAGGATTGTGCGCAGCCGACCGATCGCCGCCGTTGCGCGCCCGCGCCGGCGAGGGTCGCGGTCGGGCCGGGCACCCGGCAAACCAGCAGCCAGGAGCGCCACTGCATGGCCACTTCGGCGATCTTCATCAGCTATCGGCGCGATGACACGAGCGGTCACGCAGGTCGGGTGTTCGATCGCCTGTCACGGCACTTCGGCGCCGACCGGGTGTACCGCGACGTCGACTCCATCGGTGCCGGAGAGGACTTTGCCGACGCCATCCGGCACAAGATTCACCAGTCGGACGTCCTGCTCGTCCTGATCGGCAGGGACTGGCTCACGGCCACCGACGACGAAGGCCACTGGCGCCTCGCCGACGACAAGGACTTCGTGCGCGTCGAGATCGTCACCGCGCTGAAGCGCAAGATCCGCGTGATCCCGGTACTGCTGCAGGACGCCGCGATGCCCAGGGCGAAGGATCTGCCGGCCGATCTCGCGGCGCTGGCGCAGCGCAACGCTTTCGAAATCCGCGACACAAGCTTCGACCAGGACATCGCGCAGCTCATCCATGTCCTCGCACCGGGCTGGCGCCACAAGCTGTTCCGCCTCCTGCGGCAGCGCCCGCTGCATGCCGCCGCGCTCGCGCTGGCGGCGACGCTGCTGGGCCTGTGGGCTTACCCGCAATTCGTCGATACGCCCGACAAGGTGCGCGTGCGCATCAACCAGATGGGGCTCGCCTACGACGCCAACACCTTCGTCGATCTCGCGGAAAAGAACGACGCCCAAGCGGTCGCGCTGTATCTGCGCGCCGGCATGCCGGTCGACAGCGAGGACCATGTCGAAACCACTGGGCTGATGCGGGCAGCCCGCGCCGGGCACCTGGCGCTGGTGCAGGAACTCGTTGAACACGGCGCGGACGTCAATCGCGCCCTGCCGTGGGCCGCCGGAGCCGGGCAGCGCACCGTGCTGGACGCCCTGCTCGCAGAGAAACCGTCGCCCGAGGCGATCAACGAGGCGATGGTCGCAGCGGCCGACGGGCCTACGGAGATCATGCAGCTGCTGCTCGATCTGGGCGCCGCGGTCGATTACCCCGGCGATCGCGACACGGCGCTGGGCGCAGCCGCCAGCGCCTTGAACCTCGAGAGCGTCCGTCTGTTGCTGGCGCGCGGGGCGCACGTCAATGCCGAAACCGGCAATGGCTGGCAGCCCCTGCATCGCGCGGCCGACGCCAGCCGCCAGTCGGGCGAGGCACTGCAGCGTCAGCTCGAGCTCGTGCAGATGCTGCTCGACAAAGGCGCACAGCTCGAAGCGCGCACGCGCTCGATGCAGGGCTGGCAGCCCACCCCACTGCTGGTGGCGATCCGCAAGCCCGCGCCCGAGGTTGCGCGGCATCTCATCAAGAAGGGCGCCGATGTGAATGCGCAGACCGGCGACTTGAGTGGCAACACGGGGCACACCGCATTGATGGCAGCGGCAGACAATGGCCTCGCCGAGGTGGTGCAGGCCCTGCTGGCGAAGGGCGCATCGGTCAACGCCCGGGACAGCGCGGGGCAAACCGCGCTGATGCTGGCTGCCGGCGGATATCGCGGCACCCAGCCGGAAGTGGTGCGCCTGCTGCTCGACGCCGGTGCCGATGTCGATGCACGCAGCAACTCGGGCGCCACCGCATTGATCCGCTCCACCAGCCGCAACAATGAGGTGCTGCCGCTATTGCTGGAGCGCGGCGCCAACGTCCATGCTGCGACGCGCAACGGCTGGACGGCACTGATGGTCGCCGCCGAAGTCGGTCGGGATGCAGGCGTCCGTCTGCTGCTTGAAAAAGGTGCCGATCCCCGCCTCACCAATGAGGATGGTCTGAACGCCGCCGCCCTCGCGGCCAAGGGCGGTCACACCAAAGTCCTGCGGGCGCTCGGCGTGGCGCCCGCGCCAGTCCCCGCACAATAAGCGACGGCAACGCGCTGCCGGCTCCGCAAGCGCGGGGAATCCCCTGCCCTGCCTGCGAGCGCCCGGGAAATTGCGATTGAAAATCAGTTCGCGTCGGCTATGTTGAACCATCCTCATCCGCAGGAGCACACACATGGCCAGACAGATCTACGTCAATCTCCCGGTCAAGGAGCTCAAGCGCACCAGCGAGTTCTTCGGCGCCCTCGGCTTCGCCTTCGAGCCGAAGTTCTCCAACGACGACGCGATCTGCATGATCATCGCCGATAACATCTTCGTCATGCTGCTCGTCGAACGCTTCTTTCAGACCTTCATCAAGAAGGAAGTGTGCGACGCGAAGAAGAGCACCGAAGTCCTGCTCTGCCTGTCGTGCGACAGCCGCGATCACGTCAATGCGCTTGTGGCGAAAGCGGTTGCAGCCGGCGGTAGCATTCCGCGTGACGCGAAGGACCATGGATTCATGTACGAACACGCCTTCGAAGACCCTGATGGCCACATCTGGGAGCTGATCTACATGGAGCCGGACGCCGCCCCCGCCGACTGAGCGGCGCCCGCCTGCGCCGACGCTTTTTCTCGGCCGATCGGCGCGCGCACACGAGTCGCGCTAGAATTGCGCCCGCCCGCACCACAATGTTGCCGTCATCCCGGTTTTCGAACGGCGCGGGCGCTGATCCATGACCGCATCGATTCCCGCCTCCTCGCCCTTCGTCTCGCGCCGCCTGCTGCTTGCCATCGGGCTGTCGCTGCTGCTGCACGCCCTGCTGTTCATCGGGCCGCGCCTCGATCTGAGTCCGCTGCCCGATCTCAAGCCGCTCGATGTAAAGCTGGTGCACAGCGCGCCGAAACTCGAACCGCTTCAGGTTCCCGCAGCACCTCCGCCGGCACCGGCCAGGAAGAAACCCCCGCGCCCGAAGGAGCCCCCCCGCACGGCGCAGGCCGAACTCGGCGAGCAAAAGCTCGAACCGGCCGAGGTGCCCGTGGTGGCGGAGCAGCCGGAAGAACCGCCGCCTCTGGCCGAACCGCTGGAACAAAGCGAGCCCGTCCCCCCAAACGAGAACGTCGCATCCGCCGAAGCGCCCGAGTCCAGCGAGCCCGCGGCGACGGAAGACGCGATCCCGCCCGGCGACACGCCGGCCCCACCGAACGCCGCGCCGTCGGCAGGCACCGCCTGGCCGCGCGCCGGACGCATCAGCTATATGGCGCTGATGGGCGAGAAGCACATCCCGATGGGCAAATCGACCCACCAGTGGGAAGTCACCGCGGACGGGCAATACCGGATCTCCGAGCTGATGGAACCGACCTCCGTGTCGGAGATTCCCTGGTACCGGCCCGGTCGCACGCTGCGGGAGAGTTCCGGACACATCACCGCCACCGGCCTGCGACCGGAGCGTTTTGTCCAGCGCGAAGAAGGCCGTCCGGGCGAATTGCGTGCCGAACTGGACTGGTCGGCACAGGAAATCCGCAGCGGCGCCGGCAGCAGCGCACTGCCCGAAACGGCTCAGGACGCGCTGTCCTTGCTCTACCAGCTCGGCTATCCGGGCGTCGCGGCGGGCGGCGACCTGCCGGTGACCGTCGGGGGTGCGCTGCAGACCTACCGCATCGAGCAGCTCGGCGAAGAAACCGTGCGCCTGCCCTTCGGTGAACGCTGGCGCACGCAGCATGTCCGCGCCCGCTACGGCGCCGCGCGCGAAATGACGGATGTATGGCTGGCGACCGAGCACTTCGGGCTGCCCGTCCTGATCCGCCGGGTCGATGACAAAGGCGTCATCTACTACCTTGTGGCGACCGAAGTCCTGGTCAGCCACGAACCCTCGGGCGCGCCGCCGCCGACCGTTCGCTGAGCAGCTTGCGCGCCACGACGCGGATGCCGCGGTCCTCGCCGGTGCCGGGCAAGCCGCGGCAGGCATTGGCGAACGTGCCTGAAGGGTGATACGGCGTGATCAGGCCGTGCGACAACGACGAAGCACGCAAGTCAGGCATCCTGGCGCTGCCGGGCGGGT
Organism: Aromatoleum diolicum; assembly: GCF_012910955.1. Lineage (GTDB taxonomy): Bacteria > Pseudomonadota > Gammaproteobacteria > Burkholderiales > Rhodocyclaceae > Aromatoleum > Aromatoleum diolicum. Next base: position 71,714 of record NZ_WTVQ01000017.1, read on the forward strand.
AGCAAGGGCCGTCCGCGGTCCGTTACGTCGCGTAACGATGCGATCGGCAATATTTCCGTGCTCCGCGTTCACAATGGCTTAAAAGGGCGGAAGATGTTGACTCGACTCATCGCCGGAGTCTCCCGCGTCCGCCGCGGTTGAGACCTCCGGACCCGCATCAGTCACCGTTTTCAGTTCGCCAGAACCGGCAATGAACAGGAGAAACATCATGCATTCTCGACTCAAGCGCCACGTGCTGTCGGCGCTGTTGATCGCAGCACTCGGCGGTTCGGCAGGTGTGACGCTGGCACAGACCGCCTCCGGCGACATCAATTCGGCTGCGGCGAGCTTCGATCGCACCGCGAGCAGTGCTCCGACCCGCGCCGCCGAGAACATGTCGCAGGATTTTTCCACGCTGGCCGGCAGCGAGTCCAACGCCCTGACCCTGATTGAAGGTCTGCGCAGCGGCACGCCGATCACGCTGGAATCCGAAACGCCCGAGACCGAACCGGTAGCGATCACGCCGAGCGCGCCGATGGGTTACGGCAACGTCTTCATCACCCTCGCCCTGGCGCAGGCCAGCCTGACCCGGGCCGGCATCACCGACCCCACGTCGGCCGAACTGGCGACGGCGCTCACCGGCGGAACGATCCTGATCAATGGTCAGGAGACGAACTTTGAGGGCATCCTGACGATGCGTGCTGCCGGCATGGGCTGGGGGCAGATCGCCAAGGAAAACGGCTTCAAGCTGGGACGGGTGATCAGTGCGATCAAATCCGGCAATGAGCGACTGGCCAAGTCGATCAAGTCCGGTGACGCACGCAGCGAACGCGCCGCCACCAAAGCCCTCGAAAAATCGGACAACCGCGCGCGGACCGACGTCGCCGCCAAGGGCGACCGCCCGGTGAAGCTCGAACGCGTGTCGCGGCCGGAGAAAGTCGAACGTGTCGAACGTCTGGAACGTGTCGAGCGTCCGGAAAAGCCCGAACGCCCGGAAAAAATGGAACGTCCGAGCAGGAACTGAGCACCTCTCGCAGGGGGCGAATGCAGACCGTTCGCTCCCTCGCAGTCCCTTCAGGGCCGATTGGATCGTCCCCGACGGGCGACCGGTCCCGGACGCCGCCCTGCCTGCCCGGGGGCGGCACGGCGCAGTGAACAGTCACTGATCCGGCAGCAAAGTCTCGATCAATTCCCGCATCCGCACCCAGTGCGAGCCTTCCCAGAACACGCGCTTGCACACGTCGCAGGTGCTGAAACGCTGGCAGCGCTCGCGCACGCGCGGCGGCAGGCGGTGTTCGACAAGGGTCTTGTCGATCGCGTGCAATGGGGCGTTGCACGCGAGACACAGCGTAAAGGGCCGCGCGCTGCGGGCGAGGTCGAGGCGGTCGAGGATTTCCGCGAACTGCTGGGCCGGCTTCAGCGCATGCACGTAACAACCGTGGCTAATGGTACGGCGTTTGAGCAGTTCGCGATCGCGGGTGAGGACGACACGGCCGTCACGGGTGGCGATGGCCTCGATCTCGGGGTCGGCGAAGTTGTTGTCGTAAAGCGTGTCGAAACCGGTCATGCGCAGCAGGCGCGCGAGCCCGCCGAGGTGGGCGTCGGCAACGAAGCGTGTGCGGCGCAGCGGGTGTTCACGCACGCGCAGCAGCGGCGTGATGTCGAAGGCCTCGAACTTGGGATACACGGCGACGCGGTCACCGTCGCGCAGCAGGCGGTCGAACATCGACGATTCGCCATTCACCAGCACCAGTTCGACTTCGGTGTGCGGTACGCCGAGCGCTTCGATCATGTGCTTGACGGTGGCGTCGCGCGCGCAGGGCGTCGTGAATTCACGGTAACGACGTTCCGGCGCGAGGAAGTCGTTGAGTTCTTCGTAGAAGCGGAAGGTCGCCGTCACCATGGCCGCTGGGGGTGAGTTCAGGGCGTCGGGCGCGGCCGAAAGCCGAAGCGCGCGGGCACCTCGTCACGCGCGATGGACTGCAGCGGCAGTCCGTGCCAGAACACGCCGGCACCACCTTCCATGACATCAAGCAGCGCGGTGTCGTCCGCAGGGCTGCCGTCGCCACGCTGGCAGGCGGCAAGGAACGCGGCGAGGTCGCGGTCGTCGAGCAGCCCGATCCCGGCCGCGGTGTGCAGCAGCACGCTGCCCTCCTCGTCCAGATAGGCGGCGTCGGGGGCGCTGGCGGCGATGCCGGTGTGGGTGCCGAGCCCGCCGTCCGGGTCCAGGCGGAACACCCACGGTGTGTAGTCGAGCATCACGAACACACGCTGCGGGCCGTTATGCACCAGCCAGTTGCCGGCGCCGTCGCTGCCGTAACTGTTGTTGAGGAAGCGGATCAGGCCAGGGTGCGCAACCGGCTCGCCCTGCAACCGCCAGAGGCCGCGGCGATCGAGCGACAGCCAGTCGTAGCAGGCGGGGACGTCGGGCCAGCGGGCGATCGCTGCAGGGTTCGGGGTAGACATCATCGACGGAGTGCGGATCACAAAGCGTCAGGATAGCGCGCTATGGCCCGGCGCGCAGGAGCGGACGAGCTTAGGCCAGGGGAAGCTCGATCTCCACGCACAGCCCGCGCCCGCCTTCGCCGTCCTTCAACGTGATCTTGCCGCGGTGCGCCCAGCAGATCTCGCGCACGATGGCGAGGCCGAGGCCGCTGCCTTCGGTGTCGCGCTGGCCGAGGATGCGGTAGAAGCGCTTGAACACGTTCTCGCGCTCGGCCGCGGGGATACCGGGGCCCTCGTCGCTGACGCTGATCACCGCCACGTCGCCCCACGCGCCGGCCGCGACGACGACATGGGCGTCGGGCGGGCTGTAGCGGATGGCGTTGTCGATCAGGTTGGCGACCATCTCGCGCAGCATCGCGGCGTTGCCGTGCAGCGTCAGCGGCGCATCCGCGCCTTCGTAGGCGAGGTCGACGCGCTTTTTCAGCGCCAGCGGCACGAGCTCGATCGCGACCTCCTTGACCAGCGCGGTGAGGTCGAGCGGCGCGCGTTCGCCGATCAGGCCGTTGACCGCCTCGGCGTGCGACATCGCGAGCATCTGGTTGGCGAGCCGCCGTGTCGAGTGGATGCTCGCCAGCAGGCTCGCGAGGGTGCGGCGCATCTCGGCCGGGTCATCCTGACGCAGGCCGTATTCGGCCTGGGTGGTGAGCACCGCGAGCGGCGTGCGGATCTGGTGCGCGGCGTCGGCGAGGAAGCGCCGGCGCGCGACGAGCATCGCCGACAGGCGCTCCATGTGGTGATTGATCGCATCGATCAGCGGACCGACCTCGCTCGGCACGTTGCCGGTCGGCACCGGGGTCAGGTCTTCCTCGTCGCGCTTGCGGATCGCTTCGCGCAGTTCGAGCAGCGGACGAAAGGCCGACGTCAGCGCGAGCACGATCAGCAACGCCCCGACGCCGATCAGCGCGAGCTGGCGGCGCAGGCTGTCGAGGAACAGGTCGCGCGCGAGTGCGGTGCGCGCCCCGGTGGTTTCGGCAAACACGATCAGCACCGCGTCGCCGCCAGTCAGCGCCGGGTCGTAGAGGCGCTTTCGCATCGCGCCGAGGCGCACATCCTGGCCGCGGTAGCGCGCATTGGTAATACGCACTTCGCCGCTGTCCGGCGGCAATTGCGCTGGGGCGAGGTCGGCATAGCCGGTGAGCAGTTCGCCGCCGGGCGCGACGATCGCGTAGAAAATGCGCTCTTGCGCACTGTCCTCGAACACTTCGAACGCGGAATACGGGATGTCGACATGGATCTCGCCGGCCAGCGAGTGCGTGCGTTCGCCCACCGACTTGATCGACGCGGTAAGCGAGCGGTCGTAGGCGCGATTCACGACCTCGAGCGCACTGCGGTAGGACAGCACCGCATTGATGACGAGCAGGATCAGCAGCGGCGGCAGCAGCCACCAGCCGACCCGCCGGCGCAGGCTGTAGCGCGGTCTCATCGCCGCCGGCTGCGCCCGGAGCTGGCGAAGAAATCGTCGCGAGCGGCCCGAGTTCGTCCCGAGAAGCGCAGCCGTACAAGTGGTACGGCGAGCATCGCAGGGGCGAAATCGGGCTGCGCAGTAGATTTATTCACCAGCGCTCAGTCCGCGGGCGCTTCGGCGAGGAGGTAGCCGAGGCCGCGCAGGGTGCTGATCGCGACGCCGGAACCTTCGAGCTTCTTGCGCAGGCGGGAGACGTAGATTTCGATCGCCTCGACGCGCGCCTCGGCGTCGAAGTCGAACACCTTTTCGAACAGCGCCTCGCGCGCGACCGGCCGACCGACACGCGACAGCAGCGCTTCGAGCACCGCCAGCTCGCGCGGCGTCAGCGCCAGCGGCTTGCCCTCGACCGAGACCATGCGCGTGGTGGTGTCGAATTCGAGCCGGCCGATGCGCACCAGCGGCACGAGATTGCCACTGCGCCGCAGCAGCGCCTTGATGCGCGCTTCCAGCTCCGCCAGTTCGAAGGGTTTCGGCAGATAATCGTCGGCACCGAGGTTGAGCCCCTTGACGCGGTCTTCGGTAGTGCCGCGCGCGGTGAGCACCAGCACCGGCGTCGGCGCGCCCTGCTGGCGGCTGCGTAGGCGGCGCAGCACCTCCAGCCCGTCGAGGCCGGGCAGCGACAGGTCGAGGATCACCAGGTCGTAAGCCTGGCTGCGCAAGGCGTGATCGGCATGATCGCCGCGGTCGAGCACGTCGAGCGCATAGCCTGCGTGGCGCAGCGCTTTCGCAACCCATTCGGCAAGTTCGGCGTGATCCTCGACAAGCAGCAGGCGCATGGTGGGCCTTGAAATGAAATCGAAAGTGAAGCGAAAGCCTGGCTGTTCATTATTGTCGCAAAACGCCGGGCCGGCCAAGCCGCGGGCCAGTAAGCGGCGACCGGAGGAGAAGGGATGATCGGGATTCGACAGTTGCTGTGCGCCGCGCTGCTGCTCGCCGCGCCTCCGGTTTTCGCGCAGGCGACACCCGACCGCCTCGCGGCGGCGGTGCGCGAGGGCGGCAAGGTGGTCGTGTATGCGGCGACCGACCGTGAAATCGTGCAGCCGGTGCTCGACGCGTTCGAAGCGCAGCATCCGGGCGTACGGGTCGACTACCACGACATGAACTCGGCCGACCTGTATCAGCGTTTCGTCACCGAAGCCGCACAGGGCGGCGGCGCCGACGTGCTGTGGAGTTCGGCGATGGATCTGCAGGTGAAGCTGGTGAACGACGGCTACGCTCAGCCGTACCGCTCCGCCGAAACCGTGGCGCTGCCGGCGTGGGCAGTGTGGAAGGACGAAGCGTTCGCCACCACCTACGAGCCGACCGCGCTGGTCTACAGCAAACGCGGGCTCGCCAAGGAGGAGGTGCCGGACACCCACGCGGCGCTGATCCGCCTGTTGACCGAACAGCCGGCGCGCTTCCGCGGGCGGCTGGCAACCTACGATCCGGCCCGTTCGGGCCTCGGCCTGCTGCTGCACAGCCAGGACGCGCAGGCCAATCCGACCGCGTTCTGGCAGCTCGCCCGCGCGATGGGTGCCGAACATGTCGAGCTGCACGTCAGCACCGCGACGATGCTCGAACGCATCGCGTCCGGCGAGGTGCTGATCGGCTACAACCTGCTCGGCTCCTACGCATACTCGCGCGCGCAGCTCGACCCGGCGATCGGCGTGGTGTGGCCGCGCGATTACACCCTGGTGCTGAGCCGCGTGGCCTTCATTGCGCGCAAGGCGCCCCATCCGGCCGCCGCGCGGCTGTGGCTGGATTTCCTGCTGTCGGAGCGCGGCCAGACGATCCTCGCCGAGCGCGCCGGCCTGTTCTCGGTGCGCGAGGACGCCGCGGGCAAGACCGCCGCATCCGGCCTGCGCCAGCAACTGGGCGGCGCATTCCGGCCGATCGCACTGGGCACCTCGCTGCTCGCCTATCTCGACCAGATCAAACGGCGGGACTTCCTGCGCCAGTGGGAGGCGGCGATGCAGACGCAATAGGGCCCAAATCGGCGTCCGAACCCGGCGCGACCCGGGGGAGTCATAGTCGGAAGCGTGGAGCATTCGGGGGCTGACGTGGACAACGGAAATTCGGGCGGGGGATTCCGCGGACGCGGCGCCGGATCGAACACCGCGTCACGCTTCCTCGCCTGGGAACGGGTGCCGGACGTCGATCCAGGCGACGAAGCGGTGACCGGCGCAGCGCGCGTGCCGACGACGCTGTTCGACGATCGCGCCAAGACCGTGATCAGCTGGAACGCATCGCCGGACATTCCGTTCGACCGCTCGGTGAATCCCGCGAAGGGCTGCGAGCACGGCTGCGTCTACTGCTACGCGCGACCGACGCACGCCTATCTCGGCCTGTCGCCGGGCCTCGACTTCGAGACCAAGATCTTCGTCAAGCGCGACGCGGCATCATTGCTGCGACAGGAACTGATGCGGCCGGGCTATCGCCCCGGCGTGCTCGCGCTCGGCGCGAATACCGACCCCTACCAGCCCGTCGAACGTGAGCTCGGCATCACGCGCGCGATCCTCGAAGTCCTCGACGCGTTCGGCCATCCCGTCTCGGTGACGACCAAAGGCGCGCTCGTCGAACGCGACATCGACATCCTCGCGCGCATGGCCGGGCGCGGCCTCGCGCAGGTCAACATCTCGCTCGCCACGCTCGAACCCGAACTCGCCCGCCGCATGGAGCCCCGCGCCGCCGCCCCGCATCGCCGCGTCGAAACGCTGCGCCGTCTCGCCGCCGCCGGCATCCCGACCGCCGTGCTGGTCGCGCCGGTGATCCCCGCGCTGACCGATCACGACATCGAACACGTCCTCGAAACCGCCGCAGCCGCCGGCGCGTCGCAAGCGTACTACGTGCTGCTGCGCCTGCCGCTGGAAGTCCGGGATCTCTTCGTCGACTGGCTCGAGCGGCATTACCCGGACCGTGCGAAGCATGTGATGAGCCTCGTGCAGCAGGCACGCGGCGGCCGCGACAACGACCCGCGTTTCGGCAGCCGCATGCGCGGCACCGGCGACTATGCCGACCTGATCCGGCAGCGCTTCCGTCTTGCGTGCCGGCGCAACGGGCTCAATGCCCGCACGCTGGAATTGCGCACGGATCTCTTCGGTCGCCCGGACTCGGCGACGCCCCAACTCGCGCTGTTCTGAGCGGACGCGCTCAGGCGGCGTCGCCAGTACCCGCGCTGATGACGCGCGGGCGCCCCCCCTGATCGAGCGCGACGAACACGAAAGTCGCGTCGGTGACCTTGACCCGCTCCTCGCCGTCCCGCGAGCGTCGCCAGGCTTCGACCTGGATCGTCATCGACGTGCGGCCGATGCGCGTGATCTCGGCGTGGAGACTCACCTCGTCGCCAATGAACACCGGCTGCAGGAAGGTGATGCGGTCCACCGACACGGTCGCGCAGCGGGTGCGGGCGCGGCGCGCGGCGACGTTGCCGGCGGCGAGGTCCATCTGTGCCATCAGCCAGCCGCCGAAGATGTCGCCGGCGGGGTTGGCGTCGGCGGGCATCGCGATGGTGCGGATCGCGGGCTCACCGCGCGGGGTGCCTGCGGGGTGTTCTTTCATGGATATCTCCGGACAAAATCGGTAGGAACGCGGGAAATCCGCCACGGCGACGGACCGGACAGTCCGCCGCACGCGGCACACGCCTCAGCTGACGAAGCGGCACTGCGAAGCCGGCGTGCGCGTATCCATATTACGACCGCGATTGAGGTGATCGTCGACTTCGGCAGCGCAACCCAGCATCCGCGCGTACAGGAACACCGTGAAGGCCGCCGACTCGAGCGCCGCCTCGCCAATCTCGCCGGCGCGCCACGGTTTCCACGTCAGTTTCAGCAGCAGCGCGGCGATCACCGCGTCGATATTCACGCAATACACCGTGCGCGACACGCCGGCCTCGTGCAGCGCCCGCACCAGCGTGCGGTAGAAGTCGTGGAACACGTTGGATTCGCCCCGCGCGTCCATCAGATCACGGATGAACACCTCGCGCGGATCGACGTTCACCGGCCGGTCCTTGAACACCGGGTGATTCACGCCCGGGATCTTGCGCACGTCGAGGCTGCCGGCGGACTTCGCGCCCGCCTTGTAATGCGCGTAGTCGTCGGCGTAGCGCCGCGCGAGCGCCGCGAGGTCGATGCCATGCGCCGGATCGCCGGGATCGGCGAGCGCGCTGTCGCGGAACTGCCCGATCAGGAACTGCACGCCTTCGAAGCCGTTGCCGCCGTGTGCGTAGCCGGTATGCGTCAGGAAGCCGACGAGTGCCTTGTTGAGCTGCACGCGCTGCGGCGACTCCGGGCCGTCGGCCGACACCGCGCCTTTCGCACCCTGCGCCGAGATCGTTCCGGGGCCGTTGGTCAGCAGGATGCCGACCAACGTCTGGAACGCGAAGAGGTCCGCAGCGTCCGGGGCACGGTCGAGCAGCGCTCGGCAAGCGACCTCGGTGATCGAAGCCTCGCCGAGCAATTTTTCCATCGGGATGCCGCAGAAGCTCTCGGGCCGGTGACGGTCGGCAGCCGTCGAGGCGCCGATCAGCGTGCCGAAGAGCCGCATCCACCACGGCAACGTCTCGACGGTGAGGCGCGACACGCGCTTGCGCATCAGCGGCCCCCACGCCAAGGTCGTCGTCACCGCGGCAAGCACCGCGTCGGCGCTGACCGGGCGACCGAGGCTGCGCAGATAGCGCACGAACACCGAGCGCGCGGCACGCGCATCGAGCCCCGCGAGCATCGCATCCGCCCGCGTGTCGGGCACGTCGGCGGCGACGAGACGGACGAGCGCCTCGTCGTCGGCAAGGGCACCAACGTTGAAATCCTCGGCGAGCGCATCGCGCAACCCGGCCTCGCTGAAGCGCTCGATGAACGCAGCGGCGATTGCGCGCGCCCGTTCGGCGCGCTTCGGGCCGACGATCGAAAGCGCCGAGGCGAGCACCGAGTTCGGCGCATTGCCCGCGTCCCGCGCGGCAACCGCGGCGGCAAGCGCCGGATCGCCATAGAGGTTCACGCAAGCCGCGAGCGCGACATTGACCAGCTTGCGGTCGTTGTCGCCGCCCGCTTCGCGCAGTAGCGCGAGGCCGACGTTCGCCTCCAGCGGCAGACGCGCCGCCTCCAGCACGCTCAAGCCGTGCAGGCTCGACACCTGGGTCTTCGGATCCATCTTCGACGCGCCCGATGCGTCCTTCAGCGTCTCGCGCGGGAACACCGCGCCGACCTGCTTCGCAAGCGCAGCGATCTGCGCGCGGTAAGGCTCGCCCGCCGCAACGACCGGCAGGTCGAGCTTTTCCGGCAGCGCGATGCCGAGGTTCGCGCCGAACCACGGTTTGAGCTCCATCGTGCCTTCGGGCGCAAAGTCCGGCAGCGTCGCGTTCGCGCGCATCACCGCGGTCAGCGCCGCCGGAATATGCGCGATATTCGTGACGACCGCGCCCTTCGCCGAGAACACCGGATTCTCCGGCGTGTACAGGCCATCGACGCCGAACTTCTCCATGAACCAGCGTTCCTTCGCCGCCGCGTCGTCGTGGCCGCCCGCCATCGCGCCGGCATGGCCGACCGCGCGCGTGAGCTTGGCCTTCCAGCGGCCGACGACGCAGGCGACGACCGGCTTGGTGAACTCGGCGTCGCGCTCGTAGTAGCCGCCGGGCTCGCAATAGAGCACTGCGGCCTTGCTGCGCGCGTCGTTGGCGAGCGCGAACGCGAACTCGGGCGCCGCGTAGTGGATGTAAACGTCCTTGCCGCTCGACACCAGCGTCGTCGTACCCCAGCCCGCCATGCGCAGATACTGCGCGATGGTCGTCGTGAAGCCGCCGGAATTCGACAGCACCGCGATCGAGCCGCGCTTGAGCGTATCCGACGGACTGTCGCCGCCGAGCGCGCCGCCGATGCGCACCTGGTTCCACGCATCGGCCACCCCGAGGCAGTTCGCGCCGAAGATGTCGATGCCGTGCTGCTGGCCCATCGCGCGGATCTCGCGTGCGTCATGCACGGAAATCTTCTCGGTGATGATGAAGATCTTCTTCAGTTCCGGATTCACGCGGATCAGTTCGGCGACGCCATCGCGTGCGGCCGACGGCGGCAGATAGACGACGCCGCAGTTGAAGCGGTGGCCGTCGTCGAGGCCCTCGCGCACGCTGTTGTAGACCGGGATGTTGCCGGCCGGCGTCTCCAGCACTTGGCCGCGCCGCCCCGGCGAGGTGCCGAACACGACGTTGCCGCCGGACCACGCGTGGCCGACCGGCGTCACCTCGCTCGACTCGCCGCCGAGAATGTTCAGCACGCACACCCGATCGTGTTGCGTCGCGATCTGCGACAGCGAACTGATCCCCACGTAATACTTGAAATCGCCCACACCCTGCTGGTACATGCCTGTCTCCTTGAATTCTTCTACGCGTTCAGACGGCCGTCGCCGCGGTGATGCCGAGCCTGCGTGCCACCACTTCGCGGCCGCCGGCCTTCATCCATTCGTTCACTTCGCGCGCGTAATCGACGACCTCGCTCATCGCCGAGTCGAAGCCGAACAGGCGATACGGCAGGCCCAGCGCCTCGCAGGTATCGCGCATCACGCCCATGCCGCGCACCAGGTTCGGACCGCCGCGGCCGACAACCACATACAGCGGGGTCGGGCCGTTCCGGCTGAAATGCTCACGCAGCGCATCGGCCATCGCGCGGAAGGTCTCGAAGATGTCGGTGTTGTTCGACTTGCCGCCGATCACGAACAGCACGTTCGACTGCGCGAGCCAGTGCTTGAAACAGATCGCCGCGACCGACTTCATCTTTTCGTAGGGCGGATTGCCACCGAAGTCCGACGAAATGATCGCGTCGTCGCCGAGCATTTCGGTGACCAGCGAGTTCGCGCCACCGCCGAAGGTCGGCGCGAGAATCGTGCCGTGCTCGTTGATCACATAGACGTCGCTCTGCCCCTGGTGCGTGCGCAGCTGGTTGATCTCCTGCTCGAAATCCGAATAGTCGGCGGCGAATAAATGCGCCGGCAGGTTCAGCCGGTGCCAGCGCGGGTCGTCGCGGTCGAAACCGCACTTGAAGTCGCACGCCACCGGCGTCAGTCGCCCGCGGCGGTCCGGGCGCATGCGGATCGGGTTGAGTTCGAGCGTCGTCATGCCGAAGTCGTGGTACAGCTCCCACAATTTGGGGAGCTGCTGCACCAGCGGCGAGATGATCTCCTTCGGCGCACCGATGTCGGCGAGCGCGTTGGCGACGACGAAGGCCTTCAGGCCGGTCAGCGGATCGAACGGGATCTGCGCCACCTGTGTGCGATCGAGCTCCTCGATGTCCATGCCGCCGCAATGCGTCAGGGTCATCGTCGGCGCGCGGAACTGGGTCGCGTCGGTGATCGAGAAATACACCTCATGTTCGGCCGGCACCGCCGCCTCGAAAGTCACGCCGTTCGCCTTCGCGACCTGGTTGCCGTGGCGGTGCTCGACGAAATACAGGCGCTCCTTCTCGGCGAGCGCGCTCTTCAGGTCCTTCGCGCGGCCGATCAGGCCGGCCTTGCCCTTCTTGCCGACGCCGCCCTTGAACACCGGCTTGACGAACACCGAGCCGTGGCGCTCGATCAGGTCCTTGATCGCCTCCTCGCTGGCGTCTGGGCCGAGGACCTCGGCGGCGGGGAAGTCGGCAAAGCGCAGCAAATTCGCGCCGTGAAGCATTCCGGTGATCTGCATTGTGGCTGTCTCCGTGGGATGGGTTCTTGTGTGAGTACCGATGCTGCGGCAAGCGCCTTTCGGAACGCTTTCGCTGCGGGCGCGACACTGCACGACGCAAACACATGAATGGGGCACGAAGGGACAGCGCAAGCGGCGCAGACGCGGCCGGGACATCAGCGGCCGGTAAACGAAAAACGACCCCGAGCAGCGAAAGACTCCGCCATTCAGGGTCGCAGAAGGGTGCCTGTCGAAGACACCCGAGGAGAAACGTCGTTCTTCTTGCTTAGAACTTGTGCCGGATACCCGCCATCACGACGCGCGGATCGTCGCCCGCCGCCGGTGTCAGATTGCCGATCGCGTAGTTCGCGTTGTCCTTGTTGGTGAGCTGCGAGTAACCCGTATATAGAGTAGTACGCTTTGACAGATCGTGCAGGTAATACACGGACCAACCGTGAGCATCTTCACCCGCGGCGTCTTCCGATTCATTGCGGTTCGCGTAGCTGATCGCGACCGTGCCCTGCGGACCGGCCTTGATCTCGGCGCCGATATCGTAGGTGCGCGCCTTGCCGTCGCCCTGGCTGCCGCTTTCCTTGTCGCGCGTGTAGGCGAGGTAGGCCTTGACCGGACCGAAATCGTAGGAGAAGCCCAGGCCGTCGGTGCGCACCTTGCCGCCGGTGGCGTCGCGCTGCATCGACTGCGTCACCAGCGAGCCGGCGATCGGGCCGTTCTTGTACAGGCCGGCGATGCCCCAGCCGTTGCCTTCGCGGCGCGCGTCGCTGCTCGACCCGTTCTTCTCGCCCAGCCAGTAGCCGACGTCGGCCGAGAACCCGGCGAATTCGGGCGAACGGTACTTCACCATGTTGTCAAAACGCACCTCATAGGCGGGCCTGACGCTGCCGGCCTTGCGTGACAACAGGCCGGGGCTGCGGTCGGCGCTGCCGGTCGCATCGAACGGGTCGATCGCGACGAAGGCTGGCGAATACTGGCGCCCCAGGGTCACCCGGCCCCAGCCGCCCTCGAGCCCGACGAAGGACTGGCGGCCGAACAGGCGTCCGCCCTGCTCGGAGCCACCGGCCGACGGATCGAAGCCCCCCTCCATCGTGAAGATCGCCTTCAAGCCGTTGCCGAGATCCTCACTGCCGCGGAAGCCGAAGCGCGTGCCGTTGAGTTCGCTGTGATCGACGCCGGTGCGCCGCTGGCTTCCGGCCCGCTCGACGGCGAGGTTGATGTCGATCAGGCCGTAGATCGTCACGTTGGAGTTGGACGGCGCCGGCGACTGCGCCTGGGCGGCCAGCGGGGTGGCAAGCGCCAGGGCAATGACGGTTGCCGGCAGGGTTTTCCGATGCATGTGTGCTCCTCCATTATTAGCTGTAGTGACCCGCAACACCGACCTTGCGGCACGGGCACGGAAGGCATTGAACGCCCATCAGCTTTCGATCAGCTTTCGATCCCTGTCGCCCCGCATCACCCGCCCCGCCGCCCCGCGAGTCTGGGACAATTGGCCATTGCCTGCCGCGGAGACGCCCGATGACCGAAGCGCTTGTCGTCCTCACCAACTGCCCCGACGCCGAGCACGCTGGTGCCCTTGCTGCGCAACTCGTCGAACGCAAACTTGCCGCATGCGTGAATATGCTGGCGCCGTGCCGCTCGGTTTACCGCTGGCAGGGGACAATCGAGACCGCGGACGAGGTGCCGCTGCTCATCAAGACCACCCGCGATCGCTACCCGGCGCTGGAGGCGGCGATCCGCGAGCTTCACCCCTATGAACTTCCCGAAATCGTCGCGGTCCCTATAGTGCGGGGTCTGCCCGCGTACCTCGACTGGATAGCCGCAGAGACTGCACTGGCACCCACCGGGGACGCGACGGCCCCGCCCGATTCATGACAGGCGCACGGCTTCCGCGCGCCTGTCGCGCTTCCGAATCCGGTTTGTCTTGATCCAAATCGAAGGCCCGCCGCTGCAGCCGTCCTACAATCCAGCCCAACTGCAACGCCCCTACCCGCCCCCCATGCACCGACTCCTGTCCCTGATTGCCCTGCTCGCGAGCCTGTTTGCCCTTTCCACCCCCGCGCAAGCCGCGGATTCGCCGATGCGCCCGGAAGAAGCCTTCGTGGTGTCCGCGCAGGCGCTCGATGCCCGGACGGTCGAAGTCACCATCAAGATCGCCGCTGACTATTACCTCTACGGGGACAAATTCCGCTTCCGCGCCGATCCCGCCGGCGTCACGCTCGGTACGCCGCAGCGGCCGCCGGGCAAGATCAAGCAGGACGAGTTCTTCGGCGAGGTCGAGACCTACCGCAAGATGGTGAAGATCCTGCTGCCGGTGACGGCGCCGGACGGCGTGACGATGTTCCGCCTGACCGCCACCAGCCAGGGCTGCTGGGACGGCGGCATCTGCTACCCGCCCAACGAGCAGCACGCCGACATCGACCTGCTCGCGAAACCGGTCAAGACCGGCGGCAATTTCTTCGATGGCCTGCTCTCCGGCGACGACAGCGCCGCGACCAAGACGAGCGCCGACGCTGCCGTCGATGGCGACGAGAGCGGCCGCATCGCGGGCATGCTGCGCAACGCCAGCGTGCCGCTGGTGCTCCTGAGCTTCTTCGGCTTCGGCCTGCTGCTGTCCTTCACGCCATGCATGTTCCCGATGATTCCGATCCTCTCCGGCATCATCGTCGGCCACGGGCACCACATCTCGCGCGGGCGCGCGCTCACGCTGTCGCTGGTGTATGTGCTGGGCATGGCCATCACCTATGCGGCCGCGGGCGTCGCCGCCGGGCTGTCCGGCACGATGCTGTCGGCGGCGCTGCAGAACGCCTGGGTGCTCGGCGCCTTCGCGCTGGTGTTCGTGCTGCTGTCGCTGTCGATGTTCGGTTTTTACGAACTGCAGCTGCCCACCGCGCTGCAAAGCCGGCTGTCCTCCACCGCCAGTCATCAGCAAGGCGGCAACCTCGGCGGCGTCGCGGCAATGGGCGTGCTGTCGGCGCTGATCGTCGGCCCCTGCGTCGCCGCGCCGCTCGCCGGCGCGCTGCTCTACATCGCCCAGACCGGCAATGCCCCCCTCGGCGGGCTGGCGCTGTTCGTCATGGCGCTCGGCATGGGCGCGCCGCTGATTGCCGTCGGCGTCGCCGCACGCTCGGTGCTGCCCAAGGCCGGCCCGTGGATGGAAGGCATCAAGAAAGCCTTCGGCGTGATGCTGCTGGCCGTCGCCGTGTGGCTGCTGACCCCCGTCGTGCCGCCACTCTTGCCGATGCTCGCGTGGGCCACGCTGCTGGTGTTCTCGGGCATCTTCCTGCACGCCATCGACCCGCTGCCCAGCCACGCCAAGGGCTGGCAGCGCTTCTGGAAGGGCGTCGGCGTGGTACTGCTGATCGGCGGCGCGGCAATGCTGGTCGGCGCGCTGGCCGGCTCGCGCGACCCGCTGCAGCCGCTCGCGGTGCTGCGCGCCGAAGTCTCGTCGGCCACGGCCAGCCAGCCGCTGCGTTTCGAAAAAGTTGCCTCGGTCGCCGAACTCGACGCACGCCTGGCCACCGCCGACCGTCCGGTGATGCTCGACTTCTACGCCGACTGGTGCGTGTCGTGCAAGGAGATGGAACGCTTCACCTTCAGCGACAACGCGGTGCAGGCGCGCATGAACCGCATGCTGCTACTGAAGGCCGACGTCACCGCCAACAGCGACGACGACAAGGCACTGCTCAAGCGCTTCAACCTGTTCGGGCCGCCGGGCACGATCTTCTTCGACGCTGCGGGCAAGGAGCGCGACGGCCTGCGCGTGGTCGGCTTCATGAAAGCGGAACCCTTCGGCGCGGTGCTCGATCGCGCGCTGCGCTGACCCACGCCGCGTCCGGCGCGGCGATTTCACCGCATTTCGCCGCGCATCGCCTACAATTGCCCCTCCATCACTCGCGCGACCTCCCCCATGTTTTCCGGAATCGTGGCCGCCTGCGGCCGAATCGAACGCATCGAACCCCTGCAGGACGGCGTACGCCTGACCGTTAACGCCGATGGCCTGGACCTCACCGACGTGCAGCTTGGCGACAGTATCGCCAACAGCGGCGTGTGCCTGACCGTGGTGGCCCTCGACGGCTCGCGCGTGCAGTTCGACGTATCGCGCGAAACGCTCAACTGCACCACCGGCCTCGATGAAGTGGGCAACGAAGTGAACCTCGAAAAGGCACTGCGTCTGGCGGATCGTCTCGGCGGACACCTCGTCACCGGCCACGTCGATGGCGTCGGCGACGTATTGAGTTTCACCCCGGTCGGCGAGAGCCACGACCTCGTCATCCGCGCCCCCGCCGCACTGGCCGGCTACATCGCGCGCAAGGGCTCGGTCACCATCAACGGCGTCAGCCTGACCGTCAATCGCGTGCACGGCGACGAGTTCTCGATCAACCTGATCCCGCACACCGTCGCCGTCACCAATCTCAAACAGCTCGAAGCAGGCAGCCGGGTCAACCTCGAAATCGACCTGATCGCCCGCTACGTCGAACGCATGCTCGCCTGGCGCGAGGAGTCCGCACAATGACCGCCCTGTCCCCGATCACCGAAATCGTCGAAGAAATGCGCGCCGGCCGCATGGTCGTGCTGGTCGACGAAGAAGACCGCGAGAACGAAGGCGATCTCGTGCTTGCCGGCGAACACGTCACGCCGGAAGCGATCAACTTCATGGCGAAGTACGGCCGCGGCCTGATCTGCCTGACGCTCACCGAAGCGCGCTGCCGCCAGCTCGGCCTGCAGCTGATGGTGCGCGACAACCGCTCGCCGCACGGCACCGCCTTCACCACCTCGATCGAAGCGGCCGAAGGCGTCACCACCGGCATCTCCGCGCACGACCGCTCGCGCACCGTGCAGGCTGCCGTCGCGCGCCACGCCAAACCTTCCGACATCGTGCAGCCCGGCCACATCTTCCCGCTGATGGCGCAGAACGGCGGCGTGCTGATCCGCGCCGGCCACACCGAAGCCGGCTGCGACCTCGCCGCCCTCGCCGACCTCGAACCCGCCGCGGTCATCTGCGAAATCCTCAAGGACGACGGCACCATGGCGCGCCTGCCGGACCTGGTCGAGTTCGCGAAGGAGCACGGCCTCAAGATCGGCGCGATCCGCGACCTGATCCAGTACCGCTCCTCGAACGAGCACCTGATCAAGCGCGTCGCCGAGAAGGACGTCGACACCCCGCACGGCCGCTTCCGTCTGTTCGCGTTCGAGGACAAGACCACCGGCGAAGTGCATTTCGCGATGTCGAAGGGCGATATCCGTTCCGAGCGCGAGACCCTCGTGCGCGTGCACGAGCCGATCTCGGTCGTCGATTTCCTCGACGCCGAAAGCGCCCGCCACACCTTCCCGGTCAACCAGTCGCTCGCCCGCCTCGCCCAGGCCGAGCAGGGCGTGATCGTGCTGCTGTACCGCCCGCAATCGGGCAGCGAACTTCTCGCGAGCCTGACCGGTGACGGATACCAGCCGCCGAAATGGGACGCGCGCCTGTTCGGCGTCGGCGCCCAGATCCTGCGCGATCTCAATGTCGGCAAGATGCGGCTGCTGTCCAGTCCGCGCAAGATTCCGAGCATGGCCGGCTTCGGCCTGGAAATCACGGGCTTCGTCGAGCCCGTCTGACGACCGCTTCCGGCCGGCTTTCACGCCACCTTTCATCCACCGGGCGCCCCCGCGCACCCGGCCATTCGTCACTCAAGAACCCGCTATGGCACGCTACGACAACATCCCCGAATTCGAACCCGACCTGGACGGCCGCGGCCTGCGCATCGGCATCGTCATGAGCCGCTTCAACCAGGACGTGTGCGAAGGCCTGCTGTCGGCCTGCACCGCCGAACTGCAGCGCCTCAACGTCGCCCCCGATCTGATCCGCATCGCCACCGTGCCCGGCGCGCTGGAAATCCCGCTGACGCTGCAGATCATGGCGCGCAGCGGCCGCTACGATGCCCTTATCGCCCTCGGCGCGGTGATCCGCGGCGAGACCTACCACTTCGAACTGGTCTCGAACGAAATGGGGGCCGGCATCAACCGCATCGGCCTCGACACCGGCCTGCCGATCGCCAACGGCGTCCTCACCACCGAGGATGACGACCAGGCGCTCGCGCGCATGCAGGAAAAAGGCTCCGACTGCGCGCGCACCGCGGTCGAGATGGCCAAACTGCTGCGGTTGCTGAAATGAGCGGCAAGGCTGCCCGCCGCCGGGCGCGCGAATTCGCGCTACAGGGAATCTATCAGTGGCTGCTGTCCGGCAACTCGATGCCGGTGATCGAGGAGCACGTCGCGCAGGTCTCGGGTTTCGACAAGGCCGACCGCGAGCTCTTCATCAGCCTGCTGCGCGGCACGCTCGCCAACGTCGAGGCGCTGCAGGAGGAGTTCACGCCCTTCATCCACCGCCCGGTCAATGAGCTGTCGCCGGTCGAACGCGCGATCCTGCTGCTCGCGACGCACGAACTCAAGCACAACATCGAAACACCCTACCGCGTCATCATCAACGAAGCCATCGAACTGGCAAAAAGCTACGGCGGCACCGACGGCCACCGCTTCGTCAACGGCGTACTCGACAAGCTCGCCGCGACGCTGCGCGCCGTGGAAGTGAACGCCGCGCGCGAAGCCGGCAAGCGCTGATCACCCTGTTGCATGCCGTCCGGTTTTGCCGGACCGCATGCAATATCGCAAGAAATCAGTCCTTCAGCACCGCCGCCATCGACGACGCCACGTAATCGACATTGCGATTATTGAGGCCCGCCACGCACATGCGGCCCGAACCCACCAGATACACGGCGAATTCCTCGCGCAGGCGATCGACCTGCTGCGGCGTCAGTCCGGTGTAGCTGAACATGCCGCGCTGCTTGATGAAGTAGCTGAAATCGCGTCCCGGCACCTTGGCGCACAGGACGTCATAGAGCTTCTGGCGCATCGCCTTGATACGCTCGCGCATCTCGGCCACCTCGCCCACCCATTGCGCGTACAGGCCGGCATCGTTCATCACCGCGGCAGTGATCCGGCCACCGTGGAGCGGCGGGCTGGAGTAATTGCGGCGCACCGTGAATTTCAATTGACCGAGCACGCGCGCGGCCTCTTCGGCATCCTTGCACACCACCGACAATCCGCCGCAGCGTTCACCATAGAAGGACAGGTTCTTCGAGAACGAGTTGCTGACGAAGAAACTCACGCCGGCATCGGCCATCGCACGGATGGCGTAGGCGTCGTCGTCGAGGTTGTCGCCGAAGCCCTGATAGGCAATGTCGAGGAAGGGGATCAGCCGGCGTGCCGCGGCAACCGCGATCACCTGCCGCCACTGTTCCTGCGACAGATCGACGCCGGTCGGATTGTGACAGCACGGGTGCAACAGCACGATACTCTGCGGCGCCAGCGTCTGCAGCGTCGCCAGCATCTCGTCGAAGCGCACTCCGCCAGTCGCCGCATCGTAGTAGGGATAGTCGTGCACCGCGATGCCGGCGCCTTCGAAGATCGAACGGTGGTTGTCCCAGGTCGGGCTGCTGACCCACACGTCGCTACCCGGGAAATAGCGCTTCAGCAGGTCGGCGCCGACTTTCAGCGCACCCGAGCCGCCAATCGTCTGGATGGTCGCGATGCGGCCGGCCCTGAGCGCTGCGTTGTCGGCGCCGAACAGCAGTTTTTGCACCGCGGCGCGGTAGTCGGCCGCGCCTTCCATCGGCAGATAGGGCCTCGGCGTCGGCGTCGCGGCATAGACGGCCTCGGCCTTCTGCACCGAACCGAGCAGCGGAATGCGGCCTTCCTCGTCGTAATAAAGCCCGATACCGAGGTTCACCTTCTGCGGGCGCGGGTCCTGGTGAAAGGTTTCAACCAGGGTAAGGATGGGATCGCCGGGATAGGCGTCGACGTGTTCGAACATGGGAAACGGCTCCTCCATAGTGGGTTTGCCTGACGTCACGCCGTGCCGGCGCGTCGCCGCTGCAAACGCCAAGTATGACACCACCGTGAACGCAGCGGGCCCGGGCGCGCATGCTGGATGCGCCACCCGGGCCCGCTTCCCCCACAACTACCGGAGGAAAATCAATCAGCCACGTGCAGCCGGACGCGGACGACGCGCACCTTCCGGACGGTCGCTGCCGAAACGGCCGCCTTCGCTGCGAGCGCCACCGTTCGCATCGCGGCCAAAGCCACCGCGACCGCTCGCGCCTTCGGACGTCCAGCCCTTGCTCGCCGCCGGACGGCCCTCGCGGGAATCACGCCCCCACGACGGGGCGCCGGACGAACGGCCGCCGAAACCCGGCTTGCCGCCGCCGCCGGTCGACGGACGACGCGGCGAGGACGGGCGCTGGGTCGGCTCCAGACCTTCGATGACGTGCACGGCCAGCGGCTTGCCGGTGAAACGCTCGATGGCGCGGATGATGCCCATCTCGCGCGGCCCCGAAAAGGTGATCGCGATGCCGTCGCGGCCGGCACGGCCGGTACGGCCGATACGGTGCACGTAGTCTTCGACCTGACGCGGTGCGTCGAAGTTGATGACGTGGCTGATGCCGGCGACGTCGATGCCGCGCGCGGCGACGTCGGTCGCGACCAGCACGCCGATGCGGCCCTGGCGCAGCTTGTCGAGCGTGCGGTTACGCGCGGTCTGATGCATGTCGCCATGCAGCGCCGCGGCCGAGAAGCCTTTTTCCTGCAGGCTCAGCGACACCTCTTCGGCACCGCGCTTGGTGGCGGTGAACACCACTGCCTGTTGCAGGTCGGCACCGCCGAGCAGCGATTCGAGCAGGCGGTTCTTGTGCACGATGTTGTCGGCGAACAGCAGGCGCTGCTCGATGTTGGCGCGGTTCTCGGTCGTCGGGGCGATTTCGATGCGCTGCGGGTTACGCTGCATCTTGCTCGCCAGGTTGCCGACCACGCCGTCGAGCGTTGCCGAGAACAGCAGGGTCTGGCGGCTGGCCGGGGTCGCGGCGACAATGGTTTCGATGTCGTCGACGAAGCCCATGTCGAGCATGCGGTCGGCTTCGTCGAGCACCAGCACTTCGATATCCGACAGCTTGAGCTTGCGGCGATTCAGGTGGTCGAGCAGGCGGCCGGGGGTCGCAACGATGATGTCGACGGGACGCGACAGCTGCTTCGCCTGGGCAAAGAACGGTGCGCCGCCGACGAGGCAGGCGGTGTTCAGATAGCGCAGATTGCGGGCGTAGGTCTTGACCGCCTTCTCGACCTGCTGCGCGAGTTCGCGCGTCGGCGTCAGAACCAGCACGCGCGGACCGGCGCCGGGAGCCGGCTTGCGGTCGATCAGCCGATGCAGGCTGGGCAGCGTGAATGCGGCGGTCTTGCCGCTACCGGTGTGCGAGGACACCATCAGGTCGGCGCCGGCCAGCGCGGCGGGGATCGCCTGCATCTGTACGGAAGTCGGGACGGTGTAGCCGGTGGTTTCGATAGCCTGCAGCAGCGATTCGTGGAGGCCAAGTTCCTTGAACGTCATGGGTTCTTCCTAGTGTTTCCGTCGCAACGGGTGGTCGCAACGGGATCGGGCCCGGGTAAGCGGGCCAATAAAAAAGCATCGCACCGTCCCATAGGGGACGCGGTGGCGGCAAGCGCGCGATGGGCTTGGGCCGGCCGGATTCCGTCAGACGGAAAACGACCGCGCATCGGCACCAACCGGCATTCGCGATGCCATACGATCAGAAGAACGAATGGAGTTCGACGGGAGGGTCGGGGGCGATGGGGCTGTGGATACAGTCCCTCGGCTGGGTCCGCGGAATCACTGTTCCGCGAGTTAAGACCTGCTAATAGACCGACTGCTGCATTGCACAACGACCGCAATGGTAGCCGATTTTGCCGTTTCGGGAAAGGAAAAAAAAGCGGGGCTCGACGCCGCCTGGCGTCGAGCCCCGCTTCGGTAGAGCAGAACGGCTGGATCAGTTGCCGTTCACAGCGCCCTTGAGGGTGGCGCCGGCGGAGAATTTCGGCACGCGCGAGGCAGCGATCTTGATCGATGCGCCGGTCTGCGGGTTGCGGCCGGTACGCTCGGCGCGCTCGGACACTTCGAACGAGCCGAAGCCGGTGAAGGCAACCTTCTCACCTGCGGCCATGCGCTCGGCAATGATGTCCAGCACGGCGGACAGGGCGCGGTCGGCCTGTGCGCGGGAGACATCCAGACGGTCGGCCAGGGCTTCGACGAATTCACCTTTGTTCATGCTTTACCTCGATTGGTGTGTTTGAGTTGTTCACGAATGCAATCTACCGGGCGGATTCTAGCACCGTCGCGGCTTGCAGGGCATTGCGGTGGAGCATGGATACAACATGAAAATACGTGTCCTGATTCACATCGACAGCTTATCGGGCGAGCAGCGGGTAATCGAGATAGCCCTTGTCGCCGCCCTGATAGAAAGTCCCGGGGTCGCACTCGTTGAGCGCGGTCTGCGTACGGAAGCGTTCGACGAGGTCGGGGTTGGCAATGAAGGGGCGTCCGAAGGCCACTGCGTCGCACACGCCGGCGGCCAGCGCCGCTTCACCGCGCGCCTGGTCGAAGCCACCGTTGGTGACGATGGGCATCGTCGTCAGCGGGCGAAAGTGGCGGCAGACTTCCTGCACGGCGCCCGTTGCGCCTTCGAGCTGGTTCGGCAGGTAGGGTTCGGTCAGATGCAGCCAGGCGAGCCCGTAGGAATTCGTGCGCTTCACGACGTGCTCGAACATCGGCAGCGTGTCCGCATCGACCGCCAGGCCGTGGAAGCGGTTCATCATCGGGTTGAGGCGGAAGCCGACACGCGACGCCGGCAGCTCGGCCGTGACGGCATCGAGCACCTCGAAGAAGAAACGTGCGCGGTTCTCGTGGCTGCCGCCGTATTTGTCCTCGCGCCGGTTCGAGATCGGCGAGAAGAACTGGTGGATCAGATAGCCGTTCGACGAATGGATCTCGACCCCGTCGAAGCCGGCCTGTACGGCATTGCGCGCGGCACGACCGAAATCGGCGACGGTCGCGGCGATTTCCTCGAGTGTCAATGCGCGCGGCGTGACGGTGCTCTGCAGCCCGGTCGAGGAGAACATCTGCCACTGCGGATTGACCGCCGACGGCGCCACCGGCAGCTCGCCGTCGTGGAACTCCGGCAGCGACAGGCGACCGCAGTGCCACAACTGGCAGACGATGCGCCCGCCCGCGGCATGCACCGCATCGGTCACGCGGCGCCAGCCGGCGACCTGGGCATCGGACCAGATGCCTGGCGTGAAGGGATAGCCACGCGCCTGCGCCGACACGATGGTCGCTTCCGACACGATCAGCCCGGCGCTGGCACGCATCGCGTAGTAACGGGCCATCGACTCGGTCGGCGCCGCTTCGGGGTTGTCGGCACGGCAGCGCGTCAGCGGCGCCATCACCACGCGATTGGGCAATGTCAGCGCGCCGAGGCGGACGGGGTCGAGCAGACGTGAAGTCATGGCATCTCCTGAAGCGCGGGGACGAATCACTCGGTCATACAGACCGTCATTCTGCCAAGACCCGGCGACCAATGCACGGTAATGCCCAAGAAATAAAAAAAGAGGTGCCTGTCAGTCAGGCGTGCGCCCTGCGTGCCGCGCCACGAGGATTTCCATGAAACGCCGCGCGATGCGACCGGGCGCCGGGTTGCGCGCCACCGACGCCTGCCATTCGCAGGCGTAGCGCAACGTTTCCGACGCCAGACGGACCAGTTCGCCACGCTCCTCGAACGGTCGCGCGTAGTGATCGGGCAGGAAGCCGATATAGCGCCCGGAGCGGATCAGCAACACGCTCGCTTCCTGCTCGAACGCGCGCGCGGCGGGCTGCAGGCCGAGGCGCCAGAAGCTCTCCATGTTGGGCGAGTGATAACCGAGGCCGACGAAGGCCGCGCGGCGCAGTGCCGCGTCGTCCGGCGGCTGCGCACCGCCGAGCAGCGGGTGCCCCGGGGCCGCGTAGAGCGGCAGGAATTCGTCGAACAGCGACACCGACACGAGGCTTTCGCTGGCGCGGTGGAAGGGGTGCACGGCGACGTGGAAACGCCCCTCGAGGAGACCCTTCTCGATCTCGCTGCTGCCGGCGACATGCACGTTGAGCGTCACCGCCGGCGCTTCGGCGCCAAACTCGGCGATGCTCTCGGCGAGGCGGCAGGCGGGATTCGAGACGATCTTGTCGAACATCGCGAGGTTCAGCTCGCCGCGCATGCCGGCATGCAGTTCGGCGACTTCGCTGCGGAAATGCTCGATCTGCGCCAGCAGGCGGCGCGCGGCGTCGAGCACCACCTGCCCTTCCTCGCTCAGCGCGAAGCCGGCGGGCCCACGCTCGCACAAGCGCACGCCGAGACGCAGTTCGAGGTCCTTGAGATGGCGACTGATCACCGAGCGACTGATATTGAGGCGCAACTCGGCCGCTGCCAGTCCGCCGGACTCGGCAATGGCGATGAAGACTCGCAACAGGCGGAGATCGGCTTCGGCGAGGCTGGCGAGAAGTGCGCGGGGTTTCATGTGGTTATTGTTTCATTCAATCGAAACCTTGCGTACGTGATCTGTAGTTTTTTGCACCCAGCCTTGCGCCTAGGATGAGCACTTCACTCTCCGGAGCTCCGCATGCCCCACGATCAGGCCTTCTGGCTGCCCTTCACCGCCAATCGCAGCTTCTGGAAATCCCCGCGTGTCATCACGGCGGCGCGCGGCCACTACTACACCACCGACGACGGACGTCAGCTGCTCGACGGTTTCTCCGGCCTGTGGACTTCGGGCCTCGGCCACTGCCACCCGAAGATCGTCGCCGCAGTGCAGGAGCAGGTCGCGACGCTGGATTACGCGATGGGCTTCCAGGTCACCAACGACAAGGCCATCGCGCTCGCGCGCGAAGTCGCGGCGCTGGCACCGGCGGGCATGGGCAAGGTGTTCTTCACAAACTCCGGCTCGGAATCGGTCGAAACCGCGCTGAAGATCGCGCTGGCCTGGCACCGCGCGCGAGGTGAGGGGCAGCGCACGCGCCTGATCGGCCGGGAGCGTGGCTACCACGGAGTGAACTTCGGCGGCATTTCGGTCGGCGGCATCGCGCCGAACCGCAAGGCCTTCAGCGCAAACCTGGTTCCCGGCGTGGATCACATCCGCCACACCTACAGCGCCGGCGACATGGCGTTCACGCGCGGTCAGCCGACATGGGGCGCGCATCTCGCGGACGATCTCGAACGCCTCGTCATGCTGCACGACGCCTCCAACATCGCCGCGCTGATCGTCGAGCCGGTGGCGGGCTCGACCGGCATCCTGGTGCCGCCGCTCGGCTATCTGCAGCGCTTGCGCGAGATCTGCGACAAGCACGGCATCCTGCTGATTTTCGACGAGGTCATCACCGCCTTCGGCCGCGTCGGCGCGCCCTTCGCCTCGACGCGCTTCGGCGTCACGCCAGACATCATCACGACCGCGAAGGGCCTCACCAACGGCGTCGTACCAATGGGCGCAGTGATCGTGCGCGACGGCATTTTCGATGCGCTGATGCAGGGCCCCGAGCACATGGTCGAGCTGTTCCACGGCTACACCTATTCGGGCCATCCGCTCGCAGCCGCGGCGGGCCTCGCGACGCTGGCGGTCTACCGCGAGGAAGACAGCTTCGCGCGTGCGCGCGCAACGGAACCCGTTTTCGCGGAGGAGATCCATTCGCTTCGGGGCGAGCCGCACGTGATTGACGTGCGCAACTTCGGCCTGATGGGCGGCGTCGAACTGGCGCCGCGCGAAGGTGCCGTGGGCGCGCGCGGCTTCGACGTGTTCCTGAAGTGCTTCGAGGCCGGGGTGGTCATCCGCAATGGCGGCGACGTCGTGCAGTTCTCGCCCTTCCTCGATTCGACGGCCGACGAACTCGGGCGCATCGTCGACACCGTGCGCCAGGCGCTGCGCAGCCTCGCCTGAGCGCGACAACCACATCCAATCCACTGAGAGAGAGACTAGGCCGCCATGGAAATCCTCGGACATTACATCGCCGGCGCACGCGTCGCCGATGACAATCGCGCGCAGCCGGTGTTCAACCCCGCCCTCGGCCATCCGGTGCGCCAGGTTGCGATGGCCGCGAAGACTACCGTCGAGCAGGCGATCGCCGCCGCGGCCGACGCTTTTCCCGCGTGGCGCAAGACGCCACCACTGAAGCGCGCGCGCGTGCTGTTCAAGTTCAAGGAACTCCTGGAACGCAACGCCGACCGCATCGTCGCGGCGATCGTCGAGGAGCATGGCAAGGTGTGGGAGGACGCGCACGGCGAGCTCGCGCGCGGCATCGAGGTCATCGAATACGCGTGCGGCGCACCGGAATTCCTCAAGGGCGAGCACAGCCGCGACGTCGGCCCGGAGATCGACTCGTGGTCGGAATTCCCGCCGCTCGGCGTGGTCGCCGGCATCACGCCGTTCAACTTCCCGGCGATGGTGCCAATGTGGATGTTCCCGATGGCGATCGCCTGCGGCAACACCTTCGTGCTGAAGCCCTCGGAGAAGGATCCGTCGACCTCGCTGATCCTCGCTGAATTGCTGACCGAAGCGGGCCTGCCGGCGGGCGTGTTCAACGTCGTCAATGGCGACAAGGAAGCGGTCGATACGCTGCTGACCGACCCGCGCGTGCAGGCGGTGAGCTTCGTCGGCTCGACGCCGATCGCCGAATACATCTACGCGACCGGTACCGCGCACGGCAAGCGCATCCAG
The DNA here is from genome assembly GCF_012910955.1 of Aromatoleum diolicum. GTDB lineage: Bacteria > Pseudomonadota > Gammaproteobacteria > Burkholderiales > Rhodocyclaceae > Aromatoleum > Aromatoleum diolicum. Next base: position 97,897 of record NZ_WTVQ01000017.1, read on the forward strand.
GCGCTGGGCGGGGCGAAAAACCACGCCGTGGTAATGCCTGACGCGGACCTCGACAACGCGGTCAACGCGATCATGGGCGCGGCCTACGGCTCCTGCGGCGAGCGCTGCATGGCGATCTCGGTGGTCGTCGCGGTCGGCGATGCGGTCGGCGACGCGCTGGTCGAACGCCTGAAGCCCAAGGTCGAGGCGCTGAGGATCGGCAACGGCGACAGACGCGGGCTCGACATGGGGCCGCTGGTGACCGGCGCGCACCGCGACAAGGTGCGCAGCTATGTCGACCTCGGCGCCGAGGAAGGCGCGGAGCTGGTCGTCGATGGGCGCGGGCTGAAGCTTGCCGGACACGAGAAGGGCTTTTTCCTCGGCGGCACGCTGCTCGACCACGTCAGGCCGACGATGCGCGTCTATCGTGAAGAGATCTTCGGGCCGGTGCTCGCGATCGTGCGCGTGCGCAGCCTCGACGAGGCGATCCGCCTGATCGATGCGCACGAGTTCGGCAACGGCACCTGCGTGTTCACCCGCGACGGCGCGGTCGCGCGGCACTTCAGCGACGCGGTGCAAGTCGGCATGGTCGGCGTCAACGTGCCGCTGCCGGTGCCGGTCGCGTGCCAGAGCTTCGGCGGCTGGAAGCGCTCGCTGTTCGGCGACCTGTGCGCCTACGGACCCGACGCGGTGCGCTTCTACACACGGCGCAAGACGATGACGCAACGCTGGGCGATGGCAGGCATCGAAAAGGCGCAATTCGCGTTTCCGAGCAACGGCTGAGTGCGCCGGTGATTGCGTGCGCAATGCGGCGGTGCCGTGTTGCGTGCGCGAAAAGCTGCAGACCTCGGATCGAACGCGCCGCTTTTCGTCAACGCGCGATAAAGGAAAGGAAATCCTCCCCTTGTCGTAGCGGCACGCGAGGCGTTCGTCTGCGAAATTGAATGCAAGTGGCTTCCCAGAACTGCCGCCGCCCCTGAAATATTGCCATTGGCATTAACTCGGGTACCATTGCGGCCTCGATAAATTCCAAAGACATTGCCGTGACGTCGTTCTCTGCCGCAACCCGCCTGTATGGCCTGAGCTGGCACGGCGCCGCCCCGGACCTGCAGGTGGAAGCCTGGTGGGGCCGGGAAGCGCTCTCGGGGGGCTTCGAACTCGTCATCGACACGCTCTCGCCCGACGCCTTCATCGACCCGCAGCGCCTGCTCGGACAGGCGCTCACGCTGCGCGCCACGGTATCCGATGGGAGCCACGTCAAGCGCTCGGGGCTGGTGCGGGCGGTCCTCAAGCTCGGCGCCGACGGCGGCCTTGCGCGCTACCGTCTCACCGTGGTGCCGTGGACCTGGCTGCTCACGCGCGGGCGCCACAACCGCGTGTTCCAGGAAAAATCCGTCGTCGACATCCTCGACGCCGTCTTCGCCGGCTACGCGACGCACGCCGCCTGGCACTGGAGCGAAGACGTCGCGGCCTTCCTCGCCGACACGCGCCCGCGCAGCTACTGCGTGCAGTACCGCGAATCCGACTACGCCTTCGTGTCGCGCCTGCTCGCCGAAGAGGGGCTCGGCTGGTGCATCGACGAGGACGCGCAGGCCCCGGCCCGCCACCGCCTGCGCCTCTTCGCCGACAGCACCCGCTTTGCCGAGGATGCCCAGTCCGAACACGCCAACGGCGGGCGCGGCATCCGCTTCCACCGTGCCGACTCGCAGGAAGCGCAGGACGCGATCGTCGCCTTCGGCGCCCGCCGCCGCTTCTCGATCGGGCTCGCCACGGCGCTCGCCTACGACTACCGGTCCAAGCGCGCGGTGGCCGCGAGCGTGCCCACCGCCCACGCCCTCGGCGGCGCCCACGCGCCACGGCTGGAACGCTACGACTACGCCGGCCCCGATGCCTTCGCCAGCAGCGATGAGGCCGAGCGCCACCAGCGCCTCGTCATGGAAGCGGCCGAAGCCCGCGCCGAGACCTTTCTCGGCCGCGGCACGGTGCGCAGTTTCCGCCCCGGCACCTGTTTCGAACTCAGCGGCGCCCCGCTCGACGCGCGCGCCGATGTCGCGGCGGGACAAGGGGCGGACACGCGGCGTTTCAGCCTGCTCGACATCACCCACGTCGGCATCAACAACCTCGGCGCCGAGCGCATCGCGGCGATTGCCGCGCGGCTGGCCGCCACGGAACTGCCGCACGACGACGCGGCCGCGCTCGACACCGGCGACGCCGTCGCCCCCGTCCGCGCCCCGCGCACGCTGCCGCCCGAGGCCCTGGCGCTCGCCGCCGAGCGCGGTTACGCCAACGTCTTCGACGCCCAGCGCAGCCGGATCCCGTGGCGCCCGCTGCTCGCAGACGACACCGGCGCGCGCATGAATCCGCGCCCGACCGCGCCGGGGCCGATGAGCGCCATCGTCGTCGGCCCGCAGGGCGAGACCACGCCCAACGGCGCCGACGAGCTGTGGTGCGACGCGCTCGGGCGCATCAAGCTGCGCTTCCACTGGCAGCAGGGCGACACGCCCGACGACCGCAGCAGCTGCTGGGTGCGGGTAGCGAGCCGCCAGGCCGGCGCCGGCATGGGCTGGCAGTGGCTGCCGCGCATCGGCCAGGAAGTGCTGGTGACCTTCCTCGGCGGCGACATCGACCGTCCGCTGGTGCTCGGCGCCTTCTACAACGGCCGCGGCGAAGGCGGCGTCGCGCCCACGCCGGGCGGCGCACCGGCCCGCGAGCGCGACACCGCGGTCTTCGATGCCGCCACCGACCATGCCCCGAGCGGCCAGGGCAATCTCGTCGGTCACGGCAGCGGCGGCCACAGCCCCGCCTGGCACGGCGCCGCGGCCGCCAGCCACCGCCACGCAGCCGCGCTCAGCGGCTTCAAGACCAAGGAATTCGGCGGCACGGGCTACAGCCAGCTGCTCTTCGACGACACCGACCAGCAGCAGCGCATCCAGCTGAAGACCACCCAGTACGCCTCGGAACTCAACCTCGGCCACCTCGTCCATCAGGCCGACAACTACCGCGGCTCCTTCCGCGGCACCGGAGTGGAACTGCGGACCGACGCCTGGGGGGCGCTGCGGGGCGGGCGCGGCATCACGCTGAGCACCTGGCCCCACAAGAACAAAGCCGCGCCCGCGGGCGATCTCGCCCCCGGCATGGCCCTCATGAAACAGGCGTGCACGCTCGCCGACACCTTGAGCCAGGCCGCCGCCACCCACCAGACCGTGCAACTCGCGGCGGCGATCGGCACGACCGGCGCGCAGCAAAGCGTGATCGACCCCAACGCCGCCCCGCTCAAGGCGCTCGCGAAAGTCGCGAGCGGCATGGTCGATGCCAAAGACTTCACCCGGGCGACCCGCGACGCCGCCACCAAGAACACCGCCCTCGGGCGCGACAAGGTGCCGCAGCTCACCGACGCCGCGATCGTCCAGGCCGCCAAGGCGGGCATCGGCATGATGGCCGGCCAGAGCCTGCAGTTCGCCAATGGCGAAACCACCACGCTGATGAGCGGCGCCGACACCAACCTGGCGGTCGCCGGCGCCACCCGCATCCACACCGGCCAGGCCATCGGTCTCCTGGCGGGCGCGCTCCGGGCCGGGGACGCCAACACCGGCATCCGCCTGATCGCCGCGCAGGGCGACATCGATCTGCAGGCGCAAAGCGACGAACTGAAGCTGCAGTCGCGCAAGGACCTCAAGCTCGTCAGCGCCAGCGCCCACATCGACTTCGCCGCGGCGAAGAAGATCGTGCTCGCGGTCGAAGGCGGCGCCTCCATCACCATCGACGGCGGCATCACCGTCGAATGCCCGGGCACAATCACCGTGCATGCGAGCAGGAAGAGTTTCAGCGGACCGGCAAAGACCACGTACCCCCTGCCGCAGATGCCGCAAAGTGTGTGCAAGGCCTGCATGCTGGCAGCACTGCGTAGCGGCAGCCCCTTCGTCGCTCCGGCCGCCGCCTGACATCGAACCATGTACTTCGCCATCGAACCGCCTCACGCGTCCCTGCCATTGCAGATTTCGCACGCACTGGCCGAACTGCGCCGCGCGATCGTCGACGCGCCGCTACACGTATTCGCGCTGGTCGACGATGCCTTTGACGAAGCGTTGCTCGGCGCGCGCAAATGGTCACGGCGGCCGAAGTACTCGCTGTACGACGGCACGGCGCTGCACGGGCTCGAAGCGGCGGCGCCGCACCTGCTGACGGCGCCCGCGGCGCCCGACGAACAAAGTGCCTGGCTGCATGAAATTTTCGCTGCCTGCGCGGGCCGTCCGATGCTCAGCATCGTGGCCTGCACCTTGCCCGCCGCGGCGCTGCAGGATCACTTGCGCCCCTACCTCATCGCCCGCACCCCCGACAGCCTGGAGTGGCCGGTGCGCTGGGGCGACACGCGCGTCTTGCCGGGCCTGATCGACACGCTCGAACCCGGCCGCCGCGAACACCTGCTGTCGCCGTTCCATCACTGGTGGTCGACTGCCCGCGACGGTACGCTGATCGGCTGGCAGGGCGGCGCCTGCGCGGCGCCCAAGCCTGCCGACTGCGACAAATTACCGATTCGTGATGCAACCTTCGCCCGGCTGGTGGAACTCGCCGAAGCCGACGCAGTGCTCGCCAATATTCACGATACGCAGCCGGACCTGCTGCGGCAGCATCGCCCCTTCGACTGCCACGATCGCGTTGCCCGCCACCTCGTCATCGCCAGCACGTGCGGCATCAGCGCGGCGGGCGCGCGCCAGCACTTCAGCGTGCTCGCGCTATGCCTCGCCGACGACTTCACCGAACACCCGGCGATGGCCGCCCTCCTGCAACGCGTCCGACAGGGCGCCGATTACCGCACCGAGATCGGCACCCTTCAGACCGGCTTCTGGCAGGAAGCCGCCGCATGAATAGCGTACCCACGCAAACCTCACCGCAACCCGACCAGAATGAGACGAATCGACATGAAATGGATACTTGTTTTCGCGTGTGCGCTGTTCCTCAACGCTTGCGCCGTGCTGGCGAAAAAGGAAAGTCCGACTGCGACGGCGCAGGTGGGGATCGTCAATCACACCGGCAAATACATCTACTCGGCGACAGTCGATGGCTCGGGCGGCGGAAACATGCCGGCCTGGGGAGCTGGCGTCGCGGATATCTGTTGCACGTCGATCCCGCGCGTCTGGTATCCCGGAATGAAAGTGTTGGTGCGCTGGAACATGCCCGAGGGCATCAAAGACGTGATCAAGGAAAAGGTCGTCGAGATCGAGCAGTACAACGAAACGGGAAGCATCTATATGCATTTCTTCCCGAACGACGAGGTACGCGTGGTAGTCAGCTGGGTTGGCCCGCGAAACCCGAAACACCCCATCCCTCCCCCGGCCAAACCCGCTGCTCTCGAGTCCGTCAAGTGATTCGTCATGATCTTAGCCCCGCCTGCCAACGCCCCTTTTCCTGCTGAGACCGTGCTCCAGCCTTCAGCGCAAGGGCACTCCGCGATCGCGCTTGCGAGTTGCGATAGTGCCTCCGACGCCCCCTGCAGCATCCCGGTACACGTTGGACTGTTCTTCGATGGCACCAACAACAACCAGGAACGCGACCGGGACGGCAAGCGGATCGGTCTGTCCGACCCGAGGACGAAGATCCCCGCGCCGATGGCGAGCAAACCACTCGCGCCAGAAGAGTGTTGCCATAGCAACGTGGTGCGCCTGTTTCGCGCCTTTCCTGGCGACAAGCAGGATAGGGGGTACTTCCGTAACTACATCCCCGGCGTGGGGACGCCGTTCAAGGAAATTGGTGAACTCACCGAGACTGCTGGTGGCAAGAGGTTCGCCACGGGCGGCCAACCGCGCATCGTCTGGGGGTTGCTTCAGGTTTTGAATGCCCTCCACATGACAGCCTATCGTCAGGAGCCGCTCTACAAAGACGAATATGCCGGCCAGCTTGCCCAGTCCTACGGCAGTGAAATCGGCCGCATCGAACAACGGGGCAACGGCAAGGGCCCGGTGACGGTGATGACGCACCGGAAGTGGTTCGCCCCGCACCTCGCACGGCTCAAGGCAGCGCTCGGCGCGACGCCGAAACCGACAATTCCTTCGCTGACCATTTCGGTCTTCGGCTTCTCGCGCGGGGCAGCGGAGGCGGTGGCCTTCTGCCATCTCTTCGACGAACTGCTGGACGCGGGACGCCTTGCGGGCATCCAGGCACGCATCAGCTTTCTGGGCGTGTTCGACACGGTGGCGAGCGTCGGTGGCTCGGCCTCGATTGCGAGCACCCTGCCGCTGCCCGATGCGGTATTCGACGGACACTGGTGGTGGGCGGACCGGATCCTCGATCCGCTGCCGGATTGCGTGCACGGCGGACGGCACTTCATCTCGGCCCACGAATTGCGCATGAATTTCCCGGCGACGCGGCTGCAGGGCAATATCAAGGAGGTATATTACCCCGGCGTACATTCCGACGTCGGCGGCGGTTATGCCCCCGGCGACCAGGGCAAGGGGCGTGGCAAACAGGCGGCGCTTCTGTCACAGATTCCGCTGCTGCACATGTACCAGGCTGCGCGCGAGGCCGGGGTTCCGCTGGTGCCGTTCAGCGAACTGGAAGCGCGTGACAGGATCGACTTCGAGGTCGACGCTGCGCTCGCGTCGGCGTGGACCGCCTACACGGCCGCATTGGGCGAGCACGGGGCCTTCCTGACAACGCACATGGAACTGTATTACCGCTGGCGCGCGGCGCGGCTCGATACGCTCGAGACCACCGCCAGCTTCCGCGCCG
>NZ_WTVQ01000018.1 GCF_012910955.1 Aromatoleum diolicum
ATGAAGATCACCCGCGTCACGGCAAACACCAGCACCAGCGCGAGCGCGAGCAGCGCATAAATCGCACCGTTGGTGATGCCGTCCTGTGCGAGCAACAGCGCTATCTGGAAATCCATGGACGAACCCCTTCAACCCGCTCCGTGGAGCGGGAAGCAAACGACATCGAGGAAGGCTAGGGCTCAGACCGGCGGTCTAGAACCCGTGCCAAGGTGCTAGGTGGCGCCGCGCAAAACGGCACAAGAAAATCAGCCGGGAAATCGAATCGCCGGCATGTGGCACGGCTCGGGGGAAAAGTGGCGTTCATCTCGTACCTCCTCCTGGACTTGCCGCCCCCGATCGGGGTCCGGCACATGGCAGCCTGATGACCGCTCTCTGATATTTCGGCGGGGGATGCTCACCTGCGTACGACAAAATTACAGACGTTAAACAGTCTTGTCAAACACTTGGTTAAGTAGTTTGTTATACTCTATTCCAACAGGATGCGTCGGGCCTGAAAACACCAACCACCCGGCGCTGACGGTGATGATGCCGTGCGTGCCAGCCTGAGGATCGCTATGATTGCGACCCGTACCGCGATGATCGACCCGCTTCGATGAACTCCGCCTTGACTGACGCTGACCACCAAACACATATCCCGGCTACTGAAGTCGAAATCCTCCGGCTTGCCCGCGAGGAGCCGGAACTTGGTCAGGCTGCGGTCGCCGAACGCTTGCGTCGCGCCGGTTTCTCGATCTCGGCGTCGGGCGTCCGATACCTCTGGCAAAAACACGGCCTCGAGACGACCGTCAAGCGGCTGCGGGCACTCGCCGACGGATCCGGGGAGGGCATCGCAGCCCTCACGGACCAGCAACGCAGCCTGCTCGAACGCGGCGCGTTGAGTGCCCAGCTCGCCCGCGCACCGTCGCCGGGGGAACCCGGCAGTCCGGGCGACGAGCCGCTCGATCGGTACCAGGTAATACTCAATGCGGCGGCCGAGCTGTTCTCCGAACAGGGGTACGACCGCAGTTCGATCCGCGACATCGCGCGCAAGGTCGGTTTGCTGCCGGGATCCGTGTATCACCACTTCGCGTCGAAGGAAGAGCTGTATCTCGCAGTCCATCGCGAAGGCTTCCATGAGGTGATGGAAGCCGTGAAGGCCGCGATCGCGGAGGGCAGCGATCCATGGGACCGCCTGACCCGTGCCTGCGAGGTGCATGTGCATCTGATCGTCGGAGGATCGCCGATCCACCGTGTCACCGGCCACAGCCTCTCGCTCATCGGCAACCACGAGTTGCTCGCGAAGATCCAGCCGGTGCGCGCCGCCTACGAGGATGTGTTCCGCGCGCTGATCGACGCCCTGCCCGTCACGCCCGGCGCCGACCGCACGTTGCTGCGGCTGATGCTGCTCGGCGCGATGAACTGGGTCTATCTATGGTACCGGGAAGGCCGGCGGTCGCCGAAGGAGATCGCCGACGCGATGGTGGAGATGGTGCGGCGCGGCGTGCAGTCCGCCTGAGCATCACTGCACACGCAGCCACGGATGAATCGTCAAGCGGCCTCAGCCGCGTAAGCGGAACACCCGCCCGCCCCGCCACACGCGAAGCGGGCAGTCATTACGCCGTCACTCCCCCACCACGCCGAGTTCGCCCGCATACGCAAGCGGCTCTTCCTCTTCGGGTGCGTGCGCGGCGCTGCGTGCGACCAGCGACACGGCAAACGCGGCGATGGCTCCCGGAATGGCGAAGAACAGGAAGTTGAAGTGCAGCGGCATCGCCATCGCGAGCAAGGTGCCACCGAGAATCGGGCCGACGATCGCACCGCTGCGGCCGACACCGGAGGCCCAGCCGATACCGGTCGAGCGGATCGCCATCGGATAGAACTGCGCGACATAGGCATACAGCAGGATCTGCGAGCCGATCGTGGTCGCGCCGGCCAGCGCCACCAGGAGATACAGCACGCCGGTCGGGCTCTTGTACCCGAGCAGGCTGATCGACATCGCGGCGATCGCAAAGAACACCATCAGCACCGTCTTGAGATGCAGACGATCCGCCACGAAGCCACCGCCCACCGCACCGAAAATCGCCCCGAGGTTCAGCACAAGCAAGAAGGACAGGCTGGAGCCGAGTCCGTAACCGGCCTGAGTCATCAGCTTCGGCAGCCACGATGCCAGCGCATAGACCATCAGCAGGCACATGAAGAACGCCAGCCAGAACATCACCGTACTCAACGCGCGGCCGTTCTTGAACAACGCCACCAGCGACACGTGCTGGCTCTTGCCAGTGGGAAAATCGTACTGATTTCCCGGCTGAGGCACGAAGCTCGGTTCCAGGCGGGCAAGCGTGATCGCGGCCTCGCCATCACGCTTTGCGTGCAGCAGGAAGCCGATGGATTCCGGCAGAAAATAAAGGATTGCGGGCAAGAGCAACAGCGGAATGCCGGCGACGAAGAACACTGACGACCAGCCGAATTCCGGAATCATGTAGATGCCGAGGCCTGCCGAGAGCATGCCCCCCACGGAATAGCCGCTGAACATGATCGCGACCAGCGTGGTGCGCATTTTCTTCGGCGAATACTCGGTCATCAGCGCAACCACGTTCGGCATCACCCCGCCGATGCCAAGTCCGGCAAGGAATCGGCAGATTGCGAACTCCGTCACATCGCGCGCGAAGCCATTGATGAACGTGAAGAAACTGAACAGCACGACACAGATCGCGATCACGCGCTTGCGTCCGAAGCGGTCGGACAATGGACCGAAAATCAGGGCACCGAACATCATGCCGAACAGGGCGTAACTACCCAGGGTTCCGGCCTGCATCGGGGTCAGCGCCCACTCCTTCATCAGTACCGGCAACACGACACCGTAGATCACCAGGTCGTAGCCGTCGAAAATGATGATCAGCGCGCACCAGAACAGTACCTGCCAGTGAAAGCGGTTGAACCGCGCGCCGTCGATCAGTTTGTGAACATCGATGTTTCGCATGCCTCTGTGTCTCCTCTTTATGGTCTGAAGCGTGTCGGGGCGGCTTGCATCACGGGAATGCGGGCAACACCGGGTCACGCTTCGGTACGGACGGGTGTCCCGCCCGAAGCCGGCTGAATTTCTTCGGCACATCGCCGGCGCGAGGTGCCGATCTCGGGAATCCTCTCAGCTCACCCCCAGATGCTTGTGCAGCACTTCCGGATGGGCACGCAGTTCGGCGCTGCTGGCCTCGTAAGCCACCTTGCCTTTGACGAGAATGACGTTGCGATCGGCAATCGACGTCACTGCCGCGTGGTTCTTGTCGATGACGATGGTCGCAATACCGGTCGCGCGGATCTGGCGCACGATGTACCAGATCTCCTTGGCGATCAGCGGCGCCAGACCTTCGGTGGCCTCGTCGAGAATCAATAGGTCGGGGTTCGTCATCAGCGCGCGCCCGATGGTGAGCATTTGCTGTTCGCCGCCCGAAAGTTGCCCGCCGCCGTTGGTGAACCGCTCGCCGAGACGCGGAAAGGTGTCGAGCACGCGCCGCAGATCCCAGTCGCGCCGCCCGTCCACGCCCGGTTTGGCGGCCATGATCAGGTTCTCGCGCACCGTCAGGTTCGGGAAGATCCCCCTGCCCTCCGGCACGTAGCCGATGCCCTTGCGCGCCACCAGATACGGGGCTGCACCCGTCATTGTCTTGCCGCGCACCGCGACGCGGCCGTGGCGCGGTCGCACGTGGCCAAGCATGCTGCGGATCAGCGTGGTCTTGCCCATGCCGTTGCGGCCCATCAGCCCGATCGTCTCGCCACGGCGCACGGCAAAGTCGATGCCGTGCAGGATGTGGCTGGTCCCGTAAAACGAATGCAGCCCTTCGGCTTCCAGCAGGATGTCACTCATTGTCGGACTCTCCCCCACCCAGATAGGCTTCCTGCACCGCGATACTCGCCCGGATCTGCTCCGGCGGGCCACTCTCCAGCACCTGCCCGGCCACCATCACGGTAATCACGTCGGCCACCGCGAATACCGCATCCATGTCGTGCTCGACGAGCAGGATCGCGTGATCCGGCGAGAGCTTCTGCAGCAATGCCACCATCGCCTGCGATTCCTCCGAGCCCATGCCCGCCAGCGGTTCGTCGAGCAGCAGCACCGAAGGCCGGGTCGCTAGCACCATCGCGATCTCAAGCTGACGCTGTTCGCCGTGGCTCAGCGTCGACGCGACCATGTCGCGCCGTTCCGCGAGCCCGGCCTGCTCAAGCGCCCGGTCGGCGGCCTCGGCCAGGTCCGCATAGCCCTGCGCCTTCGACAGGATGCGCAGCGCTCGCGGCGCTCGCGATTGCGCGGCAAGTCGGCAGTTCTCGAACGCCGTGAAGGCCGGAAAGATGTTCGTACGCTGGTAGCTGCGCCCGATGCCGGCACGCGAGCGCTTGTCGGGACTCCAGCCGGAAATGTCCTGGTCGCGGTAGAGAATCTGTCCGTTGGTCGGCGGCAAGTCACCTGACAGCAGGTTGATGAGCGTCGACTTGCCCGCGCCGTTGGGGCCCAGCACCGCGTGCAGCACGCCGCGATGCAGGTCGAGCGATACATCCTTGTTGGCGAACAGGCCGCCGAAGCGGCGCGACAGCCCCTTTGCTGTCAGTACCAGCTCAGCCATGGGTGCCTCCCCCGATCAGCAGGCCGCGCAAGCGCCGCGGCAGACTGGACAGGCCGCCGGGTAGCAGCATCACCACCAGCACGATCATCCCGCCCATCAGAAACTGCCAGTGCTTGGTCACCGAGGAGAACACTTCCTGCAACACGACGAAGGCGAATGCCCCGATGGCCGCGCCGTTGAGCGTGCCCATGCCGCCGAGGATCACCATCAGCAGCACGTTGCCCGACTGGTGCCAGGACAGGATTTCCGGCGTGACGAAGCCGAACTGGCACGCCGACAGAAAGCCCGCCAGCCCGGCGAGCCCGCCCGCCGCGACGAAGCCCGCGAGCTTGTAGAGAAACACGGGGAAACCCAGCGACAGCATGCGGTGTTCGTTGCTCTTGATGCCCGCCAGCGCATGCCCCAGTGGCGAGCGCAGCAACACGCGCAGGAACACGTAGGCCACGACCAGGAACAGCAACACGAGGTAGTAGAACTGCGACGGCGAGCCGAGATCGAGCAGCAGCGTCTCGCCGATGCGCAGTTCCGGCTTGACGTTGAGGAACACGCCGTCCGAGCCACCACCCAGCGGCGAATCGTGGAACACGAAGTAAATCATCTGGGCGAAGGCGAGCGTCACCATGATGAAATAGATCCCCTTGGTGCGCAGCACGAACAGGCCGACGACGAAAGCCACCGCCGCCGCGGAAAAAATCGCCGCAGGCAGCACCACCAACAGGTTTCCGGGATCGTATTTGGGCGACACCAGCACGACCGCGTAGGCGGCAACACCGAAAAACGCGGCATGGCCGAAACTGACGAGTCCGGTGAAACCCACCAGCAGATCGAGACTCATGGCGAAGATCGCCATGATCATGATCTTCGCCAGCAACTCGTTGTAGTACGCGGATCCGAACAGCGGGAACAAGGCCAGCACGAACAGGATCAGCAGCAGTGCGTTACGGCGTTTTTTCACGGCAGCAGGCATGGTCAGATCCTCCGGAAGATGCCTTCGGGCCGCCACAGCAGCACCGCAGCCATCAGGATGTATACGGTCAGCCCCGCGTAGTCGGGGATGATGACTTTGCCGAAGGTATCGGCCAGGCCGATCAGCAGTGCTGCCACCAACGCGCCCCACACTGATCCGACGCCGCCGATCACGACGACCACGAAGCAGATGATCAGCACCTGGTTGCCCATCCCCGGATACACCGACGACACCGGCGCGGCGAGCATGCCGGCGAACGCGGCGAGCGTGACGCCGAGCGCGAACACGAGGCGGTAGATGAGGTCGATGTTGATGCCCAGCGCCTGCACCATCTCGCGATTGCTGCTGCCGGCGCGGATCATCATGCCCAGGCGGGTGCGACGGATCAGCCAGTACATTCCTATCGCCAGCGCGATGCAGACCGCCGACATGAAGAGTCGATACACCGGATAACTGAGCGTCTCGCTGAGCTGGATCGACGCCGACAGCAGTTCCGGGATCGGCACGCCATGCACGTCGTCACCGACGATCAGGCTGCGCGTTTCCTCGAACATCAGAATCAACCCGTAGGTCAGCAACACCTGGTCGAGGTGGTCACGCTTGTACAGCCGGCTGAACAAGCCCCATTCGAGCAGGAAGCCGATCAGCGCACTCAGCGCCACGCCCAGTACCACGGCGATGAGCAGATTGCCGGTGAGCGAGGTCAGCGAGAACGCCATGTAAGCGCCCATCATGTAGAAGCTGCCGTGCGCGAGGTTGATGATGCCCATGATGCCGAAGACGAGCGTCAGGCCACTGGCGACCAGAAACAGGAGCAGGCCGTACTGAAGCGCATTGAGCAGCTGGATCAGGAAGGTCGAGAAATCCATCAGCTTTCTCCTCCGGGCGCCACGGGCGCCCGAACGCAAATGAAGCAGCAGGCGGGCGTTCGCATGTGCCATGCGATTGCCCTATGTCGGCAAGGTGCAGCCCGCCGGGGCGGTGCGAGGACTACATCCGGCAGCCGCGCGCAGGATCGGCCAGCGCCTTGGCGGCTACCGACACCAACTTGTTTTCCTTCCCTTCCACCTTGCGCAGATAGATGTCCTGCACCGGGTTGTGCGCCTTGGAGAGCGTGAAGGCGCCGCGCGGGCTGTCGATGGTCGCGCTCTCCATCGCCTTGATCAGTTCGGCGCGCTTGCCGACGTCGCCCTTGACCCCCGCGAGGCCAGCCCCGAACAGCTGCGCGGCGTCGTAGCCCTGCACGGCGAAGACGTCCGGCTGGACCTTGAACGCCTTGAAGTAGGCGGCCTTGAAGGACTTGCTCTTCGGAAAGTCGAGGTTATCGGCGTAGTGCAGCGTCGTCAGCAGGCCCTCGGCCGCCTCGCCCTGTGCTTCGAGCGTGCCGTCGGTGAGAAAGCCCGGCCCGTACAGGGGGATCGAAGTCCGCAGCCCGGCGGTCGCGTAATCCTTGACGAATTTGACCGCACCGCCACCGGAGAAGAACACGAACACCGCGTCGGGCTTGAGCGCAGCGATCTCGGTGAGATACGGCTGGAATTCGACGTTCGGGAACGGCAGGTACATCTCCTTCACGACCTTGCCGCCCGCCTTCTCGAAGGCCTCCTTGAAGCCCGCCACCGATTGTTCGCCGAAAGCGTACTTCCAGCTCAGCGTGACCACGGTCTTGTGCTTGCGCTCCGCCATCACGTTGCCCATCGCATACGACGGCTGCCACGACGAGAACGAGGTGCGGAAGATGTTCGGCGCACACAGCGGCCCCGTGATCTCGTCCGCCCCCGCGTTGGGAACGATCAGCAGCGTATTGGTCTCGCGTGCCACCCGCGCCATCGCCAGCGCCACGCCCGAATGCACGGTGCCGATCAGCACGTCGACCTTGTCGCGCTTGACGAGCTTGTTGGCGTTTTCCGGCGCCTTGGCAGGGTCAGACTCGTCATCCACGGTGAAGTACTCGATGTCCATGCCGCCCAGCTTGCCGCCGCTCTCCTCGACCGCCAGCTTGAATCCATTGGTGATGGCATTGCCCAGGGATGCGTAGGTGCCGGTGTAGGGCAGCATCAGTCCGATCCGGATCTTCCTGTTGCTCTGTGCGAAAAGCGGACTTGCGGGCAATGCGAGACCGGCTGCGACGCCGGCCGTCGACAGCAGGAATTGACGGCGATTAAAGCCTTGGTCCATGTCGGCACTCCTCCAGTGGTATGGCCGCTTTCTGCGGCTCTGTTTGTCGTTGTGCTGCGGAACCTACACTGTGGAGACGGAACGCAGCTTGAATCGCTGAATCTTGCCTGTTGCCGTCTTCGGCAGTTCTTCGACGAACTCCAGCCAGCGCGGATACTTGTAGGGCGCCAGCTTCGATTTGACGTGCAGCTTGAGTTCCGCAGCGATGCTTTCCGACGGAGTCAATCCGGGCTTGAGCACGACGAACGCAAGCGGCTTGATCAGGCCATCATCATCGGCCTTTCCCACCACCGCCGCTTCGAGCACCGCAGCATGTGTGATCAGCGCTGATTCGACTTCGATCGGCGATACGTAGATGCCGCCCACCTTGAGCATGTCGTCGTTGCGCCCGGCATAGTTGAAGTTGCCGTCCGCATCCTGGCTGTACTTGTCGCCGCTGCGCGTCCACTGGCCGACGAAGGTCTCACGACTCTTCGCCCGGTTGTTCCAGTAATACGCCGCACTGGTCGGTCCGCGCACCTGCAGTTCACCCGACTCGCCGGGGGCGACCTCCTCGCCGTCATCACCGATGAGGCGCAGCTCGTAACCGGGAACCGGCTTGCCGCTGCTACCGTAATGCACGTCTCCGGCCCGGTTCGACAGAAAGATATGCAGCATTTCGGTGGAACCCAGACCGTCGAGAATTTCCACACCAAAATGCTCGGTCCAGCGCTTGCCAACCTCCGCCGGCAGGGCTTCGCCTGCCGACGCGCAGCGGCGAATCGACACCTCCTCGCGCCCCGGGAGTTCCTCACTCGCGAGCATCGAGGCGTACAGCGTCGGCACACCACAGTAGATCGTCGGCTGGTGCTCGCGCAGCACCCGTGCCACGGACGCAGGCGTCGGCCGCTCTGCCATCAGCACAGCCGTTGCGCCAACCGCAAGGGGGAAGGTCAACCCGTTACCCAGACCGTAGGCGAAGAACAGTTTGGCCGCAGAAAAAACGACGTCATCCTCACGCACGCCAAGGATGGGGCGTGCATACAATTCGGCGGTATGGATCAGGCTCGAATGGACGTGCACCGTGCCTTTCGGTGCGCCGGTAGAGCCCGACGAATACAGCCAGAAACAGGGATCATCGACACAGGTCGGCGCGGCTTCGAACGGCGGGCGCGGCGCCGCCACCAGTTCGGCAAAATCGAGATGACTCCCCCTCACGCCCGCATCGCCACCGGAGACGACGACGTTCTTGACGAAGGGGCTGGATTCGATCGCATTCGCGAAAGCCGGCAGCAACAGGGACGAAACCACCAGTGCACGTGCGCGGCTGTCGCGCAGCATGTAACTGTAGTCGGACGCAGTCAGCAGTGTGTTGACGGGAATCGGGACGACACCGGCCTTGATGCAGCCGAGAAACGCCGTCGGAAAATCAATCGTGTCGAGCAGGCACAGCAATACCCGCTCTTCCATTCTGATACCAAGCTCGCCCAGCGCATGGGCGAAGCGGTCGACGCGCTCGGCCAGCTGTGCATAGGTGTGGCTGCCGGACTCGTCGATGATCGCAACCTTGTCACCACGACCGGCGCGCAGGTTGCGTTCGATCAAGTCGTGCGCGGCGTTGTAATCGCGCGGAATGGAAAGGCGCGGCGGGCTGACACCGTGATCCGCGCTGCTGAGTTCTGACATTTCCTTCTCCTCCTTGAATTCGTGTGACCCTGCTACGCGGTGCGGTGTCGGCTAGTGAATGGTCATCCCGCCATCTGCTGCCAGCACCTGCCCGGTCACATAACTCGACGCGTCCGACGCGAAGAACAGGAACACCGGCGCGATCTCCTCCGGCTGCGCCCAGCGTCCGAGAGGAATTCGGTCGAGGTATTTGTCCTTGAAGCGCTCGTCGGTGCGGATGGTCTCGGTCATCGGCGTCGCCGCACCCGGCGCGATCGCGTTGGCGGTGATGTTGTAGCGCGCCAGTTCCTTGGCGGTGCTCTTGGTCATGCCGAGGATGCCGGCCTTGGCCGCGCTGTAGTTGATCTGGCCGATGGTGCCCAGCACGCCGGCCGTGGAGGTGACGTAGATGATGCGACCGTACTGGCGTTCGATCATGCCGCCGACGACGGCCTGCAGGCAGTTGAAGGCGCCGGTGAGATGCACCGCCAGCACCTGCTGCCACTGATCCGGCGTCATCTTGTTGAGCATCGCCGTACGCGTGATGCCGGCGTTATTGACGAGAATGTCGATGCGGCCCCAGGCCGCGTTCACCTGTGCCGCCATCGCCTCGACCTGTTCGCGGTTGGCAACATCGCAGGCCACGCCCAGCGCCTGACCGCCGCTTTCGATGATTTCCGCGGCAACACGATTGGCCGCGGCGAGATCGAGATCGATCACCGCAACCTTCGCGCCTTCGAGCGCATAGGCCTTGGCAACCGTTGCACCGATTCCCTGCCCTGCCCCGGTCACGATGGCGACCCTGTCCTTTAATTGCATGGCTGCTCCCTTTCGCCCCGCGGCGACCCATCCTGTCGTTGCGCTGCCAATTCTCCCCTTCCCTGAAGCCGAAAAGACCGGGGTGGAAGGAAACGGCATCACCGCTGCCCCCACCCCGGGAAGGGAGAGACCTTACAAAACCAGCACAATCAATTCGTCAGGATTTCGGCTTGGCCAGCACCTGCTCGGCGAACGCCTCGTCGAACACGGCGCCCTCGGCCACCAGCTGACGGTACTTGATGAAGTCGATCACGTCCTTGCCAGTCTGCTTCTTGCTGTCGAACGCGGTGAAGCCGAGATAGGCCTCGTGATTCATGTTCGCAGCGAGCCAATGACGGTTGGCGAGCTTCATCTGGTCCCAGAAGAACTTCTTCTTGCCGCGGATGCCGTCGATCGACTTGATCAGGCAGTGCGGGAACAGGTTCGTGAACTTCCACACCAGCGCATTGACCGCTTCGTCGAGCTTCGAGAAGTCCGTCGTGCATTGCGCGATCAGTTCCTTCGCTGCCTGCGTCTTGTCGGCGGCGACCGACTCGCCATACACCAGTTCGCCGTCATCGACGTAGGCGTCGGTGCGCACCAGCGGGTTGCGGACCCATTCACCGTCCTTCTTCAGCACCGGCACGACCTTCGTGACGAGGTTCTTCGCCTTCATCTTGTAGGCGCTCCACGGCTCGCACGAGATGCAGTTGTACATCGCATCTTCCATGTTCAGCATCCACGGCAGGAAGTCGGTCGAGCCGCCATCCGGCGCGCTGCCGTGCTTCGGGCCGGCCTGGCCGAACACCGCCATGTCCGACGTGATCGTGATGTCGGTCGCCATGCCGATTTCCTGGCCACCGCCGACGCGCATGCCGTTCACGCGGCAGATCACCGGCTTCTTGCAGTTCAGGATGCCGTCGACCATCAGGTTGAACAGATCCATGTATTCGCCATACTCGTTGGGGCGCTTCGAGTAGTACGCGGCGTATTCGGCCGTATTGCCGCCGGTGCAGAACGCCTTGTCGCCGACTGCGGTGAATACCGCGGCGACGATCGAGCGGTCGGCCGACGCACGCTGGAAGCCGGCGATGACGGCCTTGACCATCTCTGTGGTGTAGGAGTTGTACTGCGTCGGGTTGTTCAGGATGATCCATGCCGCGTACAGGCCCGGGACCTGGTTACCCTGCGGGTCGGTCACCGGTCGCTTTTCAAAGACGACCGACGGGGCTTCGGTACCGAAATGCTCTTCGCCGAGCAGGGCGTGATCCTTGATGCCGTTGTCGCGGCGCAGCCAGTTGAGTGCCATGAGATGTCTCCTGTCTATTGTCAGTTGCGTGCGTAATCAGAAATCGGGCGTCAGGATGACGCGCCGCTTGAGCTTGCCGTGGTGTGCTTCGTCGAACACTTGTTCGATCTGGCTCATCGGGCGGGTTTCGACGAATGGTCCGAGCTTGATGCGCCCATCGAGGCACATGTCGCGCACCGCCGCGTAGCGGTCTGGCGGGCAGCCCCAGGTGCCGATGATCTCGGCATCGAAGGCCATCAGCTTCGACAGCATGTAGCTGGTCTCGGCGGTGCCGTAGCCGACGATTACCAGCTTGCCGGTGAAGGACAGCAGCGACAGCGCAAGCTCCTGGCCGGGTTTGCTGCCGGTGACCTCGAAAATCTTCCAGCCGTAGTTCGACGGCAGGCCGCGTTCCTTGCAGAAGGCCTTGAAGAGTTCCTTGACCTCCTTCGCGCTCTTGTCCTTCGGGTTGATGACGAAGTCGGCACCGAAGTCCTTCATCATCACCAGCTTCTCTTCATTGATGTCGATGCCGATGACGGCCTTCGCGCCCATGCCCTTCGCAGTCTGCACCATGAAGCTGCCGACGCCGCCGGCGGCGCCGATGACGATCACCAGATCGTCCTTCTTCAGGTCGGCGCGCACCGCCGCCTGATACGGCGTCGTCACCGCATCGGCCACCACCGCGAGGTGCTCGAGCGGCGTGTCGCCACGGTTCTCGACCACGCACAGGTACTTCGACTGCGCGACGATGTGGCTCGAATAGCCGCCGTAGATGCCCATCGAGTTGCCCGGCATCTTCTGCGCGAGACAGCGGTTGCCGCGCCCGGTCTTGCACAGCTCGCACTCGCCGCAGGGGATCACCGCCGGCACGATCACTTCCTTGCCGATCATCGACGCTTCACCGCCGATCACCACGCCGGAGATCTCGTGGCCGAGCGACAGCGGAGGCTTCTGCATCGTCGCCACGCCCATGTAGAAGTACGACAGGTCGGTGTGGCACACGCCGCAACCGGCGATCTTCACGACGACGTCGCCAGCGCCTAGTTCGGGCATCGGCACGCGGGTCTTCAGCAGCTTGCCCGGCTCGGTCATCTGCCAGGTATCAATGAATTCTGGAATCACGCTTTGTCTCCCACTTGTCGAATGTCGGTCTGTTACACCATCAGTTCCTGCATCACGCCGCCGAATGCCACGCAGTAGCCCGCGGCGAGGCGTGTTCCGTGCTGAGGCGTCCGCCCCGCACCAACGAAGCGCGCAACACGCCTCGCCGCGGGCGGGCCATCAACCCGCGTCAAATCAGCAGTTGCGCCACACCGGCTTGCGCTTTTCAAGGAACGCCGCGAGACCTTCCTTCGCGTCCTCGGTCACCATCAGCTCTTTCAGGTAGATGTTCTCGGCCGTATCGAGCGCCGCACCGAAAGGCTTGTCGGCCACTGCGCGGATCGTCTTGCGTGTGCTCACCAGCGCCGCGCGGCTCAGCCCCAGGAAGGGCGCGACAAAGCCCTGCACGTCGGCAGCGAAACTCTCCTTGGCGAAAACCCGGTTCACCAGCCCGATTGCCTTCGCCTCGTCCGCGCCGATGTTCTCGCCACCCAGCAGCAGTTCCAGCGCACGCGCCGGCGGCACCAGGCGCGGCAGCAGCACCGCGGCGATCGGCGGGAACACCGCGAGCTTGATCTCCGGCTGGCCGAACTTCGCATTCGCTGCCGCAACGATCATGTCGCAGGCGATCGCCACTTCCATGCCGCCCCCGAGCGCAACACCGTTGACCGCAGCAAGCGTCGGCACCGGCAGCTGCTGCATGCGGCGGAAGATGCCATGGAAGACCTCGATCATGCGGTCGACCTTGTCCGGCGTGTGGTCCGCGACCTCGACGCCGGCCGAAAAGGCTTTCTCGCCCGCGCCGGTGATCATCAGCAGCTTCACGCTCGTATCGGCGACGCACTGGTCCAGCGCGACGTTCATCTCCTCCATTGTCGGGATGTCGAGCACGTTGAACGGTGGCCGGTTGATCGTCAGCGTCGCGAGGCCGTCGGCCACGCCGTAGGTGATGAACTGGAATTGCGCTTGCGTCATGTTGTCTCCCGATGTCACTGAATTTCAGTGGTTCAGTTTTCGTTCTTCATTTGCAGTCGGTACGGACAAACCGCATCGCAGTCCGCACAGCACACTTCGCCGTCGCAGCGGATGTGCCACAGGTCCGCGCCGCAGTTCGTGCACCGGCATTTGGCGTCCGGCTTGATGGCGGGGCGGATCTCCTCCGCCGACCAGAAATCGATCACCTGTCCCATGTGGCGCCCCTTAGAACAAGTCGTCCAGCTCGTCGGAACCGCCGCCGGGCATCTTCCCGTACTGCTGCAGGTAGGCCTGGATCATCTGGCTCTCGCGCGAGGTGTACATCGCCGCTTCCTCGAACACGAAGTTGGTCGCCTCGCTACCGCGCTCGAGCTGCTCCGTCAGGCCATCGCGCAGATTCTCGACGCCCTTGATCATCATTACGTTCTTGTCCGCATCGAGCAGCTGGAACACGCCCGCCTCGGTCGGCACTGCAGCGATTGCCGCGGCGTCGAAGGTCAGTGACGACTCCGGTGGCAGCACCGCGTCGGCAATCTTCGGCGCGAGGTTGCACTTGAAGCAGCGCGCCGCCTCGGCCCGCGCAGTGGCGTCGTCGAAGCCCAGCTCCACCTCATCCCAGCCGCTGCGTGCTTCCGGCGCCAGCATGATCGGGTGGAACTTGCGCGTCTTGTTGAAGCCTTCCTTGCGGCCGATATAGGGGCTGGTTTCCCAGCCGTCGCGCAGCAGCACTTCCGAGATGTCGCCGTCGCCGCCGAGCGCCTTGTCCATCGCCGAGGCCGCGACGCGCCCCTGAGCGACCGACTCGATCAGCGTCGATGGTCCCATCACGCAGTCGCCGCCGGCATACACGCCGGGCCGGCTGGTGAGCATCGAGTCCTCGCGCACCGTGATGCGCCCCTTGCGGTCGGTCTCGACGCCGAAGCCTTCGTAGCGCTTGGGGTACTGCCCGACCGCCGAGATCACCAGATCGACACCTTCGGTGACTTCCTCGCCGGTCTCGACCGGGCGACGACGGCCCGACGCGTCCGGTTCGCCGAGGCTCATCCTGGCGTAGGTAATCTGCAGCCGGCTGCCGTTGTCGCCTGCCTCGATCTTCTTCGGCGCGAGCAGGTAGCGGATATTCACCCCTTCCTCGACGCAACCTTCGAACTCTTCGAGACGTGCCGGCATTTCCTCACGGGTCCGGCGATACACCATATCGACGTCGGCACCGAAACGACGCGAGCTGCGTGCGTTGTCGGTCGCGACGTTGCCGCCGCCGATCACCGCGACTTTCTTGCCGGTCTGGATGCCATCGGGCGTGTTCACCAGATCCATCGTCACCGCCTGCAGGTAAGTCGGGCTATCGATCACGCCGGGCAGGTCGTCACCCGGGATGCCGAGCGTGTCGCCCCCCTGGCAACCGATGCCGACGAACACCGCGCCAAAACCATCACCGAAGAGCGTATCGACATTCTCGATGCGCGCACCGTACTGGAATTGCACGCCAAGCGCAGCGACCTCGGCGACTTCGTCGTCGATGACCTCGGCGGGCACGCGATACGAAGGAATGCCGTAGCGCGCCATGCCACCGGCCGCGGGCTGGGCATCGAAAATCGTCACGGCGTGGCCCTGTTTCGCGAGGTAGTAAGCAACCGTCAGACCCGCCGGACCGGCGCCGACCACCGCCGCCTTCTTGCCGGTCGCGGGCAGCTTCTTGGCATGCTCGCGCCAGATCCCGGTATCGTTGTCCGCGGCGATACGCTTGAGGTTGCGGATCGACAGCGGGTCGTCGAGGTCCTTGCGACGGCATGCGGACTCGCACATCGCAAAGCATGCTCTCCCGAGGATGCCGGGGAACGGCAGCTTTTCGCGCACCACCGCGATCGCCTCGCCATATTTGCCTTCGGCCGCAAGTTGCACGTAGCGCGGCACATCGATGCCGGCCGGACAGGCCGACTTGCACGGCACCATCGACTCTTCGCGTTTGGCGGGATCGAGCGTGCGATCCATCAAGGCACCGGTCGGGCACACCGTCACACAGGCCTGGCAGAAGGTACAGCCGGACTCGATCAGCGTCGGCGCGATCGTGCCGACATAAGTGCGCTTGCCCTGCGGCGTCTCGACTTCCTTCACTTCGAGACAACCGACTCCGCGCACGTCGTTACAGGCGACGAGACAGCGGCGGCAGTCGATACACAGGTTGTAGTCGCGATCGAAGAAAGGTTCGTTCTTGATCACCGGCAACTGCACCGGCTTGTATGGGGGCGTCGAGTTGGGGATGCCGATGTAATCGGAAACCTTGCGCAACTCGCAGCTCGAAAAGATCGTACAGCAGCGCGTCTCGGGCGGATTACCGTAGGAACACTGCGAGCGCGAACAGCCGTCGCGCTGGGGACAGGTCAGGCACACGTGCGGATGCGGACCGAGAATCTTCGCAAGACTCGCTTGGCGCGACTGCTGGATCGCTGACGATTGTGTCGACACCACCATACCGGCGGACACCGTCGTCGAACAGGCTTTCGCAAGCCCGTCCACACCGCCGATCTCCACCATGCACAGGTTGCAACCGCCGTCACCCGCGCCACGCTGGCCGGCCGGCGGCAGATCGGGGTGCGCACACAACGCCGGAATGTAGAGGCCGGCGGCCGTTGCCGCATTCAGTACCGAAGCACCCGCGGGGGCCTCGACTTCGACGCCGTCGATACTCAGACGGACGGTCTCGCCGAATTCGGCCATCCCGGCCGGCCGGCTCGCCTTCCACCACCTGATTTCGGTTGTCTGTACGGCTTCCATGTCTCTCTCGTCCTTTTTCCGCTGCCGGGCTCTGGCTGCGCCCCGGTCTAGGCCGCCTGCGCCAGTCCGACGTAACCCGGGAAGTAGCTTCCCTGGCACGCACCGGCGCGCACCGCCGCGATAAAACTTGCCATGTCGGTCACGGGCTGCTGGAACTTCGTCGCACAGCGCCCCACCGCTTCGGTCTTGTGGCAATCGCTGCCGCCCAGCGCCGGCAAGGCCATGTGCCGCGCGGCGTTGATCGCCAGCTCATTGTCACTTTCACGGTTGCTGCCGTTGTGGGTTTCCACCCCGGCGATTCCGCGCAGGTCGAGCAGGCCTTCCAGCAGGCTCGCGACCCCGACCTCGCGGAAAGGATGTGCCGGCACGCAGATTCCCCCCAGGCTGTTGATGTGCGCGATGACTTCGGCGATCGGGAGGTAGTTGTCGCGCCCCCAGATGTTCCAACCGTCGTCCTCGACGCCATACGCCAGCATGTGTCCGCGATCGGTTGCGATCTCCACCCCACGCAGCACCAGCAGACCCTCGTCGCGCCCCACCTGCTCCACAGGTTCCGACGCTTCGTACGAATAATGCTCGGTGATGCAAACCCCATCGAGTCCCAGTGCCTTCGCGCGACGGACCAGGTCCACCGGCTCCAGCCAGTTGTCGTAGGAGTACTTGGTGTGGCAATGGCAATCGATCCACATGGGACTGACTCTGCGCGCCGCCGCGGCCGCTCAGGAAACCGTGTACTCGAGGTTGATGCGCTTGGACGGCGAGAAACGCTGGCGGGAGAAGAATTTCTCCAGCGCGAAGTCGTCCCAGTTCACCAACGTGTACACCTTGTTCACCCCTGCGGCCTTCATGTTCATCATGAACTGGTCGAGCAGTTCGCTCGCGACGCCGCGATTCTGGAAGCGCGGATCGACGCCGATCGTGTCGATGGTCGCGGTGGTCTCGGGAATACCGAATTCGCCGAAATAGATGTCACCCATCACGAAGCCGGCGACCTTGCCGTCGATCTCGCAGACGATCGACGCATTGATGTTGTGCTTCGGGTTCAGGATCGCATCGAGCTTGCGCTCGTAGTAGTCACGGCGATTCTGCTTGGAACCCGCTGCGTCGATCTCCACGATCGCATTCAGGTCGTCCTGCTTCAGCACCCGCATTACACGCTTCTGATCGGCCATTTCCCTATCTCCTTTGGTGTCCCGACGCTGCGCCCACGCGCGGCATCCGGTCTTCAGAACAGTTCGTCTTCCTGCTGGGGCTTCGCGGCGCGGCGCGTATACACAGTGCCGATCACCTTCCCCATTTCCTGGTCGGCGTCGAGGCAGGTCGTGCACCCGTCGCCTTCGGTCTGATACGTTTCGACGTGTACCTCGAACCCCATGCCCCGGTAAGCCTCGGCAATTTCGGACAGGCGCGGTTCACCAATCGTCGTCAGGCGCTTCCAGCCCTGACGCAGCAGGCGGTCTTCCACCTCCTCTTCCTGGCTTGCCGACGCCAGCTTGATCGGGATCGTCTTCTTGGTGCTCATCGCGAAACCCTCCGTCATCGCCCGGTTCATGGCCGCCTCCTACCAGGAGTGCTTGATCGCGCCCGGAGTACAGGCGGTGGTACAGGGCAGGCTGGTGTGGCCACCGGCCGGCTTGCACTCGGCACAGTCGTACGCCAGGGTGCGCGTATTCGATTTCTTCACCCAGGCCACTTCGTCATCGTAGTCATCGGTGATCATTTCGAACATTTCTTTCGGGCACGCGGTCAGACAGGCCCGGTTCGCTGCACAGTCGATACACTTGTCGGTATCGATGCTGATGTAATACTCGCCGGACCCGTCCTTGTAGCCGTAGTTCGCGATCATGTCCGTTCTCTCCTGTGAATTGAGTCACCGGCTACCGGCCGCCCGGGAAACCGCAGCATTCAACTGCGGCACTTCCCGGACGCCGCCGGCGCACTCCGGCCTGGCCTTAAGCTGCTTTCGCCTGCTTCTGCATCAGCGTGTAGCCGAACAGGGCCGCGCCCAGCGCACCGGCGATCTGGCTGTCGATCTTGGTATCGACCGCCTTGATGCCGAGAATCCGCTCGATGCGCTTCACCACGCCCGGGTTCTTCGCGATGCCGCCGGTGATGAAGAAGCCCTCTTCCACACCGATCCGCTCCAGCAGGCTCACCACACGCTCGGCCATCGCCTGGCAGTACGCCGCGATGACCTTGTTCTTCGTGTAGCCGGCCTTCAGCAGGCCCAGCGCCTCGGATTTCGCGAACACCACGCAGATCGACGAAACCGCTTCCGGCTCCACATCCACGTCGAACGAGCGCGGGCCCAGTTCGGCGATCGGGATCTGCATCAGATCGGAGATGACTTCCATGCCGCGGCCGGTACCAGCTGCGCACTTGTCGTTCATCAGGAAGTTGGTGACCTTGCCCTTCTCGTCACAGTGGATGGCCTTGCAGTCCTGGCCGCCCATGTCGAGAATCGTGCGCACCTTGTTGCCGCCCATGTAGTTCGCGCCGCGGGCGTGGCAGGCGATCTCGGTGATCGCCTTGTGGGCAAACGGCACGTTCACCCGGCCGTAGCCGGTGCCGACGACATAGTGGATGTCCTCGAGCTTCATGCCGATCTTGTCCATGATGCCCTGCAGCGCATTCTTCGCCGAGTCCGGCGAGTTGTTGCCGGTGCGCATGCTGTTGTAACCGAACAGCTCGCCGTCACAGACGATGACCGCCTGCGAGGACACCGAGCCGACGTCGATGCCGCAGGTGATGACCTTTGCATCTTTCCAGTTCTTCGTCTCGTCGAACCAGACGTTTTCCTGCCAGCGCCAGAATTCCTTCTTCTCGGGGGCCGCTTCTGCCACGGTAGCAGCTGCAACTTCTGCGTTCATTTGATCGCTCCTTTATCCGTATCTATCGCGTATCGGTTCAGTGCTGACGTTCGGCCGCAATCAGCGCGCAGCCAAGCGCGCTGACGAATTCCGGCAGATCGGGCAGCAGGACCTGATCGACATCCATCGCGTTCTTCAGCGAAGCGACGAAGCCCGGGTTGTGCACCATTCCCCCGATCAGCACGACGTTGCCTTCGATGCCGACGCGGCGCACCATCGCGCACACCCGGCTTGCCACCGCGTCGAGCACCGCCTTCGCGATGTCTTCCTTGGGCGTCGCCGAGTGGATCAGCGACACCACTTCGGACTCGGCGAACACCGTGCATTGCGCGTTCATCGGAATGCTCTTGTCCGAACGCAGACTCGCTTCACCGAACTCCTTCAGCGACATCTGCAGCGCCCGGCTCATCGCCTCGGCGAAGGAACCCGCCCCAGCGGCGCACTTCTCGTTACCGGCAAAGTCGATCGCCTTGCCATCGGAGTCGGTCTTGATGCCGCGACCTTCCTCGGCACCGACATCGACCACGGTGCGGGCCTGCGGATACATGAACACCGCGCCCTTTGCACCGGCAGTCATCTCGGTGACGCCTTCGGTCGCGAACTCGACCTGCTTGCGCCCGGCACCGGTCGCGAACACCGACGTGACCTGGTCACGCGACACCCCGGCCGCGGCCAGCGCTTCGGTGAAGGCCTTCTCGGCGGCCTGATCGGCATCGATATCGCCCGGCATCATCAGATGCGCTTTCTTGACCGAGTAGTTCAGTTGCGGTGCGCCATCCACCTTGATCTCTTCCAGCAGCACAACCTTCACGCTGCGGGAGCCCATGTCGATTCCAGCGGTAATCATCCTCGTCTCCTCCTAGGGTTCCAGTATTCCGATCAGGCGGCTTGACGGCGCAGACCGAGTTGTTCCATGAACGCGTCGACACGCGCTTGGGTGCGGACTTCGTCGAACTCGCGTTCGTCACCCATGTTTCCTTCGTATGTCATGACGGGCACACCGGCCTGGGCGATGCCGAGGCGGTTTTCCATGATGCCCAGCGACAGACCTTCGCAACCGCGGTTCAGGTGCAGCATCACGCCATCGACACCCCATTCCTTGACGATGCGCAGCATCATCTCGGTCTTCAGGCGCGGGTCGTAGAAGTGCTGCCACTGCGGCTTCGACAGGTTCCAGTCGGCATACAGACGGATTGCCGTGTCACGGTCGTTGATCTCGATGCCCTTTTCCCACGGCAGCGTGCGTCCGCCCCAGGAACCGTCCGGCTTGTCTTCCCAGATTCCTTCGAGCGCGAACGTGTAGAGCGAACCGATCGACACCGCACCGTAGGTCTCGAGGTAGCGGAAGATCTTCAGGAAAGACCAGGGCGGCTGCGTGTCCGACATCATGCGCACGCACTCGTTGGGGACCGCAGCAATGCCGCGGGCAACGCGATCCTTCACTTCCTCGTACAGCTCGTCCATGAAGTCAGCGCACCACTGCGACGACTTCGACAGCGTGCAGAGCACGTACAGCGAGTACATCGTCTTTTCGTCGAGCGGCGCCGGCTTCGCCTTGTTCAGCGCGCAGATGTCCGCCCAGCGGCTGGTCGAACGCATTTCGTTCTTCACCGCCTTGATGAACAGCTCGTCATTGAACTTGCGGCCGGTCGACTTCTCAAGGAACTCGACGCCGTCGTGCAGCTGGTTAGCCACGTAGTCAAGACGTGCGTCGGTCATGTCCTTATAGGGGCCGACGCCGACATCGAGGTAGAAGTCGGGCACCCGCTCTTCCTTCGCGACGTGCTGGTACCACTTCGAGTGCGAGCAGCAGATTTGCGTCTGGAAGATGAAATCGGGCTTCGGAAACTCGCCGCCGAACAGATACTTGTTCAGGTGCATGCCGCCCCAGTAGATCCGCATGTAGGAGCACAGGTCGCGGGCAAAACCGTAGGACTCGGCCGCATCCATGCATTGCTTGGCGAACTTGCGGTCATGCGAGACGGCCGCCGCGTACGGTTCGCCAGTCAGCGAAAAGACGTCGTCACCCAGACCCGCCGGCAGCGCGTCGAGCGCCCACGCCGAACCGGACCAGCGCAGACCACCCTTTTCCTTCGCCCGCGCGTAGTTCATGTAGTACTGCTCGCGCAGTTCCTTGGCCTTGCCCCAGAGCTTGAGCGGCTCGGTCGGATACCTGTTTGCCATTGCGTTCATCGTTCTTTCTCCGCTTCAGTTCAGAACAGCTCTTCTTCGCTCAACGTCTCGAGGAATGCCTCGATACGGATTCGGAAGGGGCCGATCGGGTTCGTGATGTCGAATTCCAGGAACAGCGTCGGGATGCCATTGGCTTCCAGGTGACGCTTCAGATCCGGGTAATCGCCCTCGTGCGGATCGCAGAACTTCTGCTGCAGGAAGATGGCGCCCTGAACGTCGTAGTCCTTGGCCAGGCCGAGCACGTGGTCGAAACGGGTGTGGACCGGGTAATCCTTGGTCGGACAGGCCGGACGATCGCAATAACGATCGGCAATTGCCTTGATGACGTCGGTCTCGGGCTTCGACTCGTTCCAGAAGTAACGAGTACCGGAGCACTGGTCGTCGATGACAATGGTCGCGCCGACCGACTCCACCATCGCCATGAACGCGATGTCGTCGTTCTCTGAACCGATGGTCATGAAGCGGGCACCGGTCTTGCGCTCGACCTGGCGAGCCGGCAACGCAGCCAGAACCTTCTTCAGTTGCTCGTTGTGTTCGCGCTTGTCGATGAACTGCGCGGTCAGCGACGCGTACACCGCTTCGACACCGGTCACCTTCGGGTTGGCATCCTTGCGGTAGTCGAAGAGCTGGCGCAGCAGGCGGCGGTTCTCGTCGACCACTGCCAGCGATTCGCGCAGCATGTCGTCGGTAATCGTCTTGCCGGTCAGCGTCTGCAGGAACACGCGGAACGATTGCAGCTCCTCGTAATGCGCCTTGCGGGCATGCGGCGACTGCACGTCGTTCGGCATCGGCACGTAGTAGTCCCACTTCACGGTCGGGACATGCATGCGCCACGAACCGAAAGTCTGGCGGTACTGGATGCACGACTGCGTCAGGGTCACGCCTTCGGCGTAATCGAAACGGCCGAGCAGGCCCTGCGCCAGCGAGTCGCGGCAGAACGGACAGAACATGCCGAAGATGTGCGGCTCGGTCACGTTTTGCGGTTCGTGGGCACCAAGCACGCGCACCGGCAACATCCCGGCAGCGATCAGCAACTCCTCGGCGGTGTAGGTACACATCGTCGCCACCACTTGGCCACCGGTCCGAGCCTTCCAGTCCCGTGCATAATCGTGGCGCTTCTCGTACCAGGTCTTGAACTGGTCGAACAAACCATCGCTCATCGAACTATCTCCTCTGATGTGTCCGCGGGCCAATTACCGGATCCACGGTTGCTGCATTATTGTTCCGTTGCTGCATGATTTCGCATACTACGCACTCGAGTGCAGTTGATATTGACTTAAGTCAAACAAAACGAAGGTTGGCATGCACTCTCGTGCATTTTGTTGATGCGCTTTGGTAATCGCGTTAAGAAATAACGCCTTCCAGATGCATTTTGTTGCATCGCAACATCGATCGCAGCGCGGAATGAACAAGGGCGGCCCGCCACGGACATGCCCGCACGACCTGCACTCCGATGCACAGAAATTCAGCCACGAAGGAAATTCGGGCGAAAAAAAAACCCGCCATTCGGGCGGGGTGCAAGGAATCAAAGTGCGCCGTCGTCGCCGATCGGCCGCGCCGGACGGCGCGCTACTGGCGTCAGCGGGCGAGAACCTCGAGGAGCTCCGTAAAAGTGTCGTCAAGGGATTTTCCGGAAGTGTCGATCACGGCATCCGCCTTGCTATACATGGCCGTACGCCCGGCCAGGATGCGTTTTAGGTCATCCATCGCTTCCTGATTGCCCTTCATCGGCCGGTAATCGCCCTGCGCCATCACACGCGACATGTGTTCCTCGGGCGAGGCCCGCAGCCAGATCGTGAAGCACGACGACAGCAACAGATCGAAGTTGGCCGGCTCGGACACGATACTGCCGCCCGCCACCAGCACGAAAGCCTCGTTGTTCGTCACCGCCGACTCCAGCCCGCGCCGCTCGTACCGTCGATAGGCACTCTGCCCATAGAGGGAAAAGATTTCCGACAACTCGGCACCCGCCTCGTGCTCGATCACCTTGGCGAGCTCCATGAACGGCACCCCGAGATGCTCGGCCAGCATCTTTCCCAGGGTCGTCTTGCCTGCACCGCGCAAACCGATGAATGCAACGCGTTGCCGCCGGGCGGCGCGACCGGAGGATTCCAGTTCACCCTGCAGCAGACGCCTTGCCCACTCGTGCGTCTTCGGCGGATACCGGCTCAGATACTGGAGCAACAGCGTGAGTTCAGGCGACTGCTCCGGCTCCTCGCGCACCAGATCCACGAGCGGGAACCCGAGCCCCTGCGCGATCTGACGCAGCAATATGATAGAGATGTTGCCGTGCCCCGTTTCGAGTTGCGCGAGGTAGCGTTCCGAGACCCCCGACTGCTGCGCCAGCATCTTGCGCGTCATCCCGCGCTGCGCGCGCAGATCACGGATACGGTCCCCCAGCATCAACAGATAGTTGTTTTCCTCAACCGAGAGATCGGGCCGCTTCAGCCTGGCTGTGCTTTCATCGTTAGGCATGAACTTACCTCATCGCGGCGGCAAATTGCCGGTGCACTATAGTGCTCAAGGTCCGGGGGGATTGCAACACGCAATTCACGCATCTCGCTTGTGGATTTCCCCTATTGCAGCCGGTAGTCATCACGGGCGCAATCGTCGGCGAACGCGCAGGACAATCATATGTCATGATATGGCGCATTCGTTCTCTCTCTCGCACTCGTCAATGCCGCAATCCACGATTTTCAGGCGAACCCGCCTTTTCGGCATCGCAGCCCTACTCACCGCCCTGCAGTCTGTCCCCGCGACCGCACAGGTCTTTGAGTGTCCGGGCGAACACGGGCCGAGCTTCCAGGCCGTCCGCTGTGCCGATCCCGGCCGCACGGTTCCGCTCGCGATTCATCATCCAAATCGTGCTGAACGCGCGGCAGCCAAAGCCCTTGCACGCAAAGAACAGGTTTTCGTAAGCAAGACCGAGGCGGAGCGGGAAACTGCTCGGCGACAGGCTGACACCGAGCGCGAGCGACGCAAGGCCGAACAGCAGGTCAAGGACGCGCGTTGCGCGCGCTATGTCGAGGACGCCGAACGCGCCGACGAAGACGGCAGGACCCATCACCGACGGAATCGCCACAAGCTCAATCACGAACGCAGAGCGCGTGACTTGCGTGACCGCCACTTCAGCGAGTGCTTTGCCGCAAGCTGAAGAGAAAATCCAGCCCCCGCCGCAACTGCGATTTACTTCACTGACCTTTCTTCAATAATGCGCCAGACCTTCGCTTCGGAAATCAGCACGACGGTCTTGCGATCGATCGCCTGGAGGCTGTCGCTGCGATATTCCTGCTGAAATTTAGCCACGGCGCGATCGCCTTCAACCGTGACTGCAAGTTCCGATAGCTTCACCTCGATCGATGCAGCGCCGCCCAGGCGTTGGCGGCGCTGCGTCCGCCAGGCGTCGATGCTCTTGCCGTCCGCCGGCTTGAAGCTGCTCGCATAGCGAGCAAGATAAGCATCGACATCGCGCGACGACCACGCGGCCGCCCACGCCTGCAGGGCGTTCCGTACCGACTCTTCCGCATTAACCGTCGATGCAGACGATGGCACGGCTGTGGCCGTCGCACTGGCGGCGGACGCAGTCGTGCCGGCCTGTACTGCAACAACTGGCATCGCCGCAATCTCCACCGCCTCACCCGCTGCCTGCGGAGCCGCTCCGGTAGTATGTCTGGCGCGCATGGGGCCGGTCGCTTCAGCTTCGTCCAGCACCGCCCCAAGCGGTTCCGCGCTGATACGCAGGGGATCGAGGCTGTACGACGCAAACACCATCAATTCGGCAACCGCGCTGCGTCCGCGCGCATTGCGCAGCCGCCCGTCCGCTCCCGCGTCGAGCAAGGACCGGGCAACGGCAACCTCGGAATCGGACCGGCGACGCATCGCCAGCAAATGCAGCGGTGTATTGCCCTGGGCGTCCGCAGCGTCGGGATTCGCGCCCGCCGCGAGCAACAGTTCCACCGTGGCGAGGTCCGCACGCTGCGCCGCATGATGCAGGGCAGTTCTCCCCGTGTACCGTACCCGCGAATCGGTCACCGATACATCCGCCCCCTCGGCCAGACGTGCGCGCACCCGGAATGCATCGCCGCAAGCCACCGCATCGATGAGCGGTCGCGGCAGAGCCCCTGCTTGCGGACACGATACATGGGCGACCGCGGTGAATTCCGGACGGAAATCGACTTTGAAGGGCACCGGCATGGAGGCGGACAAGGCCATTCCATACCCCCCTGCAAGCACAAGACCGGCGACGCCCCGGATTACACGAACACCGATGCAGCGCCTCAAGGAAAGATATTGCATTTTGTTACCAATGGCGGGAGGGACCGATTCTATCAGCTTCCCCTTGGCGCACTGAATGCCGAAAAGGGTCCGAATCACGCGGCAGTATCGACAAACTGAGCGCAATTTGATCGTAATCAAATCGCCCCGCCGGACCGTTACGTTGCCAACAGGCATGACAAAAAAACGACGCAGCGTGTGCCGCCTGGCGAGCAGCGGCAAACGGTGCA
This sequence comes from Aromatoleum diolicum, assembly GCF_012910955.1. Classification (GTDB taxonomy): domain Bacteria; phylum Pseudomonadota; class Gammaproteobacteria; order Burkholderiales; family Rhodocyclaceae; genus Aromatoleum; species Aromatoleum diolicum. The sequence goes on from NZ_WTVQ01000018.1 coordinate 25,893, forward strand.
ATGATCGCAGCGGCCAGGCCGCTGCGCGCTACCCCGCATTGAAACAGACGAAAAGCGACACGCCCCGATCTGATGGGGCATGCGACCGGATCCTTCAGACGTAACGCGCCATGCGGGCCTGCACCCGCTCGCGACCCAGCACTTCCAGGACAGCGTCAATCGCCGGCGTTTGCGCGACACCGAGCGTCGCCACGCGCAGCGGAATCGCCACTTGGGGCATCTTCAGGCCGTGCTCGGCCATCGTGTCCTTGATCGCCTGGCTCAGCGCCGCCTTGTCCCACGTTACCGAAGCGAGGCGCGCCTTTAGCGTCGCCAGCGCGGCCCTTGCGGGGTCGGTCAGATGCTGCGCGATCAGTTCCGGCGCGGGGTGGACTTCCACGCAATAAAGTTCGGCTGAATCCGCCAGTTCGTTAAGGTTCGCGACCCGCTCCTTGTATAGCGCGATCACTGCTTCCAACGCCGGCCCTGCCTCGGGATCGACACCGCGTCGCGCGAGACGGCTCGATACGTCGGCAGCCAAGTGACTGTTGTCCGCCTGCTTGATGTAATGCGCGTTGAGCCAGTTCAACTTTTCGGTATTGAACTGCGCTGCCGAGGGCGTGATGTGGTCGAGGTCGAACCACTCGACGAATTGCTCGCGCGAAAAGATCTCGTCGTCACCGTGGCTCCAGCCCAGGCGACCAAGATAGTTCACCACCGCTTCCGGCAGGTAGCCCTCGTCGGCATACTGCATCACGCTCACCGCGCCATGGCGTTTGGAGAGCTTGGTGCCGTCATCGCCAAGGATCATCGACAGGTGTGCGTAAAGCGGTACCTCAGCACCCAGCGCCTTGAGGATGTTGATCTGGCGCGGCGTGTTGTTCACGTGGTCATCACCGCGGATGACATGGGTGATTCCCATGTCGCGGTCATCGACGACGACGCAGAAGTTATAGGTTGGCGTGCCGTCGGCGCGCGCGATCACCAGGTCGTCGAGTTCCGCGTTGGCGATCTCGATGCGCCCTTTCACCAGATCGTCCCACGCCACCACGCCATCGGTCGGATTGCGGAAACGCACCACCGGCTTGACGCCTTCCGGCGGTACCGGCAATGCCTTGCCGGCGTCAGGTCGCCAGCGTCCGTCATAGCGCGGCTTCTCGCCGCGTGCGCGCTGCTCCTCGCGCATCCGGTCGAGTTCCTCTGGTGCGGTGTAGCAGTAATACGCAGTGCCGGCGGCCAGCATTTCCTGGATCACGGCCTTGTAGCGATCCATCCGCTGCATCTGGTAGAACGGCCCTTCGTCGGCGTCCAGACCGAGCCACTTCATGCCATCGAGAATCGCCTGCACCGCCTCTGGCGTCGAACGCGCGACATCGGTGTCTTCGATACGCAGGATGAAGGTTCCCGCGTGTCGGCGCGCATAGGCCCAGGAAAAGAGCGCGGTGCGCGCACCACCAATATGGAGATAGCCGGTGGGGCTGGGAGCGAAACGGGTGCGAATGTTGGAAGACATCGGATTGGGACTCAGGGCCGGATCTAAAGACGCGGATTTTACGCCATCGACCGCATCAACCCCACTTGCATGCACTGGCAGCAGTCAATGCTGATGGCAAACCCGCACTCGCAAAAAACAAAAGCCCCGAAACCGAGGCTTCAGGGCCCTGTATTTGGTGGGCGGTACTGGGATCGAACCAGTGACCCCTGCCGTGTGAAGGCAGTGCTCTACCGCTGAGCTAACCGCCCGGTATTCCGTGCGTCTTCGCCATTAACTGGTGGGCGGTACTGGGATCGAACCAGTGACCCCTGCCGTGTGAAGGCAGTGCTCTACCGCTGAGCTAACCGCCCATTGGGCGAAGAGGCGCGATTGTAGAGGCAGGCCAATTCGCTCGTCAAGGCTGCCGCAGCTAGACTGATGGAAAACCACGCGCGTATCGAACGCGCAGCGAGCGAATGTGCAGGAAGCACTGACGCCACATCCGCGGCCAGTCAGAACGCGAGCCATGCACACACACTGCCACCGAATAGGACAAACGTGCCAGAATCGCCGCCGGACGCCCCTCGACGGGCGTTGCGGATACAGACAAGAGGAGACAACCTATGGGCGTGGTATTCGCCAAGACTGCCAAGGGGCAGCAGGAAATCGCAAACCGCAGTGGCGAGCTGTCACCACGCGTTCGCCGAGTGCTGATACTGATTGATGGTCGCCGCAGCGTCGAGGCGCTGCGCGAACTGGTAACGGCGGACGACCTGACACATACGCTCGGAGCCCTCGAAGAGCTTGGCCTGATCGAGGTAAATAGTGTCGTAACCGACAAGGGCGTGCAAAGCGCCCCCAGCGGGCCACTCCCGTCAATCACCGCGTTCCGCGAATTGCCAATCGCACCTGATCCGCGCGAACTCGAGATGGCGCGGCACTTCATGATCAATACGCTCAAATCCTTCTGTAGTCTGTACGGGCCGATCTCACTGATGACCAACATCAACTCGGCGGGCAGCCACGAAAAACTGCGCGAACACTTCCCGAACTGGTACCACATGATCGTCGATAGCCGGACCGGCCGGCGACGCGCGGAAGAACTGCGCAACGACCTGTTGAAGGTGCTGTAGCCGGGGGGCGCAAGCGCCCGCGTGAATCAATCCACCCAGCTGGACGGCAAGGCTGCGATGCGCGGCTTGGGCAGCCGGACGAGTTCCGTCCACATCGGCAGCTCGGCAAGTGCATCCGTCGCGAGTGCCCGGGTTTCATCCGGAGTGAGATCGAGAATCGCCGCGCGCAGGTAGACAGTGGCAACGCTATCCACATCGGCTTGCTCGGCCAGACAGGTTTCCGCCAATCGCGTTGCGAGCTGCAAGCCACAGGCGAGGTTGTACGAGCGTGAATCCGATTCGAAGCCGCCGCCCTCCGGATCGCGCTGCCAGTAAACCACGTCTGCCAGCGAAGTCGGAATCCCCCAGTCGGCGAGCAGCACGGCCGACAATTCATGACGATCAAATCCGAAGGTCTGCTGTTCGATAGACTCGACCGGGTCCTGACTTTGCGTTGCCCGCTCGAGCACCAGATCGTAGCTGGCGGGCGCCGCTGTCGCAAACGCAAGCATGCCGATGTCGCTGAGCAGTCCAAGTGTGAACGCTTCGCTCGCGGGAAGGTCGCCACGATGGCGGGCAAGCGCTTCCATTACGGCAGCATTGAGCAGCGAGGCCGTCCAGAAAGCGTTGTAGTCGAACCGCTGCGACGTGATCTTGGGGCGGTTCGCGACCAGCGACAGGGCCACTGCATGGGCGCGTACGATATTCATGCCAAGCCGCACCACCGACTGACGCAAATCGAGCGGACGTTCGGTGCGTCCGAAGCGCGCCGCCGAGGCCGCGCGCAGCACGAAGCCGGAGAGCGCGGGATCGGAACGGATGACGCGCACGATCGCATCGATGCTGACTTCAGGGTCGCGCGATAATTCGATCAGTTGGAGTGCTGCACCACGCGGACTGGGCAGCTCGTCGGCGGCGAGCAGAAAATCGCGGATGTTACCCGTCACCTGGCCGCGATCGCGGTGGTCTGTACTTTGAGTCATGCCGGTTTCCTCTGGCTCAACCCCGCAGTTCATCGAGAACGTCGTCGACAACTCGATCCAGCAGAGGTTCTTGATCTGCAGTGACGGCTTCGCCGGTGGCGAATCGCCGTGTCAATTCGACGCGCGTCAACGCCAGCGCACGCTGGCCCTGACGGTTGGCGAACAGATACATCGTCCGCGCCGGGCTGATCCAGGTCAGACGCACGCGGCGAATCTCGCCGAACTCGTCCTTCAACTCGACCCAGCTGCCACGACTCAGCAAATCAAGTTCGAGCGTTTCCGGCGTCGGCTCGTCGGCGGGCGGTTTCAGACCGACCGCAGCAGTCTTGCGCGCAGTCGTCATCGAGTTGGGGTCTGCCTGAGTGATGCCCGCTTTCAGAGCTGCCGCGTGGCACTGCACCAGTTCGGAAAAGAAGGCCTTTTGGCCAGCGTCATCGAGGCCCGCCGTTGCCATGCCGGCCTTGACCGTGCGCAGGATCACCGGCAGACGCTGCACCATGCGCTGGCGTGCTTCGGCGCCCTGCTTCGGCAGCACGCTCCACACCAGCTCCTCGACCGTCGCCATGGCCTCGCGCCAGCGCTCGCTGCTGACTGGCGCCTCACTGGTGGCACCACTGTCGAGCGCTGCCTGAGCCAGCACCTTCAACCAAGCCCCTGCGATGAAGTCGCGCACGACCTGCGGGATGTCTTCGTTTGCGAGATGCGCGGCAAGCGCATCCTGCGCAACCTTACGGGCAAGTTCCTGGCGCTCACGCTGCTTGAGGCGTTCGGTCAGGGTCGCAGCGCGGGCGTCGGCGTAACGCTCCTGCTCGACCAGGTAGGTTTCGAATTCCTGAAGACAGCTGGCGAATACCCCGGGGTCTTCGGAAAACTCATTCTGAATGCGCAGGACGATCGCCTCGGCGCTGCGCTGTAGCGAACTGTCCGGGGTAAGCGGGCCATCCCAGGTCACCCCGGCCTGGGCAAGCGCGTTGATGAGGCGGCGTGCGGGATGGGCGCGGTTGGAGAAAAAGCTGTGATCCATCATCGCCAGCTTGAGCACCGGAATCTGCAGGCGGCCGATCAGCCCTTTCATCGGGTCCGGGACCCGCGAATCGTCGAAAATGTAGTCGAACAGGGTCGCCACGACATCGATGACGATGCCGTCGACCGATCCGACGTGCTTCCCCAATCCGGCCTCGAGCAAGGCACTGATGACATTGCCGGACGCGGATGTGTCGGTCGCAAGCGAAAAACTCTGACCGCCGATTGCGACATCCGACTGGCCCCTCTGCAGACCATTGAGCAATTGCATCAACTCGTTCGCGCCGGTACGTGTGATCCAGTCGGGCTCCTCGCCTGCAGACGATCTGCTCGAGAACAACTGCTTGACGACGTCGGAAGCATCCGGCTCGCCCGCCGCGACATCGCGCTTGCGCGCTGCAATGCGCTGCGAAGCCTTCCCGCGCTTGGCGCGCGCACGCACGTTGGGCATCACCCGCCGCGACACCAGCAGCGCATTGACCTCGTGATACACGTTCGACATTTCGCCCGTCAATCGCGTAACCAGCATTTCGAGGATGGTCGCACGACGCTCGCCGGATGCATCCTGGGCCCAGCAGATATCCTTGAGGGTCTCGCAAATCGCGGCGGGCCCGATCGGATTGGCCGCGTTGTCGATGTCGCTTTCGCCGAGCATGAAGGCGACGCGCGTCTGCAAATCCTGATTTTCCGCTTCGCAGGATTTTTCCAGCCGCGCCGCGAGGTTGCGCACCGTCAGCGTGTCGTCGATCTCGGCGTCGTCGACCAGCGCCAGTTCGGGGAAGAAGCCGTTTTCGTCCTGATAGATGGTGCCGACCACATTGGAGGTCTTGGCACGCTCCTGGAACTGCTCTTCGAAGCCCGTACCGAAGGCACGGTCAACACCGGCGCCGACGCTGCGCAGGAGGACCTGGAGTTCAATGAGTTTCTGAGATTCGTCGGAACTGCTCGCAGCCTGACGGCGGGCCTGGAGTTCGTCCTCGATTTCGCCCACGGCCTTGGCAAGCGCTTCACGCACGCGCTGACAGACAAAATCGCGACATTCGAGCAATACACCCTGGTGCGGGCGAAAAGCCTCGGATGCTCCTGAGTGGCGCGATGGATGTTCGATGGTCACGACATGCTCCGCTTCGATGGCAGTTCGGGGCTTGTGCCGCCATTGCGGCGGCTCCGGGGAGAACCGCGTCGAATGGCAGTTTGACACAAAAACGGCGCCTGTCGCTGTGCCAAACGACTCAATCCACCAGCATTCCGACAGCCGGCGCCCCGCGTGGCACGAATGGAGGGATGACGGACACAACAGGTATCATCCGCAGCGCTGATCAATCTACACCTTCGCACCCGGAACCCGCCATGCCCCGTATTCGCATCGACCTGCCCGAACATTTTGCCTTTTCGACCGAATTGCAGATCTATGCGAGCCATATCAACGAGGCCGCGCATCTGGACAACGCACAACTACTGACCCTGGTGTCCGAGGCACGTCAGCGCTTCTTCAAGTCGCTCGGCTACACACAGACGCAGGTCGAAGGCGTCGGCACGGTTGTCGCCGACGCGGCGACACAGTACGTGTCCGAGGCCTTCCACGGTGAAACCCTGGTCATCGAGATGGCCGCGAATGATTTCAACAAGTACGGCTGTGACCTGGTCTATCGTGTGTGCGACCGGGACAGCGGCCGCGAGGTGGCGCGCGGCAAGATAGGCATCGTGTTCTTCGATTACGGGAATCGCAAGGTCGTGGCAGTTCCCGAGCGTTTCAGGGAGCAGCTCTCGGCCGTCTGATCCGGAGCGGACGGTGCTGACCACACTCAAGGCGGATCCAGGCGCAGGATTCTCCCCTGCGACTCATCAAGCAGATAAATCTTGCCGTCCGGCCCCTGCCTTACGTCGCGAATGCGGATGCCCAGTTCGGTAAGTAACCGTTCCTCGCGGACGATCTTGTCGCCATCCAGTTCGAGGCGCGCCAGCAACTGTCCGCGCAAGGCGCCGACGAACAGGCTGCCTTTCCATTTCGGAAACGCATCCCCGGTGTAAAACGCCATCCCGGAGGGGGCGATGGACGGCACCCAGTAATGCACGGGGGGCTCTATATCGGCACGTTCGCTGCCTTCTCCGATACGCGCGCCGGAGCCATATTCGCGACCGTAGGTCACCATCGGCCAACCGTAGTTGAGTCCCGGCTTGACGACATTCACTTCATCGCCCCCCTGCGGACCATGCTCATGGGCCCACAGCGCCCCGGTTTGCGGATGAAGTGCCGCACCCTGCAGGTTGCGATGGCCGATGGACCAGATTTCGGGTAGTGCTCTGGACATCTTCACATACGGGTTGTCGGGCGGAACGCTGCCATCCGGGCGGATCCTAACTACCTTGCCGAGATGACTGCGCAGCTCCTGCGCGCGATCGCGAAGAAAGAAGCGGTCGCCAAGCGTCACGAACAGGTTTCCCTCGCGATCGAAAACCAGCCGCGAACCCCAGTGGTGGCGTCCATCCGGATCGTCGCGCTGGGCGAAGATCACCTTGACGTCCTGCAGACTCAGGTCCTCGACGTCCAGCGCGGCACGTGCGACCGCGGTGCGTGCGCCACGTGCCGTCGGCTCGGCGAAGGAAAAATAGATCAGGCGATCGGTCGCAAAGTTCGGACCCAGCACCACGTCGAGCAAGCCGCCCTGCCCCTCCGCATGCACGGCAGGTACATTCTTCACGGGCGCGGACAACGTACCATCCGCGGCGACAATCCGCAGACGACCCGGCCGCTCGCTCACCAACATCCGTCCCCCAGGCAAAAAGGCCAGCGCCCAAGGGGTTTCCAGGCCACGCGCGACCTCCGCGACGTTCACCGGTCCGGCCTCGCTCCGCACCACGATCTGGGCGCGGACCGATGACGACGCAAGGATGGCGCCCACTGCAGCAATCAGTGCAAAAAGCGCAAGCAACTGGATAACCGCATGGCGCGATGGCCGGACATGCCGCGCGCAGGTTGAACGAACGAGAGCAAGAAGTCGGATCATTAACGTCTCCGGAACAGAGCAAGCCGATCTTTAGGATAATTTGACAGACATCAATGAGATTGGCTCCCCCTTTCTGGGATCCTTCGCACCTGCACGACGGGGAGTGTCCTGCTGCTGGTGACAGTCAATGATGCGCGTCGCCGCGTCAAGCCCCCATCGCCCCTACCTGAATGCGAAAAGCAAGGGCTCATCATGCATCAACCCGATTTTTTCCGGAACGTGCGCCGAATCACCGTCCGCGATCCGCTGGCGGAATTCCTCGGCGCAGCGGATGGCGGATTGATCGAATATGAATATGGGGATGCCGTGAAACTGGCAGGCCATTCCTGCCCCACCGTGGCCTCCGCCTACATGCTGAGCTGCCATGCCCTTGCGGCGCTTTACCCGGATCAGCCACCCGAGCGTGGCGGCGTTCGCGTGGCATTCAGGACCCGCCTTGACGATGGCGTGACCGGCGTCACAGCGAGCGTCGTCACGCTGCTTACCGGAGCGGCGCAGGAAGGCGGCTTCAAGGGCATCGCCGGACGTTTCGTGCGCCGCGGGTTGCAGGACTTCGCCGTCGATATTCCGCTGGGCTTGCGCTTTACGCGGCTCGACACGGGTGCTGGCGTCGATGCGCAGTCGGACCTCTCGGGCATTCCAGCGGATGCGGAGATGCCGGAACTGATGGCGCGCTGTCTGCACAAGGAAGGCGACAGTGCAGCACAGCGGCGTTTTGCCACGCTGTGGCAGGAACGCGTACGCAAGATCCTGATCGACCACGGTGATGATCCGGAGGTGTTCCGGATTCGCGCCTGCAACTAAGTACGGCCCTGCCGGAGCCGATCCGGCAGGGTTGTCGATCGAGCGGCGATTCGGCGGCGATCCACCCGGTGAATGTGCTAGCCTCGGGCTGCTCCGAAACGATGGCCGTCGCCGATGAACGCCCGAACGATTCCCGAACTTCTTGTCGTCTGCCTGTGCGCCGAATGGTGCGGAACCTGTCGCGAATATCGCGCAGGCTTTGACACGCTCGCCGCACAGTGGCCGAACGCAGGTTTCTACTGGGTAGATGTCGAGGATGACGCCGACTGGATCGGCGATCTGGACGTCGAGAACTTCCCCACCCTGCTTATCCAGCGCGGCGATCTGGTGCTGTTCTTCGGCACGATGTTGCCGCAGCACGTTTTCCTGCAACGCACGCTAGAGACCCTGAGCGCACTGACCGAAGCAGAAGCGCGTGCCTATGCGCATGCTAACGCTGAGCGACGCGCCTGGCAGCAGGAGTGCAACATGCGCTCGGCGCTGCAGCAGCACCTGGCGCGCAACCTCGCCTGATCGGGATTTGCACTCCGACAGGCCCGACACCACTCATCACGCTCGTCACCGTTCTCGACTGCCAAGGCATCTTTCGCCCCGTCGCCCCATGGCCACCCAACCGTCCGACCGCAAGCGCTGTGTCTCCTGCAACCGCTGGGGCGGCATTCGACAGCCGGGCGCAACGCCCGGCGAGGTTGAATATGCAGAAGACGCCCGCGGCCCCTGCAATGAAGGGCCGTGGCATGGCTCCCTTCGCAGCCCGCGCAACGCCTGTGGCCAGTGGGTGATGTGGATTGCACTGAAGCAGCCCGACACCTGAGCGTTCCGCCGGAAACATCGGCAAATCATCATGTTGCAGCGCAGCTTGCGTTCCCGATCGAGGAAGGGTACTTTTCGCGGCTTCTACGTATACCGTATACGATCTTACGAAACGCCGCGCAATGACCTCTCCCCTCGCACACCTCGAAATCCCGCGCATCTTGCGGCTTTCGGCCTCGGATCAGATCGCCGAGGCGCTGCGCGATGCCATCGTCGAAGGGCAACTCCCGACGGGCGAGGTGCTGCGCCAGGACGAGATCGCGGCACGTTTTCACGTCAGCAAGATTCCCGTACGCGAGGCCCTGAAGCGACTCGAAGCAGAAGGGCTGGTGAGCTTCGCGAAGAACCGCGGCGCCGTTGTCGCCGGTCTCTCCCCAGCGGAAATCCTTGAATACATGGACATCCGCGCGATGCTCGAAGCCCGCGCCGCGGGACTCGCCGCCGTGCGGATTAGCGATGAGCATCTGGCCGAAGCGCGCGCCAGGCTGGCCGAGTTCGGTGCCTCGCCGAACACCGGACGTTGGGGCGAGCTGAACTGGCAGTTTCATTCGACGCTGTACGCAGACGCGGACCGCCCCATCCTGCTGGCCGAAATCCGCGCGCTGTACGACAAGGTCGAGCGCTACGTGCGCGCCCTGTTGGCGATGACCACCCAGACGGAAATGCCCAAGACGCAACGCGAACACGCCGCCATCCTGGATGCGTTCGCGCGGCGCGACCCCGACGCAGCGGCAGCCCTTACGCGAGCGCATGTGCTCGACGCAGGGGCGTCACTCGTGCAGTACCTGAACGACCACAGACACCACGGAGGAAACACATGAAGAAGACCCTGATCGCTACTGCCTTCCTCGCGCTCGGCGCACAGATCAACCTCGCGCATGCCGATCTGACGGTGGCGATTGCCGGCCCGATGACCGGCCAATATGCCTCCGCTGGCGACCAGATCCGGCGCGGCGCCGAGATGGCGATCGCCGACATCAACGCCAAGGGCGGCGTGCTCGGCCAGAAGCTGAAACTGGAAGTCGGTGATGACGCTTGCGATCCGAAACAGGCTGTTTCGGTTGCGAACACCATGGTCAATAAGAAGATCGTGTTCATGCACGGTCACTGGTGTTCCAGCTCGACGATCCCGGCGTCCGAGGTGTACCAGGAGGCGGACATCCCGATGGCGACGGTGTCGACCAACCCGCAGGTTACCGAGCGCGGTCTGAAGAACGTTTTCCGTATCATGGGTCGTGACGACCAGCAGGGTCTGGTCGCCGGCGAGTATCTGGCCGACAAGTTCAAGGGCAAGAAGATCGCCGTGGTCGACGACAAGAGCGCCTATGGCAAGGGACTCGCCGACGAGATGGCGAAGGCGCTCAATGGCAAGGGCGTGAAGCCGACGCTGCGCGAGTCGATCACCGCGGGCGAAAAGGATTACTCCGGTCTGGTCACCAAGCTCAAGCAGGCCGGTGTCGAAGTGCTGGCCTACGGAGGCTACCACACCGAAGTCGCGCTGATCCTGCGCCAGGCGCAGCAGGCCGGCCTGAAGCTGACCGTGATGGGCGGCGACACGATGACCAACTCGGAACTCGTCACCGCCGCCGGCGCCAGCGCCGACAACGTGATGTTCACGTTCTCGCCCGATCCGCGCAAGAATCCGGACGCAGCCCCGGTGGTCAAGCGTTTCCGCGACGCCAAGGTTGAGCCGGAAGGCTACGTGATGTACGCCTATGCCGCGATGCAGCTGTTCGAGCAGGCCGCGACGCAGGCCAAGAGCACCAAGTTCGCCGATCTGGAAAAGGCGATGCGCGGCGGCAGCTTCAAGACCGTCATCGGTGACATGAACTTCGATGCCAAGGGCGACCAGAAGAAGCCCGGTTTCGTCGTCTACCAGTGGAAGGGCGGCCAGTACGACTACGCCGCCAAGTAAGACCGCAGCTATTGGCCGGGAAACCCTCCCGGTCATCGCACCGCCGGCCCACAAGGCCGGCGGTGCCATCTCCGACTGACTCCACGCGCGGACACCACCACCGAGCGCCGGCGTCGAGCGTGAGATATACCGTAAAACGACAAAGGAGACCGCTGTGGCATACGCACTGCAACAGCTCATCAACGGCCTGACGCTGGGGGCCGTGTACGGCCTGATCGCGATCGGCTACACGATGGTGTACGGCATCATCGGCATGATCAACTTCGCCCATGGCGACATCTTCATGGTGAGCGCGTTCATCGCGGTCACCGCCTTCACCCTGCTCGCGGCCTTCGACATCACCTCGCTGCCGCTGGCGATCACCGCAGTGCTGATCGTCGCGATCTTCTTCACGTCCGCCTATGGCTGGGCGGTCGAGCGCATGGCCTACCGCCCGCTGCGCGGCTCTACCCGGCTGGCGCCGCTGATCTCGGCGATCGGCATGTCGATCTTCCTGCAGAACATGGTCCAGCTGACCCAGGGCGCGCGCGTCAAGCCGATCCCGCCGGTAATCGAAGGCGGCATCGTGCTGTGGACGACGCCCGACTTCACCGTGCAGATCGCGTGGACGCAGATTCTCATCATCCTCGTCACCGTCGTGCTGATGGTGGCCTTCACCTGGCTCATCACACAGACCTCGTTCGGCCGCCAGCAGCGCGCCTGCGAGCAGGACAGCACGATGACGGCGCTGCTCGGAATCAATGTGGACCGCACGATTTCGCTGACCTTCATGCTCGGCGCCGCGCTCGCCGCAGTCGCCGGGGTGATGGTCACGGTGTATTACGGCGTCGTCGATTTCTATATCGGCTTCGTCGCCGGCATCAAGGCCTTCACCGCCGCGGTGCTGGGCGGCATCGGCTCGCTGCCCGGCGCAATGCTCGGCGGTCTGCTGATCGGCCTGATCGAATCCTTCTGGGCGGCGTATCTGTCGGCCGAATACAAGGACGTCGCGACCTTCGCGATCCTGATCCTCGTGCTGATGTTCCGCCCCAGCGGGCTGCTCGGCCGTCCGGAAGTGGAGAAGGTCTGATGAGCGCCGTCATTGTCGCGCGCCATGCGCGCACGCCCACCGAGCGTTTCAAGGACGCCGCATGGGTGGCCTTCGTCGCGCTGCTGCTGGGCATCCCGATGGTCGGCATGACGACCGTGGACCAGGGCGGCGCGCTGGTCGTCACGACCCGCTTCGGGGTGCTCGCAGCGTTCGTTGCCGCGTCCTTCGCGGGTCGCTTTGCGTTCCGATGGGTCATGGACCAGTACCGTACCCGTCGCGATGCGAAGTCCACCACCGTCAAGGTCGATCGCACGGCAAAAGTCGTGCAGGTGCTGGGCTGGGGGATCCTCGGGGTCGCGCTCTTCCTGCCGGCGATGTATTCGGACAATCGTTACGTCGTCGACACCGCGACCACGGTGCTGATCTACGTGATGCTAGGCTGGGGCCTCAACGTCGTGGTCGGCCTCGCGGGCCTGCTCGATCTCGGCTACGTCGCCTTTTACGCCGTCGGCGCCTACACGTACGCGCTGCTGTTCACGCACTTCGGCTGGACCTTCTGGGAGGCATTGCCAGCGGCCGGTGCGATGGCCGCGACCTTCGGCATCCTGCTCGGTTACCCGATCCTGCGTCTGCGCGGCGACTACCTGGCGATCGTCACGCTGGGCTTCGGCGAGATCATCCGGGTCATCCTGGTGAATTGGACCGAGCTTTCCAATGGTCCGAACGGCATCGGCTCGATTCCGCGCCCGACCCTGTTCGGCCTACCCTTCGAGCGCAATCCTGCCGAAGGCGAACAGAGCTTCGCGACATTTTTCGGCCTGGAATTCTCGGGCATGCACCGCATCATCTTCCTGTATTACCTGATCCTGGTGCTCGCGCTGCTGACAAACCTGTTCGTGTCGCGCCTGCGCAAGCTGCCGGTCGGGCGGGCGTGGGAAGCACTGCGCGAGGACGAGATCGCATGCAAGGCGATGGGCATGAACGTGACCAACGTCAAACTCTCGGCCTTCGCCATCGGCGCGATGCTCGGCGGCTTCGCCGGCGTGTTCTTCGCCGCGCGCCAGGGCTTCATCTCGCCGGAAAGTTTCACCTTCAGCGAGTCCGCGATCATCCTCGCGATCGTCGTGCTGGGTGGCATGGGCAGCCAGATGGGCGTCGTGCTCGCAGCACTGGTGCTGGTGCTGCTGCCCGAACTCGGGCGCAATTTCGCCGAATACCGCATGTTGCTGTTCGGTACTGCGATGGTGCTGATCATGGTGTGGAAGCCGAGCGGCCTGCTGTCGTCGCGCGAACCCACGATCCGTCTTGCGAAGGCGTCGGCCATGGGAGGTCAGAAATGAGCGCCGCCACACTGCTCTCGGTCGAGAATCTGACGATGCGCTTCGGCGGCCTGACCGCCATCGATGACCTGTCGCTGTCAGTGCCCGCGGGCAAGATCACCGCGATCATCGGCCCCAACGGCGCCGGCAAGACGACCTTCTTCAACTGCCTGACCGGTTTCTACAAGCCGACCACCGGCAGCGTGCGGCTCGCGCATCCGAAGCGCGGTGAAATGCGCCTGGAAACGATGACCGGCCACCGCGTCGCGCGTGATGCACAGGTGGTACGGACTTTCCAGAACATCCGCCTGTTTCCCAAGATGACGGTACTGGAAAACCTGATCGTCGCGCAGCACAACCGCTTGCAGGACGCATCGCGCTTCTCGATCGCCGGCCTCTTCAGCCTGCCCGGCTACCGCAAGGCGGAAGTCGAAGCGCTGAAAACGGCCGTCCATTGGCTCGATCGACTCGGTCTCACGGGCATCGCAGACACCGCCGCGGGGGACCTGCCGTACGGCACGCAGCGGCGCATCGAAATCGCACGCGCGTTGTGCGTCGATCCGGTGCTGCTGTGTCTCGATGAGCCGGCAGCGGGCTTGAACCCGCGCGAGTCGGCGGAGCTGAACACGCTGCTGCTGTCGCTGTGCCGTGAGGAAGGCATCGCGATCCTGCTGATCGAACACGACATGAGCGTCGTGATGAACGTCTCGGATCACATCTGCGTGCTCAACTACGGCCGCAAGATCGCCGAAGGCACACCGCTTGAAATTCGCAACGACCCGCAAGTCATCAAGGCCTACCTCGGCGAGGACGATGAGAGCGAGCCGGCCACACTGATCGGGGGGAACGCCTGATGATGCTGCACATGGAAGGCGTACACGCCCACTACGGTCACATCCACGCGCTGCGCGGAATCGATGTGACGGTGCAGGTGGGCGAGATCGTGACGCTGATCGGCGCGAATGGTGCCGGCAAATCGACACTGATGATGAGCCTGTTCGGACGCCCCGGTGCGTCCTCGGGGCGCATCGTGTTCGACGGCGAGGACATCACCCGCGTGCCGAGCCACCAGATCTCGCGCCGCGGCATCGCCATCGTGCCCGAAGGCCGGCGGATTTTTCCGCGCATGACGGTGATGGAAAACCTGCTGATGGGCGCGACCTTCGCCGACCCGGCGAACTTCAATGCGGACATCAAGCGCATCTACGCGATGTTCCCGATCCTGCAGGAGCGCGAGTCGCAGCGTGCCGGCACGCTGTCGGGCGGCGAGCAGCAGATGCTGGCGATCGGCCGCGCGCTGATGAGCCGACCGAAGCTGCTGTTGCTCGACGAACCCTCGCTGGGGCTTGCGCCGATCTACATCAAGCGCATTTTCCAGATCATCCGCGAGCTCAATACCGAGCATGGCATGACGGTGCTGCTGGTCGAGCAGAACGCCCACCACGCGCTGCGCGTCGCGCACCGCGGCTATGTGCTGCAGCACGGCGAGATCGTGCTCGCCGGCACCGGTGCAGAATTGCTTGCCAGTCCGGAAGTGCGCGCGGCCTATCTGGAGGGCGGGCACTGATGAGTTCGACCGCCGCCCCGCCGCGCTGGATGCCCTTTGCCGTCCTCGGCACGGGGCTGCTCGCGATCTCCTTCGGCGCGATCCTCGCTCGCCTCGCGCAGGCCGAGGGCGTGCCCTCGCTCGCAGTGGCGAGCTGGCGGCTGGGGTTGGCTGCGCTGATCGTCACGCCGATCGCACTGTTCCAGTCGCGTCGCGCGCTCGCGTCACTCAATCGCAGCCAGGGACTGCTGGCTTTGGCGGCCGGCTTCTTCCTCGCACTGCATTTCGCCACCTGGATCACTTCGCTGGAATACACCTCGGTCGCGTCGAGCACCGCGCTGGTGACGACGAATCCGCTGTGGATCGGACTCGCATCCTTCGTGTTGTTCCGCGAACGCCCGAGCCGCATGATGATGGGCGGCATTGCGCTGTCCTTCGGTGGCAGCCTGCTGATCTTCTGGAGCGACAGCCAGACCGCAAGCGCGGGATCTGACCCCATGTTCGGCAATCTGCTTGCGCTGATCGGCTCGTGGTGCTTCTCGGCGTACCTGCTGATCGGTCGCCGACTGCGCGCCGGGCTGCCGCTACCCGCCTACGTTTGGCTCGCGTACGGCGCGGCGGCGCTGTTCCTCGTCGCTGCGAGCAGCGCATCCGGTGCGCCGCTGACCGGTTTTGACCTGACCGCGTGGGCGGTGCTCGCCGGCATGGCGCTGGGGCCGCAACTGCTTGGCCATACCGCCTACAACTGGTCGCTGCGCCACGTGTCGGCGACATTCGTCGCGGTCGTCACGCTTGGCGAACCGGTCGGCAGCGCGGCAATGGCGTTCATCGTCTTCGGCGAAGGTTTCGCACCGCTGCAGTTCGGCGGCTTCGCGTTGCTGCTCGCGGGAATCTATCTGGCGGCACGCGGCGAGAAGTCCTGATCCGTTTCGCGCCGGCATCGAAAATTGCTTCCGCAGGCTGTCGTGCCGCCCCTAGGCGGACCCTCCGTTCGCCTCGTCAATAATGCGGAGGAATCTCCTCGCGCAGGTCGCGGCGTTCCCCCGGCGAGCCGGAAGCGAGTTGACGGTGCAGATCGACGATCTGCTGCTGCAAGCGATCGATCTGCTGCTGCTGACGGAACACCATCAGATTCAGTTCCTCCAGCAGATCCTCCGAAAGCGCGATCTTGGATTCGATTCGGTTGAGGCGATCTTCCATGCATGGTCCTTTAATACCCTCGTCCGCAGGCCGCGGGATGACCCGTGCCGGAACAGAGTGGTGGATGAAGCTTTCGGGCTGACGTCCCGCACCCGCGCTTACACGCTCTTGTGCGTACCGTCGCAGAACGGCTTGTGGCCCGAGTGTTTGCAGCCGCACAGATAGGCCGTGCCGGTGGTTTCGGCGGTGAATTTGACCGGGGTAAAAGGGCCACTCTTATGCGACCCGTCACAGAACGGCTGGTTCTTGCTGTTGCCGCACTGGCACCAGAAGTACACCTTGCCAGCCTCGAGTTCGACAGCGTAAGGGCCTTTCTGCGCAATATTGGGGACCGGCTCGCTCATGGTGTTCTCCTTGACGAAGGGCGCGGGACTGATTCGCCTGCCCGCACCCCCTCAATCTAGGCGTCCGCCACGAAGCTGCAAGCGCGGTCGCTATGCACTGACCGGCGCGCCGAGGAGCGTAGTCGCCAACGCTTCGGCAACCCGGATACCGTCGACACCGGCCGACAGGATACCGCCGGCGTAGCCGGCCCCCTCACCCGCCGGATACAGCCCCTTCACGTTGAGGCTCTGGCAGTCCGCACCGCGGGTGATGCGCAGCGGCGACGAGGTGCGCGTTTCCACGCCTGTCAGTACGGCGTCGCGCATCGAAAAACCCCTGATCTGCCGCTCGAAGGCCGGCAGCGCCTCGCGCACCGCCGCGATTGCGTAATCCGGCAGGCTCGTCGAGAGATCGCCAAACTTGACGCCGGGCTTGTACGAGGGCTCCACCGAGCCCGGTGCCGACGACGGCTGGCAGGCGATGAAGTCGCCAACGAGTTGCCCTGGCGCCTCGTAATTATCGCCACCGAGTTCAAACGCACGCGACTCCCAGCGGCGCTGGAACTCGATGCCTGCGAGCGGTCCGCCCGGATAATCTTCCGGCGTGATGCCGACCACAATGCCCGCGTTGGCGTTGCGCTCGTTGCGCGAATACTGGCTCATGCCATTGGTGACGACACGGTTCGGCTCCGACGTCGCCGCGACCACCGTGCCGCCCGGGCACATGCAGAAGCTATACACCGCGCGCCCGTTCTTCGCGTGATGCACCAGCTTGTAATCCGCCGCCCCCAGCAGCGGATGTCCCGCATGGGGGCCGAAACGCGCCGTGTCGATCAGCGACTGCGGGTGCTCGATGCGGAAGCCCACCGAAAACGGCTTGGCTTCCATGAATACCCCGCGCGCGTGCAGCATCTCGAAGGTGTCGCGCGCACTGTGTCCGAGCGCCAGCACGACGTGGTCGGTGCGGATTTCCTCGCCCGACGCGAGGGTCAGTCCGCGTACCTGACCGTCCTCGATCAGCAGATCCGTAACGCGCTGCTGGAATCGGATCTCGCCGCCCAGCGCCTCGATGTCGTGGCGCATGCTCTCGACCATGCCCACAAGGCGGAAGGTGCCGATGTGGGGTTTGGCCACATACAGGATCTCCTCCGGCGCACCCGCCTTGACGAACTCGTTGAGCACCTTGCGGCCGTAGTGCTTCGGGTCCTTGATCTGGCTGTAGAGCTTGCCGTCCGAGAACGTGCCCGCCCCGCCTTCGCCGAACTGCACGTTGGATTCGGGGTTCAGCACATTCTTGCGCCACAACCCCCAGGTGTCCTTGGTTCGCTCGCGCACCGCCTTGCCGCGCTCGAGGATGATCGGCCGGAAGCCCATCTGCGCAAGAATCAGCCCGGCGAAGATGCCGCATGGGCCAAAGCCGACCACCACCGGCCGGTGTGCGAGCGTTTCCGGCGCACGTCCGACGAAACGGTAGTTCGTATCGGGCGTTGGCGTCACATGGCGGTCGCCGGCGAACTTCGTCAGCAATGCCGCCTCGTTGGCGACGGTCATGTCGACCGTGTAGATCAGCATGATCGCACTGGCCTTGCGTGCGTCGTAACTGCGCTTGAAGACCTTGAAATCGATGAGCTCTGCCGGCTTGATGTCCAGCCGAGCGAGGATGGCTTCCCTCAGGGCGCCGTCCGGATGGTCCAGCGGCAGCCTGAGTTCGGTAATTCGCAACATGGGTGTTTCCAGTATCCGGGTTCGGTGAGCGTATTGGCACAAACGGCCGAGGGCGCGATTCTAAACGGGATCGCTGTCCGTCACCGCAGAGCCTGCGCGATCACGTATTTCCATGCCTTTGAGCACCACCACCAGCAAGGTTCCCACCACCATCACTGCCGCTGCAAGATACAGTCCGTCGGCGTAGCTGCCGCGCAATGCCGCCAGCCAGCCGGTCACTGCCGGGCCGATGATCTGTGCAATACCGTAGGCGATCGTCATTCTGCCCATCATCTTGGCCGGGCGGGTCGGGTAATAGCGCCCTGCCATCGTCAGGACGAGGCTGACCGCGCCGATGAAGGTGCCGCCGAACAGCACTGCGCCCAGCAACGCCGGGATCAGACCGCCGGCCAGCACCGGCAGCAGGATGCCACCGATCTGCAGGCCATAGGCCAGGATCAGCGAGTTAAGGTCACCGATACGACGCGCAATCAAGTCCCAGACGATGCATGCCGGAGCCGCGGCCAGTCCGAGGACAAGAAACACCAGCCAGCCCCGTCCCGCGAGACCGGGCAGCTTGTCGATGATCGCAACGATGAAGGTTGCGCTGACGACGTAACCAACCCCCGCACAGAAGTAGGCCGCCATGAAGATACGCATGAATGCCGGCCCCGGCGGACTATCGACCATTTTTTGGCCGCCGACCGTAAAGGACGTGCGATCCGGCGGCGGCAACCAGCGCCACGCCGGGATCAATACCAGCACCCCGAGCGCGCTAAAAATGAACCACTGGGTGCGCCAGTCGAACCACTGTGTCATCAATGCCACCGCTGCCGCACAACCGGCAATGCCCAGCCCGATCCCGGCAAAATGAATGCCGAGTTCCGAACGATGCTGGTGGCGGATCAACCAGTTCAGGATCAGCCCTGTACCGAGCAGCATCCCCGCAGCGCTGCTGAGCCCGGCAATGAAGCGGAACACCGACCACAGCAGCGGGTTGGTCGTCAGGCCCATTGCCGCCGTGCTGACCACCGCCACGACGAGACCGATGCGGTACAGGCGGTCCTTCAACACAAGGTCGCTGATCAGCGAAGCGATCAGCGCACCGCAGAGATAACCCGCGTAATTCCACGCTGCCAGGACGCCGCCCTCCCCCAGGCCCAGGCCGGCCTGTTGCTGCATCAGCGGCAACAGCGGCGTATAGGCGAAACGTGCGATCCCGAGCACCAGGATCAGACTCAGGATGCCCGCACTCAGGACTTTCAGACGCTGCTTCTGTTCGTCGCTCATCGAACCTGATCCTTGTGCGTGATTGCGATACGGTACGGTACGGTGCCCGGCATCGCAAGTCGCACAAATGCAGGGATAAGATCCGTCGATGACGATTCATTGCGATCACGACATGCGGCAGCACGGCTGCGAGCGCGTTTGATCCTGCATATCCGCGCGCGCAGCCCTTCGCTCCTTCTCTATACTGGGAGCGCAACCCCGATCAACGCGCAAGGAGATGGCAATGTCGGCCCACGTCTACAAACTCGTCGAGCTTGTCGGTTCATCACCCGTCAGTGTCGACGACGCGATTCGCAATGCCATCGAAATGGCGAGCAAGTCGGTCCGTCACATGGACTGGTTCGAGACGACCGAAATCCGCGGCCACATTGCCGACGGCAAGATCGCGCACTTCCAGGTCAAGCTGAAGGTGGGCTTTCGACTGGAAGAGTGATCCCGCGGCCCTGCTCCAGCATTGCACGGCGCGTTTCGGGCGTTTCGAGGCTGATCCGCCCAAGCGAGCCGCTGCGATAGTCGTTGAGCAGGATGTGCGACGCCTTCTCGAGATCCGGCGCGCCGCCTTTCAAGCGGCAGCCGCGCCGAGCCGCAACGGCTTCGATCACGCCGACTCCGTCGAGCGCTTCCATGCGCTCGGGCGCGATGCCGTAGCGCGCGGCCACCAGCGCGGGGTAGCGGTCGAGCAAGAGGTAGCCGAGAAAGGCCGCCACCTGCTCGTCGATGACCGCGTTGCGCCCGATCGCGTGACTCGCGGCGAGCATGAAGCCGTCCGAATCATGGTCGATCTTCGGCCACATCAGGCCCGGTGTATCGGTGAGCGTCATCTGGTCCCCGAGGTCCAGGGTCTGCTGCGACTTCGTCACCGCCGGCTCGTCGCCAACTGCCGCGACGCGGCGTTTCAGCAGCGCGTTCATCAGCGTCGATTTGCCGACGTTCGGAATACCCATGATCATGATGCGCAGCAACTTGGTACCGTCATTGCGATGCGGTGCGAGCCCCTGACACAGCTTCGGCACGCGAGCGACATCGCCCGGTTTTTTGCACGACAGCGCGACCGCCTTGACGCCCGGTTGGCTGTTGAAGAAATCCAGCCACGCGCGCGTCGCGACCGGATCGGCAAGGTCGGCCTTGTTGAGCAGCTTGAGGCAGGGCCGCTGCCGGAATAGGCGCAGCTCGCGGATCATCGGGTTGCTGCTCGCCTCGGGAATGCGCGCGTCGAGCACCTCGATCACGACATCGGTCAGCGCCATGGTCTCGGCCGCCTTCTTGCGCGCCGAGGTCATGTGACCGGGAAACCACTGAATGGACATCTGGGACGGAACCGTGGACAAGAGGCGCATTATCGCCTCGTTCGCTCGTGGATTGGGGCAAAATGGCGGACTTTCGAGGGGTAGCGCATGAATCGTGACGAAGTGATTGCGGCGACGCGGCAGTGGCTGGAAAAAGCTGTGATCGGGCTCAATCTGTGTCCGTTCGCGAAATCGGTGTACGTGAAGACCCAGGTACGTTTCGTCGTCAGCGACGCGAAGCACACCGACGCCTTTCTCGAAGAACTCGACCGCGAACTCGATTTCCTCGCCGCCGCCGACCCGCAGGAGGTCGACACGACACTGCTGATCCACCCGACCCTGTTCTCCGACTTCCTCGATTTCAACGAGATCGCCGGCATCGCCGAAGAAGCCGTCGTCGAGCACGAACTCGAAGGCATCCTGCAGGTCGCGAGCTTCCACCCGCGCTTTCAGTTCGAAGACAGCGCCGAAGACGATATCGCAAACTTCACCAACCGTTCGCCCTTCCCTTCGCTGCACCTGCTGCGCGAAGAAAGCATCGAGCGCGCCGTGGCAGCCTACCCCGAGGCCGAGTCGATCTACGAGCGCAACATCGAAACGCTGCAGAAACTCGGCCACGCTGGCTGGAAGGCCTTGGGCGTTCCCGACGGACAGGACGGCGAAAAGTGAACCGCATGCGCAAAAAGGCCATCTCGGAGACCATGCTGGCGACCGCGCAAGTACCGAAAACTCCGGCCACTGCGATCCCGGACATCCGCCCCGGGCAGTCAATCGAACTGCTCAAGGAACTGCACATCCTCACGCGCGACGGCAAGCTCAACCAGGACAGCCGGCGCAAGCTGAAGCAGGTCTATCACCTCTACAATTTCATCGAGCCGCTGCTCGAAGAGGTAATCAGCGCGCACGGCGATCTCACCCTTGCCGACCACGGCGCGGGCAAGTCCTACCTCGGCTTCATCCTCTACGACCTCTTTCTCAAGGCGCGTGAGGGGAGGCACATGAGCGGCCACATCTACGGCATCGAAACCCGCGACGAACTCGTGTCGAAGTCGCGCGAACTCGCCGCACGGCTCGACTTCGGGCGCATGTCCTTCCTCAACCTGTCGGTCGAGGACTCGATCCATTCCCCGGAACTGCCCGAGCATATCGACGTCGTCACCGCGCTGCACGCCTGCAACACTGCCACCGACGACGCGATCCGCTTCGCGCTGCACAAGCAGGCCCGCTTCATCGTGCTGGTGCCCTGCTGCCAGGCCGAAGTCGCCGCCGTTCTGCGCAAGCACAAGAACGAATCGTTCGCGAAGACCCCGCTGTCCGAAATCTGGCGCCACCCGATCCACACCCGCGAATTCGGCAGCCAGCTCACCAACGTGTTGCGCTGCCTGCTGCTCGAATCGCACGGCTACCAGCTCACGGTCACGGAACTGGTGGGCTGGGAGCATTCGATGAAGAACGAACTGATCATCGCCCGCGCCGCCGGCCAGCCCCGCGGCAATGCCCGCGAGCGTCTGGAACAGATTCTCGCCGAACTGAACCTGGACGAGTTGCACGAGCGCTTCGTGTATTGAGTCGGACTTGATCTTGGCGAAGTACAGCGCCCTTAGTGACGGTTAATCTGCAGTTCCACACTCCGGCGACTCGCTAAAATGTCCGATATTCCCTTCCCGATCCTGGTCGCCGCCATCTTCCTGTTCGGCTGCCTTGCCGTGCTTCACATACACCGGCGCCAGCAGGACGCCCAGCGTGCACTGCCGCAACGTGACGCCTATCTCGCCGCGCATGGCCAGCAAACCCCCGCCTGCCAGCGCTGCCGCTCGATCGACACGCGCGAATTCGGCCTGCACGACGGCGAGGACCATCGCCGCGTCGTCGCCTGCGCGCACTGCGACAAGCTGATGTTCCAGTACAGTCGCAACACCGAAATGCGAAGAAGCTAGAACGTTCTCGAGCGTCGACCGGTCAACGGGAGATCTCCCTCCCGGAGCCCGGCCATGGAACTCGCTTCCTTAACGGCGTCGCTGCTGACGCACCTCGGTGTCGCAACAGACCAACTCGACCGCGGCGACCTGGCCGTGCGTAGTCCCATCGATGGCGGGACGATCGCACGGCTGGCGGCCACTCCGCCAGCGGACGCCGATGCCGCACTGAAGCGCGCCCACGCCGCCTACCTCGCCTGGCGCAAGGTTCCGCCGCCACGGCGCGGCGAACTGGTGCGCCGTTACGGCATTCTGCTGCGCCAGCACAAGGCTGAACTGGGCGAACTGGTGACCATCGAGACCGGCAAGATCCGTCAGGAAGGTCTCGGCGAAGTGCAGGAGATGATCGACATCAGCGACTTCGCCTGCGGTCTGTCGCGCCAGCTCCACGGACTCACCATCGCCAGCGAACGCCCGGGCCACCGCATGATGGAGCAATGGCACCCGGCGGGCGTGGTCGGTGTCGTCTCCGCGTTCAACTTCCCTGCCGCGGTATGGGCCTGGAACGCAACGCTCGCGTGGGTGTGCGGCGACAGCGTGGTATGGAAACCGTCCGAACGCACGCCGCTCACCGCACTCGCCTGCGCGGCCCTTTTCAACGCGGCGGCCCGCGAACTCGGCGAAGTCCCCAAAGGATTGTTGGAAGTGCTCGTCGGCGGACGCGAACTCGGCACCCTGCTCGCCGACGACCCACGCATCGCGGTGTTCTCGGCGACCGGCTCGTGCGCGATGGGCAAGGCGCTTGCCCCGCGTGTCGCCGCCCGGCTCGGGCGCTCGATCCTCGAACTCGGCGGCAACAACGGCGCCATCGTCTGTCCCAGCGCCGATCTCGCGCTCACCGAACGCGCCATCCTGTTTGCCGCCGCCGGCACCGCCGGCCAGCGCTGCACCACTCTGCGGCGGCTGATCGTGCACGAATCCGTGTGCGATGCGTTGCTCGAACGCCTGCACTCCGCGTGGCGGCGCATCCCGGTCGGCAACCCGCTCGACCCCACACCTCTTGTCGGCCCGCTGATCGACAGCGCTGCCGGCACGGCGATGGATGCGGCACTGGCCGAGGCACGCGAAGAGGGTGGTACCGTCCGCGGCGGCGAAAAAATTTCTGTCCCGGGCTGCGAAGGCGGCTGCTACCGGCGACCCGCCCTCGTCGAGATACCGGCGCAATGCGCCGTGGTCAAACGCGAAACCTTCGCGCCGATCCTCTATGTCATGCGCTACCGCGACTTCGACGACGCCATCGCGCTGCACAACGACGTGCCACAGGGACTCGCTTCGTCGATCTTCACGCGCGACCTGACCGAAGCCGAGCGTTTCCTGTCGACCACCGGCAGCGACTGCGGTATCGCCAACGTGAATATTGGCCCCTCCGGCGCGGAGATCGGCGGCGCCTTCGGTGGCGAGAAGGACACTGGCGGCGGTCGCGAATCGGGCTCGGATGCGTGGAAAGCCTACATGCGCCGCGCCACCTGCACGATCAACTATTCCGGCGCGTTGCCGCTGGCGCAGGGCATCCGCTTCGGGCTCGACGAGTAATTCAGGCCAGCCTCAGGCGCCGGACTTTGGCGCACGCGTGACCAATAGCTGGTCGATACGGTAATTGTCGATATCGACGACTTCGAACTTGTAGTCGCGGTAGGTCACCGAGTCCGTCCGCTTGGGCACCTTGCGCAGCATGTACATCATGAAGCCGGCGATCGTCTCGTAACTCTCGCTGTCGTCGAATTCGTCGATTGCCAACGCAAACATCACGTCCTCAATCGGCGTAATACCGTCGATTAGCCAGGAATCCTCGTCGCGCTTGACGATAAGTTCCTCCTGCTGCGTGCTGCCGAGCTCACCCATCACCGTGTTCATGACGTCCTGCAAGCTCAGCAGACCGACGATCAGTGCGTACTCATTGACGATCATCGCGAAGTCTTCGCGTGCGGCGCGGAAGCGGTCGAGCGCCTCGAACAGGGTCAGGGTATCCGGTATTACCAGCACGTTGCGCACCACCGGATCGGCGCGCAGCGAGAGCTTCTGGCCGGTCAGAATGCGCGCAAAGATGTCCTTCAGATCGACATAACCGACCACTGTATCGATCGTGCTCTCGCACACCGGGAATTTACCGTGCGGCTGTTCGGTGAGCTTCGCGCGGATGCTATCGTCGGATTCGTTCAGCGTGAAGAACACGATGCTCTCACGATTGGTCATCGCCGACCCGACCGTGCGCGTATCCAGCTCGAACACGTTGGCGATCAGCTGATGCTCCTGCTTGAGCAATGCCCCGGTCTGCGCGCCGGCAAAGGCCATTGCAACGATCTCGTCGGACGTGATGTCCTCCGGGCGCACGGTAGGCAGCTTGAAGAGGCCGATCAAACGGTTCGCCAGCCCGTCGAAGAGCCACACCAGCGGCGCAAATACCGTCAGAAAGAAATGAATCGGCTTGACCACGACCACCGCGACGCGCTCGGGCGCAATCATGCCCAGGCGCTTGGGAATCAGATCCGCAAACAGGACAAAAAGCGACGTGACCACGACGAATGACAGCACGAAACTTGCCGACTCCAGCCACGGTCCGTCATAGACGAGTCCGATCAACCGCGACAGCGCCGGCGACAGGGCAGACTCGCCGACGATACCGCCAAGGATGGCGATGGCGTTGAGCCCGATCTGCACCACCGTGAAGAAATGCCCCGGATTTTCCTGCAGCGCGAGCACCTTCCCGGCCGCTGCATCGCCGTGTTGGGCCATCACGCGCAGCTTGATCTTGCGCGACGCTGCGAGCGATATCTCGGAAATCGAAAAGAATGCGCTGAGCACAATCAACAGCGCGATGACAAAAAACTGATTGGTGAGACTCACGATACTGCCCCCGATGCGCCGGCGCCCGAACACCCTGCGGGCGCGCCCCCGGAACTATTGCGACGACCAGCGGCAATTCAAGTAACGCTGCGTCGCCTTGTCAGAACCTGATATCGACGCCGACGCCCAACGCCCAGTTTTGGCCGCGCACGGCCTTTGCTTCGCCCTGCGGCCAGAAATGCCCGACGCTCACCTCTAGGATGGTCCATTCGCGATAGATGGGCTGTTGCCAGATCGCGCGCACGCCATATTCGCCAATATCGTCGGACGCGGCGGTTGCGCCACTGACCACCGCCTCGAGCGACGCCAGGCGATCGACCCCGTAACTCTTGAAAACGCCCAGACTGCTCGCCCACGCCATGCCGTCGGTTTCCTTCGATATGGTTCCGGCACTTTGCCAGCGCAGCGCCACCGAGGGCGAGAATGCATGGCTGACGTTGAACACCGTAGTCGCCCCAAAACCGTCGTCCGGCTTCCAGAATAGGGTCTCGCGAAACTCCACACCGTTCCGTTCCGACACGAGCCAGTTCTTTTTGTAGCGAGCCTGGGCATACGGCTTGAATCCGCCACGCACGCCCGCACGGAAATCGATCATGTCACGCAGCGCGTAGCCCAGGCCGGCAAACCCGGTCAGATCGGCTTTCCTGTCTTCGGGCAGCAGCAACTCACGCCGAGTGAACGCGTCCGGCTGGTCCGTGATCAGCTCTTGTTCGTTTTCCTGACCGAAAAAGAGATAGGTTTGCTCCTTCACGTTCGGCAGGTCGAGGCGCGCCCGAAAACGCAAGTTCATTTCCGGGCTCTCATGCTGCTGCGCGAGGAACTTTAATCCGATGCTGCCGGATACCTTGCCCCCCGGCTCGAACGGCTTGTCCCCAAACCATCGATCGACATGGCGCGCGACAGACTCGGTCAGGTCACGTACCGCCGCCCGCCCGCGCACCATGACGCTATCCTGCCCCCCCAAGTCCTGCTCGGGAGCCGACGGCACAGGTTCTGCTGCGCCTGCCCCCACCAGGTATCCGAAAAGGATACAACTCACCAGACTGCGTCTCATGGCAGATCCCCTCTGCAGCAATCGGAACGCGACACCATCATGACTTTACGGCGTTGGCGGACAAAAGGCGACTCTCATATGCGCACAGAGCGGTACCCCGTCACACCACGCATGCCACTGAGCTTGCGTTGGCGCCTCAAATTCTGGGGCTCATCAGACGCTCAGGCTCGACAAGGACGGTCGTAATGCCGTTGGTGATCCACAGCTGGCCATCCTGCAGCGTGCATTGCAGTTTCATGCCGCGTTCCGTCATTGCTGCAAGGGCGGGAGCGACATCGCTCGGCAGATTCCAGACGGTCAGGTTCGACAAGCGCGCGAGCTTGTCGCGGACACCGTTCCACCAGATGTCCGCAGCGCGGCCGTAGCTGACGACGACCACCTCGCGCGCGCGGCCGCATGCTTTGCGGATCCATTTCTCATCCGGCTGTCCGACATCGATCCATCGTTCGATCTGCCCCGTGAGATCCTTTTGCCAAAGGTCCGGCTCGTCGTCTACACACAGTCCCTTGCCGAAACCCAGCGCCGGATCGGCGTACAGTGCAAACGCCAGGAGCCGCACCATCATGCGCTCATCCGTTTCGGACGGATGACGGGCAATGGTCAGGCTGTGATCGCCGTAATAATTGCGGTCCATGTCGGCCACCGCGAGTTCGGCCTTGTAAATGGTTGCCTTGATTGCCATGCCAGCTCCCGGTCAGTGCGTGGTGCCGTCTGCCGGCCGGCGCGCCTGCTGCCAGCGAAGGACGGCCTGTGTCGCGTAGGCCATTGCGCGGTCGCGATGTTGCGCGGGAAGTTCCTGCGACAGTGCCGCGAACAGCGCCTCGTTCATCTCGCGCGCCAGCCCCTCTGCGGCAAGTCCGTCCGCAAGGCATTGAATCTGGATATTGGCGAGCGCATCGGCCACCAGCCGCCAGCCCAGCTCCGGCATCAGCTCGACCAGCGCGAACATCATGCCGCCCAGCCGCGTGAGAATCATCGTCGCCTGCTCACGCTCGTTGCTCGCAATCATCGCGTGCCACAGCGCGATATGAATGCCACGTCGCAGGTCGATCTTGAAGTCGATCGCATTGCCCTCCGCAGCGTCGATCGCTGCGAACTGCTGCAGGAAGCGCGCCTCCTGTTGCGGCTCCAGCCCGGTGCGCAGGGCGCCAACCAGTTCCGTCAGCCCGGGAATCGCCGCCAGCCCGAAAGCCTGGCTGTAGGCAAGCCCCCATTGATCGAGGCCGGCAACGATCATCGCCAGGCGCAAGGCACGGGCCTCGTCGCGATCGGCCGCGTTGCTCCAGTTGCGCAGAGCCGTCGTCAGCAACTTGACTCCGCGCGCACGCCCCTCGTCATCCTCGTTGAGCGTCAAGCGGAAAACCTGCGCAAACCCGTCCTGCGCCATGCGCGCGGCGTGTTTCTGCACGCCCGCTTCGACCAGTGTGGCCAGCGTGTCGTCGGGAATGGAGCTGGCGATTGCAGCGGAAGCGTTTTGCGTCATCCTTCGGATCCGGGCAAAGCGCACTATTGTGAGCCCCTTGACCAGCGCCGGCAAATCGGTTCGCGATGAGACTTGTGCATTGCCCGATTCCTGACAGAATGGTCCGCCCCGATCTAGCGGCACCCGCTGCCGAACAACTCATGCCGACCCTGCCGTTCGAATCACTCACGCCGCATCTCATCCTGGACGCCCTCGAAAGCGTCGGACTGCAACCGGACGGGCGAATGCAGGGACTCAACAGCTATGAGAACCGCGTCTACCAAGTCGGCATCGAGGATGCCCCGATGCTGGTGGTGAAGTTCTATCGCCCACAACGCTGGAGCGATGAAGCGATCGCGGAAGAACACGCCTTCGTCGTCGAACTGGCCGAGAGAGAGATTCCGGTCGTGCCGCCGCTCGCCTTGCGCGGTGCAACCCTGCATCATTACGAAGACCTGCGTTTTGCGCTCTTTCCACGAGTCGGCGGTCGCGCACCGGAGCTGTCCGATCCGGCCACACTCGAATGGATGGGACGCTTCATCGGCCGCATTCATGCCGTCGGCGCGCTCAAGCCCTACTACGCCCGCCCGGTACTCGACATTGCCCGCTTCGGCGAGGAACCGCGAGACTGGCTGTTGGCCCACGACTTCATCCCTTCCGACCTGTTACCGGCGTGGGCCAGCACCGTCGCACAGGCGCTCGACGGCGTGCATCGCTGCTTTGATCGCGCCGGCGATTTCGCGCAGATCCGCCTGCATGGCGACTGCCACGGCGGCAACGTGCTGTGGACCGAATCCGGCCAATCGCCCGGCCCGCAGTTCGTCGATTTCGACGACAGCCGCATGGGCCCGGCGGTGCAGGATTTATGGATGCTGATGTCCGGCTCGCGCGAGGACATGAGCCGGCAGCTCGGGGATGTGCTGGCGGGCTATGAAGACTTCCACGATTTCTCGCCGCGTGAATTGCATCTGGTCGAAGCGCTGCGCACGCTGCGGCTCATCCACTATTCGGCATGGATCGCCCGCCGCTGGGACGATCCGGCGTTTCCCGCGGCATTTCCCTGGTTCAACACTCAGCGCTACTGGCAGGACCGCATCCTGGAACTGCGCGAGCAGATCGCGCTGATGGACGAGCCACCGCTTTGGTCAGTCTGAATCTCAAGCGCGACGCAGGAAGGAAGGCTGGCGACTGACCGCGGGAACAGGGGTTCCCGTGCGGAAATTTTCGAGCATGCGCCGAAGTGCACCAGCATCCTCTTCAGTGAAACCACGCTTGAAATCGGTCAACAACAAGTGCGACCGGCTGAACCAGTTACCCGGCGCATCGTCCAGCGCACACCACGTGGCGGTCGCCACATCGGGCACATGCTGTCCCAGCCAAAGCATCGCCTCGCGCTCGCGCAGGCCATGCAGCTCCGCGCCATGCTTCGGAATCACATGCGGAGTCACCCCCGCAACACGCGGACGGATGTCCTCCGCAAAGCGGCTCACCAGCTTGGGCAGCGAAAAAAGCATTCTCCAGTCCGATGCAATGACAATTCTGGCTTCATCGTAATCGCGCAGCACCGCTTCGATGAGCGGCAGGCAGCGGAAGTCCTCCACCTCGCCCCACGGGTGGGTCACGCCATCGAAATCCATGAATATATAAGCTGTCTGGGTCATTGCTTGCTCGTTGGCAGGAAAGGCGCTTCACCGCCTGGGGTGTTAGAATGCTGCATTGCGCAAATTACTGCAAGCGCCCGTATTTCGGGACATTCCGGCCGATCGCCCGGTGCCTGGCTACATATATCCAGGCATGTTCCCGCACCCCAATTTGACGAACCTCCCTCGGAGCTCCCCCATGAAATCCCTTCTCAACCTCGAAGGCAAAGTCGGCCTGATTACCGGTATCGCCAATGAGAAATCCATCTCCACCGGCGTTGCCGAGGCCTGCGTGGAAGCCGGCGCCACGCTCATCATCACCTATCAGAACGAAAAGACCCGCGCCTTCATCGAGCCCGTCATCAACCGCTTGGGCGTCAAGGATGCCTATCTGATGGACGTGACCCGCCCGGAAACGCTCGCCGACGTCTACGAGAAGATCAATGCTCGCTACGGCAAACTGGATTTCGCCATCCACAGCATGGCATTCGCCAAGCGCGACGACCTGCACGGCCGGGTGGTCGACACTTCGCAGGACGGCTTCGCAATGGCGATGGACGTCTCCACCCACTCCTTTGTCCGCCTCGCCAAAATGGTCGAGCCGCTAATGGAAAAGGCCGGCGGCGGTTCGCTGGTGACGATGACCTACCTGGGCAGTGAAAAGGTTATCGCCAACTACGGCGTGATGGGCCTGTGCAAGGCCGCGCTGGAAGCCGCCACCCGTTACATGGCCTTTGAACTCGGCAGCAAGAACATCCGCGTCAATGCCGTGTCCCCCGGCCCGCTGATGACCCGTGCGGCCTCGGGCATCGCCGGCTTCGATGGTCTGATGGCCGCTGCCGTCGAACGCTCGCCGATGCACAGCCTCGTCACCCCGGAAGACATCGGCGCACTGACTGCCTTCCTGGTTTCCGACGCCGGGCGTCTCGTGACGGGCGGCGTACATTTTGTGGATGCCGGCTACAACATCATGGCCTGACGCCGGAACGCCAAGTCGTGATCGATCTGGCTGAAGCGCGCGCCAAGATGGGCCGGGAATCGGTAATCCTGCCAGATCCGGTACCCGCTCATTCCCTGCTGGACGGCAAGGCCGAGATCGGTCGCGGCGAGTACAGCATCGTTCTGGAGCATCCGGACCCCGAGCGCGTGTACAAAGTCATCAGTTCGCCCGCCGACGTGTTCCTGTACACCGCCGACGACCGCCCCCGCGGCATGCACTTTCCCGTCGTCTACGCCAGCCACGGCATCATCGGCCGCGCCGTCTCGGGCTATCCGTTCCACCTGCTGGAAATGGAGCGTCTCTATCCCTTGACGGAAGGCACGCCGCCCGCCGACCTGGCGATGCGCCTGGTCGACGTATACTGGTCCGCCTGCCAGCAGTGGAGCCAGCTGGGCGCGGACATGGGGCGCATTGCGCTCTATCACCTGAGCCTCAATCCACCGGACGTCGGCCAAACGCTCACGCAAGCGGTCAAAGCATTATCCGACTTCGTCGAGGAATATCAGGTACTGCCGGACATCCTCAACGCCAACAACCTGATGATGCGCGCGGACGGCACGCTGGTATTCTCCGATCCGGTATTCATCGCCTGAATGCTGCGCGCTGCCCCAAAAGGACCGGAGTTTCAATCATGAACGATTGCCACGATCATCCTCCTCCCCATTCGTCGCAAATCGGAGTGGGCATCCCCCGCACACGCGAATTCGACGCCGTGGCCTTCGAGCGTGCCGTCAATGACCTGCTGGCCGCCTGCGGCGTCGCTACCGACACCACCCACACCGGCCGGACCGCGACACGTGTGCGCGAACTATGGCAGCGCCGGCTGCTCGGCGGCTACGACATGGACCCGGCCGAAGCGCTCGGCGAAGGCTTCCCGGACGACCGCAAGGATATGGTGGTCATTCGCGGCATCGCAGTGCACGGCGTGTGTCCGCATCATCTTGTGCCGTTTCGCGGAGTGGCCCATGTCGCCTACCTGCCAGGCGGGCGCCTGCATGGCTTCGGACGCATTGCGCGCCTTGTCGATGCCATAGGCCACCGCTTCACCTACCAGGAATGGATGACCCGCGACATCGCCGACGCGCTCTTGCACCATGGCCACGCGCGCGGCGCGGCCTGCATCATCGAAGCCGAACAACTGTGTCTGCTGCTCGGTGAAGACCGGCGGGGTGACGAACGCGTTGTCACCCAGGCCTTCGCCGGTGAATTCGAAACGCGCGAACATCTGCGCGGCGAGTTCCTGCACGCGATCGGCAATCGCAGCCCGCGCTAAAGTCCGTTCGGCGGTCGGCCGGGCCACCCGCTCAATGCAGCGTGAAGGTAGTCGGCGCCCCCCGTGGCGCAATCTCGAGCATGATCACCTCTTTGCCTCGCACCATCACCGAACCGCGCAGCCGGTCGTTTCCTGAAACCGAATATTCGAACTCATAGACCCGCTGCGGACACATTCTCCCCTCGTCGTTACGCACCAGACGCAGCGAACGTAGAGACACGGTATCGTCGAGAAACTGTACCCCTTCACGTGCGCACGCGTTGCGCGCCGCCAACACTCCGATTTCCCGCGTCCGGACGCCGTCAAGCCAAAGCCAGCCGCCCAGGCACAGCCCAATCAACGCAAAAAGTTCGAGAGCTGACATCGGAAGTCGTTCCTGATCGCCGTGCGGCGCATATTCATCAATCGAGCATCATGCCGCGCATCATGTAAAACAGGATGGCCGCCATGAGCGCCGAGGCTGGCACCGTAATCACCCATGCGGCGCCGACACGAAGCAGTTGCGAACGTTTGACCAGTTCATGGCGATATATATTGCGCAGGTTCTTGCGGTCGGTCTTGGAAAAATTCGCGGGGTCGAGTCGCTGCTTGGACCGGAGCTTCAGGTCCGCCAGCATTTCCCCTTTAACGTCGATCGACGCCCGGGCGAAGCGATCAAGAAACGCGTCGATCGCTTCCTGATCTCCCGCGGGGTGATGTGCCTTGATGTCGGCCACCATGCGGGCGTAGTTGCTCTTGAGGTATTCGCGCAGAAAACCCACACCGAATACGCCGCCAACGGCGATATGCGTCGAACTCACCGGCAAGCCGAACTGACTGGCGATAATCACCGTGACCGTTGTCGACATTGCGATGCAGTACGCACGCATCTGGTCCAGTTCGGTAATTTCCGAACCTACCGTCCGGATCACGGTGGCCCCGAACAGGGTAAGCCCCACCGACAATCCTAGCGCCCCCACCATCATCACCCACAGCGGAACCGGCGCCGTACGCGAGATTTCCGCAGTCTCCGTGCTGAGCACATCGAGAATCGCTGCCAGCGGGCCGACGGCGTTGGCCACGTCATTCGAACCGTGCGCAAAACTCAGCAACGCCGCGGCAAAAATCAGCGGCGCGGTAAATAGCTCATTCACACTTCGCTTCGTGTTCGCAATCAGGTGCACGCGGCGCGCGAGGAGCAACCTCACCGACACCAGCGCTGTCACCGCACAGGCGAGACCCGCAAGGGCCGCGACGATAAAACTCACCGTCAAGACGTGCCGTAGCCCTGTGAGCAACACGTAGGTAACAAAAGCCCATGCCATGAATGCGACAAGATACGGCACCATGCGCGTGGCTGCCGCCACCATGTCGGGCTGGTAAGTGATACTGCGTTTGATCAGGTAGAGGAAGGCCGCCGCGACGACGCCGCCCATCAGCGGCGAAATCACCCAGCTCGCGACAATCGCGCCCACCGAATTCCAGTTAGCGATCTCCACACCGCTGGCCGCGATTCCGGCGCCGAGCACCGCGCCAACAATGGAATGCGTGGTGGATACGGGGGCGCCTAGCGCATTGGAGAAGTTGAGCCAAAAGGCCGCCCCGAGCAGCGCCGCCATCATTACCCAGACGAACGTATCCGTATCGGGAATCTTCGACGGATCGATGATGCCGCTGCGGATCGTGGCAACCACCTCGCCACCGGCGATCAGCGCACCGGCCGCCTCGAAAATGGCAGCAATGGTCAATGCGCCGGCCAGTGTCAGAGCCCGCGAGCCGACCGCCGGCCCGACATTGTTGGCGACGTCGTTGGCACCGATATTCATCGCCATGTACGCGGCGAGCATCGCGGCGATCACTAGCATGATGCCACCGTGACCTTCACCATTCATTGCGGCGTACAGCATGACGCCAACGACAAACATCAGCCCGATGCCAAGCCGAACGAGCTCCGCCCGCCCCTTTCTGGTAGCTTTTTCGATCTCGCTGATGTGCTTGAGCTCCACGTCGCAACGCCCGGGATATAGGAAGCTGCGTATTCTTCCAGAGATACGCCGTTAACCAAATCGCAATAAACTGTGCGGCCCGAAGGAAGCGGCAGATCAGAGGCGGTCGTACTTGTCCGAACGGCCACGGGACTTGTCGCCGGGGTAGCGAGCGGCATTGACATCGATCTTGCGCCGTGCAGCATCGGCAAGATCGATGTCGAGCACATCCGCCAGACGGACCAGGTAAAGCAGCACGTCGGCAAGCTCGAGCGCAACCTCGGCCCGTTGTTCAGGTTGCAACGCGGCAGATTCCTCGGGGCTGAGCCACTGGAAGTGCTCGATTACCTCACCGGCCTCGCCTGCCAGCGCCATCGCAAGATTCTTCGGCGTGTGAAAACGATCCCACTCACGCTCCGCGGCAAACACGCGCAGCGCATCACGGAGTTCGTGCAACGAGTCGGCGGCGCTCATTCGATGTGATGCTCTAGATCAAAACCGGCACTGTCATCCTCGCCGAGCGTGCGCGCCAGCCATGGCATAACCGATTCCAGTGTTTCCGGCAGCACCCATGGCGGATTCACAATGTAAAGTCCGCTACCGAACATGCCGAAGCCGTCACGCGCCGGCTTGCGCACCGCCAAGCGCACGTCGAGCCAGTTTTCCGCCCCGAGGTCTGCCAGCCGGCCTGGCAACTGCCGCGCTTCCGGCCGGGCAAGCATGGGGTACCACACTGCATAGGTCCCGCCAGGAAATCGCTTTATCGCGTCAGCAAGCGTGTCGACCACACGGCGGTAATCGTCCTTCACCTCGTACGGCGGATCGATCAGCACCACCACGCGGCGCGAGGGTGGCGGCAACAATCCGCGCAGGCTTGCAAAGCCGTCGGCCTTGCGAACCACGACGCGATCGGTATCGCGGGCGAAGGTCTGGCCAAGCAAGTCCACATCTGCGGGATGGAGTTCGAACAGGCGCATGCGATCCTGCTCGCGCAATTGCGTCATCGCCAATGCCGGCGAACCCGGGTAGAAGGTCAGGCGGCCATGCGGATTGAACTGGGCTAACGCATCGAGATAGGCCTGCATGGCTTGCGGAACGTCTTCGCGCCCCCACAACCGCCCTATTCCGTCGACAAATTCCGCGTTCTTCCCCGCCTGTTCGCTGTCCAGCGCATAGCAACCCGCCCCGGCGTGGGTGTCGACATACCACCACGGTTTGTCCTTGCGGTTGAAATAGCGCAGAAGCTCGATCAGCACAAAGTGTTTGAGAACATCGGCGTGGTTGCCGGCGTGGAAGGCGTGGCGGTAACTGAGCATGAAAGGAAGAATCCTGAGTAGGCGGCGAATGCTAACACTGCCTGCTATGATTGCGCCCCTGCCGGCGCACGCGCAGCCGGTCCCGACGGAGACAAAATAATGGCGATTTACGCCCTCGGCGAACGCACCCCGCACTTTGGAGAAGGCTGCTGGGTTGCCGACAACGCCACAGTAATCGGCCAGGTGGAAGCCGGCCGCAACGTTAGTGTCTGGTACAACGTGGTGATTCGCGGCGACAATGACCCGATCACGATTGGCGATAATACCAACATCCAGGACGGCTCGATCCTGCACAACGACGACGGTGTGCCGCTGGTCATCGGCTCCAATGTGACCGTTGGCCACATGGTGATGCTGCACGGCTGCACCGTCGGCGACGGATCGCTTATTGGTATCAACGCCGTCGTCCTCAACCACGCCGTGATCGGCAAGGACTGCATCATCGGCGCCAATGCGCTGATCCCGGAAGGCAAGGTCATCCCCGATCGTTCACTGGTCGTCGGTTCGCCGGGGCGAATCATCCGTGAACTGACCGACGAGGACATCGCCGGCCTACGCCAGAATGCGGTCAACTACGTTCAGAACGCCCACATGTACGCCGCGGAACTTCGCCACATCAGCCCGGTTCTGCCCAAGCGACCGGGCTGAGCCCCTCTCACGCATGTCGTCGGCCGTACCGGCAGCACCACAGGGACCGTCGGCACGGCCCCTGACGGTCTCTCCGACTCAGGCACTGTTGGGCGTGCCGGCGCGAGTGAGCCAGACGACGGCCCCCAGTATCACGACGCCGCCGACAATCTGATTCGGCAGGATCGGTTCGCCGAGAAAAGTCGCAGCCAGCACGAAGGTCACCACCGGCTCGAGTGTCGACAGCGTCGCCGCATCGGCGGCACCCAGCTTTTGCATGCCGACGAAGAAGCTCACCATCGCAATCACCGTCGACACGACAGCGATCAGCACGACCGCAAGCCAGCCGGTCGCGCCCTGCGGCCATAACGGCCCATTCAGCGCCGCCAGTGCACCGAATACCACTGCCGCGGCAATCATCACCACGGTAGCCGAGGCCAGTGGTGCCTCCTCGTTCATCACCCGGCTCCCGACCAGAATATATATGGAGTAGATCACCGCCGCCCCGACCCCTAGTGCAATCCCCAGAGGTTGGCCGCTGACGCTGCCACCAATCGTCAACGCGGTCCCGGCCAGCGCCGCCAGCACCGCGGCAAGGCGCCCCGCAGTCAGTCGCCGGCGAAGAATTACCGCGCCGATCACGGTTACCAAGATCGGGTAAAGATAGAGCAACAGCGCGACGAGCCCGGCCGACGCATAATTCAGCGCGGAGAAAAAGCTGAAAGACTGCCCGACGTACCCGACTCCACCCATCGCGGCAAGAATCACGAGGTTCCGCGACGAGGGCCAGCGGCGGCGGCTGGCCAGCATTACGACCGACATCAGCACCGCAGCGATCAGGAAGCGCAGAAACAGGACCGTCACGACATCCGCGCCACTGTCCCGAGCAAAACGCGCGAAAATCGCCATCGCACCGAATGCCGTCGCCGAAACCGCGATATACAGAGCCCCGACAAAGCGCCCGTTGCTCATGCCACCTCCGGATATGAAAATCGATATGCTTGCCCACGCCACAAGGCATGGTCAATGCTGCGCCCGCAGAGTTACCGCCATGTCGGAATTAGCCGCGGACGCGGCGTACCGGCACGCGCCTAGCTTTCCCGCCGCACCCGAATCCGCATCCGCACGCTTGTGCGACGATCATTATTTACAAGACATTACACGCACCCGTGCGCCCGTGCGCTGAGTGGCGTTACACTGCGCGCCTCCAGGCACTCACGCAGGGGATTGCCCTCATGATTTTCATTCCGCGACGACATCTGCTTGCGTTACCGCTAGCTCTCCTTCTGCTCGGCAACGTCCATGCCGCCGCGGCAGAACCGGCGCGCGCGCCAACCACCGTCGAACTGTCCGCGGAGGCGAGCCGCCCGGCCCGGAACGACATGGCCACCGCAATCCTGTATTTCCAGGCCGACGACAAGAGCCCGGCTGCACTCTCGCGCCAGGTGAATGCGGCGATCGCCGCTGCGCTCGAACAGACACGTACCTATCCCGCAGTCAAGGCGAAGACCTCCGGCGCGAGCACCTTCCCCGTTTATGGCAAGGAAGGACGGAAGATCGAAGGCTGGCGGATGCGATCGGAGATACATCTCGAAAGCCGCGACATTGCCGCGCTGTCCGAATTGCTCGGCAAGCTCCAAAGCAGCCTTGCCCTCGCCAGCCTCGCAATGCAGCCAGCACCGGATACGCGCAAGAGCACCGCCGATCTCGCCGCTACCGATGCCATCCACGCCTTTCAGGCACGGGCCCAATCGATTGCCGGCACCTTGGGCAAGCCGTACCGCATCCGCCATCTCTCGGTAACCTATGGCGGCAATCAACGCCCGGTTTTCCCGGTCATGAAATCGGCCGCATTCGCCGCCGATGCCGCACCAATGGCCGTCGAAGCGGGCGAAAGCGAAATCGCCGTCACGGTCAGCGGCACCATCGAACTCAGCGACTGACCCTGCGGTCCGCAGACCCGCTCCTGCCCCCCACTATTTAACAAGAATATGCATCTGAATCGCCACCTCGTCGTACTCTCGGCCCTGCTGGGCACAGCTGGCATGCTTGCAAACTCGGCATACACACGTGATGCATCGCGCATCGTCAGTTACGCCTGTCCGAGCGGCGAGCAATTTACAGTTGAATACCTGCGAGATCATATCCGCCTGCGAACGGGTGCCGGAGTCTTCGCCCTCGCGAACGAACCGGCGGCGTCAGGCGAAAAATACTCTGACGGCCAGACCGTCTTCTGGAGCAAGGGCGACTACGCACAACTCGAACGCCAGGGACTGCCCCGTCACACGGATTGCAGCGCGCGCGAACGCCAGTTGTAAATCCTCTGACGACTGGCAAGCCACGCCGCAATTTCTTTTTTCCACGGCGCGGGACAGCTCATGCGAAGCTGCTGTGCGTTTCGGACTGGACACGGCAGGGTGGATTCAAATATCTTTGCTGAAACCGCGTCCGGATCTCCGCCGATGACTGTCCGAATCTTTCCCCGTCCGGCTCTCACCGGCATCTTGCTTGCGCTGATCGCCAGCGTGCTCGCAGCATGCAGCAGCATCCCGACGACCTCGCCGGGCAACGCATCTCTGACGCGGGAGGCTAGCAGACCGGATCCGCTCGACCAGGATTACTTCGTTTTCGAGGATCGACAGCATTCACAGGAAATGGTGATCTTCGCCCTCGGTCTGCTGGATACCGGCTACCGTTTCGGCGGCCGCAACCCGGACGCGGGTATGGACTGTAGCGGCATGGTCAGTTACATCGTCGAGCAGATAACAGGGCGTCGATTGCCTCACAATGCTGCAAAAATCGCGGAACTGACACGACCGGTCTCAATCTCATTGTTACAAGCCGGCGACCTCGTGTTCTTCAATACCGCAAACCGGCGCCACTCGCACATGGGCATCTACATGGGCGAAGGAAAATTTGTGCACGCTCCCTCCAGCCGCGGGCGTATACGCGTCGAGCGTCTGGACAATCCGTACTTCGGACCAAGGATAGACGGTGCGCGCACATTGATTGCATCAAGCTAGGCGACCCGGACGCTTACAAGCCGGGGCGGCGACAAGCAGGAAGCCGACGCAGACAGGAAGCACATTCATTAGCCCCCTACTGCAGGAGGAAGCGCCATGCCCACACGCAAAATCCGCGACGTCATCACCCATCAGACCATTCTGACCGCCAGCGCGGATCTCTCGGTACGAGAGGCGGCTCGCCGCATGGCAGCAACGCGGGTCGGCTCGATCATGATTACCGACGGCGGCACGCTGGCCGGCATTTTTACCGAGCGGGACGGACTGGTACGCGTCCTCGCGGCCGGTCTCGACCCCGAGACCACTACGCTCGCGCAGGTCATGACATCCACCCCCATCACCGCCAGTCCGGAAAGCCCACTGGGTCATGCGTTGCACATGATGAACGAAGGCGGATTCCGCCACGTTCCAATAGTCGAAAACGGCCGCCCGGTCGGCATGGTATCGGCGCGCGATGCACTCGGTCCGGAAATCGTTGCCTTCGAAGGCGAACTGCAGCAACGTGAAACAATTACCGAACTGCTGTAGCGGACGGTTCAGCACCCCGCAGCGGCCTGCTTATGGCTTCTGCGGGGTGTGAACGAAGATTTCGCCCGGCTTGGTCAAGCCAAGCTCGAAACGCGCACGTTCCTCGATAGCTTCGTTGCCGGACTTGAGGTCACGCACTTCCGCTTCAAGACCCGCATTGCGCTGTTCGAGTTGACGGTTGGTTTCGCGCTGGGACTGCAACTGACGGTCGACGTCCCATACCCGTAGCCAGCCGCCCTTACCCAACCATAGCGGGTACTGCAGGGCGACCACCAGCAGGGCCAGGAAGATGACGGGCCAGCGCATACTCAATGAACCTTGCCTGAACTAAAAGAAGGCCGACGGGAAATCCGTCGGCCTTTGATTTGAAAACGCTCGGCCAGCCGGACAGGCCGACCACCGCGCGCGAAACGCTTAGCGCACGCGCAGGTTGTAGAAAGCGCGACGACCCGGGTAGCTGACGGTATCGCCGAGATCTTCTTCAATGCGCAGCAGCTGGTTGTACTTCGAGATGCGGTCCGAACGCGACAGCGAGCCCGTCTTGATCTGCATCGCATTGAGACCTACCGCGATGTCGGCGATCGTCGAGTCTTCGGTTTCGCCCGAACGATGCGAGATCACTGCCGTGTAACCGGCGCGCTTGGCCATTTCGACCGCTGCGAAGGTTTCCGACAGCGTACCGATCTGGTTGATCTTGATGAGGATCGAGTTGGCGACACCCTGGTCGATGCCCTGCTCGAGGATCTTCGTGTTGGTCACGAAGAGGTCATCACCGACCAGCTGGATTTTGCGGCCGAGCTTGTCGGTCAGCGTCTTCCAGCCCGCCCAGTCATTTTCCGCCATGCCATCCTCGATCGACACGATCGGGAAACGATCCGCCAGCGTCGCGAGGTAATCGGCGAACCCTTCCGAGGACAGCGTCAGCCCTTCCCCTGCCAGCACGTACTTGCCGTCCTTGTAGAACTCGGAGGCGGCGCAGTCCAGCGCCAGCAGCACGTCACGCCCGGGCTCGTAGCCGGCAGCCGAAATTGCTTCCTGGATCAGGTTCAGCGCTTCTTCAGTACCACTGACGTTCGGTGCAAAGCCGCCTTCGTCACCGACGGTGGTCGGGAAGCCCTTCTTGTCGGTCAGCTTCTTCAGGTGATGGAAGATTTCCGCACCACAGCGCAGCGCCTCGCGGAAGCTGGTCATCGAAACGGGCATGATCATGCATTCCTGGATATCCAGGCTGTTGTTCGCATGCGCACCGCCGTTGATGACGTTCATCATCGGCACCGGCATGGCCATCGGACCGGAACCGCCGAAATAGCGGTACAGCGGCAGGCCCGCTTCTTCAGCGGCCGCCTTCGCCACGGCCATCGACACCGCGAGCATGGCGTTGGCGCCGAGACGCGACTTGTTCTCGGTACCATCCAGTTCGATCAGGGTGCGATCAATGAAGGACTGCTCTTCGGCATCCAGGCCAATGATGGACTCGGATATCTCGGTGTTGACGTTCTCGACAGCGCGCAGGACACCCTTGCCCAGATAACGCGCCGCATCGCCGTCACGCAGCTCGATGGCCTCGCGCGAACCGGTCGACGCACCGGACGGCACAGCGGCACGCCCCATCACGCCGGATTCGAGCAGAACGTCGGCTTCGACGGTGGGGTTACCGCGCGAATCCAGTATTTCGCGGGCAATGACATCAACGATTGCACTCATGGGTCTTCCTGTCCTTCTAGGAGGGGTCGAAAAATGTTTGGATCGAAACGCCGGAAACCGCGGCTGTATGGTTCAGCCTGCGATCTCCATGAAACCGTCACGCTTGACCAGCGCATCGATGTCCTTCAGCGTCGCCAGCAGCGCCTTCATCTTCGGCAGCGGCCACGCATTGGGACCATCGGACAGCGCCTTCGCCGGGTCCGGATGGGTTTCCATGAACAGGCCCGCCACGCCGACTGCCACCGCTGCGCGCGCCAGTACCGGCACGAATTCGCGTTGTCCGCCCGATGCGGTACCCTGCCCGCCGGGCAGCTGCACCGAATGGGTGGCGTCGAACACCACCGGGCAACCGGTTTCGCGCATGATCGCAAGGCTGCGCATGTCCGACACAAGATTGTTGTAACCGAACGATGCACCGCGCTCGCACACCATGATGGTGTCGGCGCCGCCATTGGCCTCGCGCGCTTTGTCGACAACGTTCTTCATGTCGCCCGGCGCCAGGAACTGGCCTTTCTTGATATTCACGGGCTTGCCGCTCGCCGCTACCGCGTGGATGAAATCGGTTTGCCGGCACAGGAAAGCCGGCGTCTGCAACACATCGACGACGGCCGCCACGGCGGGGATCTCGTCGATCGCATGCACGTCGGTCAGTACCGGAACACCAAGCTGCTTGCGCACGTCAGCCAGGATCTCCAGGCCCTTTTCCATCCCCGTCCCGCGATAAGACTTGCCCGAACTGCGATTGGCCTTGTCGTACGACGACTTGTAGATGAACGGGATACCGAGTTCGGCGCAGATTTCCTTCAAGGCGCCGGCAGTCTCGAACGCCATGTCGCGCGATTCGATCACGCACGGGCCGGCGATCAGGAAAAAGGGTTTGTCGAGGCCGACATCAAATCCGCAAAGTTTCATCGCGACTCCTTCAGGCCGCCACTGCGGCCGCCTTGCGCGCCAGCGCCGCCTTCACGTATGCCGTGAACAACGGATGCCCCTTGCGCGGGTTGGAGGTGAATTCCGGGTGAAACTGGCAGCCGACGAACCACGGATGCACATCGGTGGGCAATTCGATCATCTCACACAGGTCGGTGCCGGGCGCCCGGCCGGATACGCGCAGCCCCTTGTCTTCAAGCTGCGCAAGCAGGGTGTTATTCACTTCATAGCGGTGACGATGACGCTCGACCACATCGGGCGCGCCATAGACTTCGCGGGCAAGCGAACCATCGGAAAGATGGCAGAGCTGGGCACCAAGGCGCATGGTGCCGCCAAGATCGGAAGCCTCGTTGCGCTTTTCGACCTTGCCGCTACGGTCCTTCCATTCGGTAATCAGGCCGATTACCGGATAGGGCGTTTCGCGTTCAAATTCGGTGGAATGGGCGCCGGCCATACCCCCGACGTTGCGCGCGAATTCGATGACTGCGAGTTGCATGCCAAGGCAGATGCCGAGGTAGGGCACCTTGTTCTCGCGCGCGTAACGGATCGCAGCGATCTTGCCCTCGGTACCGCGCTTGCCGAAACCGCCGGGAACAAGGATGGCATCCATCTTCTCGAGCACGGCACAGCCTTCACGCTCGATATCCTCGGAATCGATGTAATGGATGTTTACCTTGCTTTCGGTGTGCATCCCGGCGTGAGACACGGCCTCGATCAGCGACTTGTACGATTCGGTGAGGTCGACGTACTTGCCGACGAAAGCGACGTCGATCGTCTGCTTCGGGTTTTCCAGCGCTTGGACCAGTTTTTCCCAGACCGTCAGATCGGCGGCACGGGCGAGGATGTTGAGCTTGTGGCAGACGATCTCGTCGAGCATCTGGTCGTGCAGCTGCCCCGGAATCTTGTAGATCGAGCTCGCATCGAGGCACTCGATGACCGCCTCGGGCATCACGTTGCAGAACAGCGCAATCTTGCGCCGCTCATCCACCGGGAGCGAGCGGTCAGCGCGGCACAGCAGGATGTCGGGCTGAATGCCGATCTCGCGCAGTTCCTTGACCGAATGCTGCGTTGGCTTGGTCTTGAGTTCACCGGCAGTCGGAATGTAGGGCACCAGCGTCAGGTGGATGAAGCAGGTGCTGTTGCGCCCCTCTTCGATGCCCATCTGGCGGATTGCCTCGAGGAAAGGCAGCGATTCGATGTCGCCGACCGTACCGCCAACCTCGATGATCGCGACGTCGGCGCCTTCGGCGCCGCGCTTGACGTACTGTTTGATCTCGTCGGTGATGTGCGGGATTACCTGCACCGTCTTGCCGAGATATTCGCCGCGCCGTTCCTTCTTGATCACCGACTCGTAGATCTGGCCGGTGGTGAAATTGTTGCGCTTGCTCATGCGCGCGCTGGTAAAGCGCTCGTAGTGGCCCAGATCGAGGTCGGTTTCCGCGCCGTCTTCGGTGACGAACACCTCACCGTGCTGGAACGGGCTCATTGTGCCCGGATCAACGTTGATGTAGGGATCCAGCTTGAGGTGGGTAACCTTGATGCCGCGGGATTCGAGAATGGCCCCAAGCGAGGCCGCTGCGATGCCTTTGCCCAGGGAGGACACGACACCGCCGGTAACGAAGACGTATTTGGTCATGGGAACGCTGCTGCGGGAAAGCGCGATGATAACCGAAGACGCCCCCCGTCCGGAAGCGCCTCACCGGCGTCCTTTCATCCGCAAGCGATCGGTGCGAAGCTGGTGCACGATGACTGCGAACGCCCATGCCGGCCGCTCCGTGAGCCGCCGACTGATCCTTTTCGGTGCTTTCGACCGCCACAATTTCGGCGATATTCTTCTCGCACACT
This sequence comes from Aromatoleum diolicum, assembly GCF_012910955.1. Taxonomy (GTDB): domain Bacteria; phylum Pseudomonadota; class Gammaproteobacteria; order Burkholderiales; family Rhodocyclaceae; genus Aromatoleum; species Aromatoleum diolicum. Next base: position 69,888 of record NZ_WTVQ01000018.1, read on the forward strand.
GCGCCGTGGCGGCACATCGTGGTCGCACCCCGGTGTTCGCCGGACTGCTTTCCCGCGACTTGACGGTATTCGGCGGCCATCGAGTACGGTCTCTCGCAGAGATCATCGCGGCATATCGCCATGAAGCCGCCGATTTCGTGCATGTCGGTGGCGAGTTGCTCACGACGACGGCGTGGGAGGCTGCGGTGATGCTGCAGTCCCCGGCCGATGCAGCACGTGCGATTGCCATGTATGACCGAAGCCCGGAAACACGGCGCGCGTGGGCCCAGACCATGCTCACGACCGATCGCCGTATCCCTTATGCGATTTCTGCCGCCGAACTGCCAACTGGCTGGACGGTCCATTTCAATGCCGTCGGGGGCGTTGCCCTCACCAAATTGCCGACCGAAGAACATGCAGAGGTGCTACGCGCCCTGAGGACAGCAGGAACCGTGAGTGTGCGTGATGCCGTTACCCATGCTGCTCTGAAGCGGGCCGGCATCTCAGCCGAGCTAGCATGTGACCCAGCCAGCGCAACGCCCCGACTGTTCGGCGAGCTGATTTCGCTGCGGGCCCGGAATGGAGAAGTCGCCGCCATCGCCCGCCGCACACCATGCTGGATTGCAGTCCAACTCGCCGCGCACTATGGGGACGATGCGACCCTCGATCGCATCGCCAGCGCGTTGCGAAATCGGGCTATACACGCGAATGTCGGCATCGTGCTGTTCCGGGCAGGCCTCGCTCCTTGGCATGACGATCGTGAGACGCTGGAACGCCTCTTTCGACGTCTCGCAGGCCTACCCGTCAATCTTTTTGAATCGGCCCACGTGCTGGACGTCTGCGCGCTACTCTCGGGAGCCCGGGCGTATCTGGGCACCAGCCTGCATGGCTGGATTGTCGCCAACAGTTTTGGCGTCCCCGCACACTGTCTGGTAAGCCACGACAGTGACAAGGCAGCGGCCTACATCGACACGTGGCATGCTTCCCCACGTCGCTGGCGCAAAGTGTCGGAATCCGACTTGGTACCGGTCTACTAAAGGACGCGCACGGACTCAGCGTATGAAATCGCGATTCACTTCGCGAAACAAGTCAGTTCCGCCCCGTTGCAGCCATTCGAACGCCACCATCTCGCGCGAGACGATTTCAATGCCATGGCTGCGCATGCGCGCGAATGCGAGATCGCGATTGGCGGGGTCGCGCGAACCGGCGGCGTCGGCGACCACAAACACCTCCTTGCCGGCCCAACGCAAGTCAAGCGCGGTCTGCTGCACGCAGACGTGGGCCTCCGTGCCGCACACAATAACCTGCCGACATCCTTCGACAGCAGTGGCCTTGAGACAGCCATCCGCCTGCGCCGAAAAGCATTCCTTGGAGACGAACTGGGCTGCCGCTGCGACCGCGGCCGAGCGAAGCAGTGCGACAGTGCCGCCGATCTTGCCGGGGAAGTGCTCGGTGACGACCACCGGAACCCCGACGCGTGCAGCGACGCCGGCAAGCCACACGCAGTTTTCGACGATGGCCTGCCCTTCGTGAATAGCCGGAGCAAGACGTTCCTGGACGTCCACGATCAACAGCAGGGATTTCTCGCGATTCATCAGCATTGCTTTCTTCCCCGGCGGCTTGCTCCAAGAAACACCATCAGCTACCCAGCTCGGCACGATCACGAAAATATTCCAGTGCCTCCGGGTTCGCCAGTGCCTCGACGTTTTTCACTGGTTGCTTGTGCACCACGTTACGCACCGCGAGTTCGACGATCTTGCCGCTCTTGGTGCGCGGAATGTCGCCCACTTGCAGCACCTTGGCCGGCACGTGGCGGGGCGTGGTGTTGTCGCGGATCGCCTGCCTGATGCGTTTGACCAACTCATCGTCGAGCATCATCCCTTGCCGCAGCTTCACGAACAGCACCACCCGTACATCGCCTTCCCAGTCCTGGCCGATGACGATGGATTCAAGCACTTCGGGCAGCCTTTCCACCTGACGGTAGATCTCGGCGGTACCAATACGCACCCCACCCGGATTCAGCGTCGCGTCGGAACGGCCGTGGATGACTAGTCCTCCATGCTCGGTAATCTCGCAGAAGTCGCCGTGACACCAGACGTTCTCGAAGCGCTCGAAATACGCCGTGCGATACTTCGAGCCGTCCGGATCGTTCCAGAACCCGATCGGCATCGCCGGGAACGGTTTGGTGCACACCAGTTCGCCCTTTTCGCCGCGAACCGGACGCCCTGCATCGTCAAACACGTCGACCGCCATGCCAAGACCGCGACACTGAATCTCGCCGCGCCACACCGGCAACGTCGGACAGCCAAGGACGAAACACGAGATGATGTCGGTGCCGCCGGAAATCGACGACAGGCATACGTCCGATTTGATTTCACGATAGACGTAGTCAAAGCTTTCAGGCACCAACGGACTGCCGGTGCTCATGATGGCGCGCACGGTCGCAAGGTTGTGGGTCTCGCGTGGTTTGAGGTCGATCTTGGCGATCGCGTCGATGAACTTCGCCGAGGTGCCGAAGTGCGTCATGCCTTCGGCTTCCGCGTAGTCGAACAGGACAGAACCGTCGCCAACAAAGGGCGAGCCGTCGAACAGCAGCAGCGTAGCCCCCGCCGCGAGGCCGGACACCAGCCAGTTCCACATCATCCAGCCACAGGTCGTGAAGTAGAACACCCGGTCGCCGGGCTTCACGTCGCTGTGCAGCGTGTGTTCCTTGAGGTGCTGCAGCAACGCGCCGCCGGCGCAATGCACGATGCACTTGGGTACCCCGGTGGTCCCCGACGAATACATGACATACAAGGGGTGGTCGAACGGCAGTTGCTCAAAGATGATTTCAGTCAGATCATGATGCGGAGCCACAAAATCCACCAGCATGCGTGCATGCGGAATTGCGGACAGATCGTGCTCGGCATGCACATACGGCACCACCACCACGCGCTTGACGGATGGCAACTGACGGACGATATCGGCGAGCTTGCCGAGCGAGTCAATCACCTTGTTGTTGTAGTAATAACCGTCCGCGGCAATCAATACCTTGGGTTCGGTCTGCCCGAAGCGGTCAAGCACGCCCTGCACACCGAAGTCCGGCGAGGCCGACGTGAAAATCGCGCCGATACTTGCCGCTGCCAGCATTGCAATGACAGTTTCGGGCATGTTCGGCATGTAGGCTGCAATGCGGTCGCCCTTTACCACGCCCAGCTCACGCAAGGCCGCAGCAAAACGTGCAACAGCGCGATAAAGTTCGCTGTGCGACAAGCGGTTCTTGACCTCGTCCTCGCCCCAAAAAACGATCGCGTCACCGCTGTCGCGACTCCGCAGGAGATTTTGCGCGAAGTTCAGGCTGGCATCCGGAAACCACTTCGCTCCGGGCATGCGATTGCCATCGCTCAGGATTCGATCACCGCGAGTACCGATGACCTTGCCAAACTCCCACACACTGACCCAGAACTGCTCCGGGCTCGCCACCGACCACGCATGAACCGCGTCGAATCCAGGCAGGCTTACGCCCCAGCGTTTCTCGGCCTGCCTCGCGAACGCAGTGAGATTCGCGTCGGCGGTGCGCTCGACAGAGGGCGTCCACAGGGGGCGATCAAGGACATTCGTCATCACGGTCTCCGGCTTTCTCAATATGCTCGATGATGAATCAGAACAGTGCGCGAAGTCTATCCGGCAGAGGGGCAGACTTGCCGGTGCGCATGTTCATCCACACCACCTTCGCGGCCCCTTCGGCAAACAGGCGTTCATCGCCTTCGACGTAGAGCTCGTACCAGGTCATCACACTGCTGCGCCCGGGATCGCCGGCAAAGACCTTGACGATCACGGTCGCCGGGTAATTCACGGGGATAAGGAAAGTGCAGCTGGCGTTTATGACTACCGGCCCTTCGCCCTGCCCCGGATCGACCGGAAAATCCAGCTGTTCGATCCACTCCACCCGCGCCTGCTCGAAGTACCGGAAATACAACGTGCTATTCACATGACCGTAGAAATCCATGTCGCCCCAGCGCACCGGAATGCGGGTCGTAAGCAGCAGTTTGCGACTATCTTCCATGAAACGGTCCCCTGTTGGTTACATCACCGGTCTACTGTAACATACGGTACCGTATGTTTTCGATGACCGCAAAACCCGCGCGGGAATCCCCGTTGCGCGTTCACCGTGTATTACACTGCCGTTCGCTCAACTACAGACCAATAAACGCGTGCTCAGATGGAGAATAGGATGGAACGCGAATCGATGGAATTCGATGTCCTGATCGTTGGTGGCGGCCCGGCGGGGCTGGCGGCGGCGATCCGGCTGAAGCAACTGGCCAACGAGAAAGGCACGGAACTGGCGGTGTGCCTGATCGAGAAGGCCGCCGAGATCGGCGCGCACATTCTGTCCGGCGCGGTGATGGACCCGCGTGCGCTCACCGAACTGATCCCCGACTGGAAGGCACAGGGTGCGCCGGTGAACACCGCCGTCACCGAAGACCGCGTGATCTTCCTGAGTGAGACCGGTGGGCGCAAGATCCCCAATGGGCTCTTGCCGGGCTGTTTCCTGAACCACGGCAACTACATCGTGCGCCTGGGCAACGTCGCCAAGTGGCTCGGCGAGCAGGCCGAGGCGCTGGGCGTCGAGGTCTATCCGGGTTTTGCGGGCGCGGAAATTCTGTTCGATGAGAACGGTGCCGTGAAGGGGGTGGCGACCGGCGACATGGGCGTGAGCCGCGAAGGCGAGCCCGGCCCGGCGTTCCAGCCGGGGATGGAGCTGCACGCCAAATACACGCTGTTTGCCGAAGGCTGCCGCGGGCATCTGGGCAAGCAGCTCGAAGCGAAGTTCAAGCTCCGGGACGGCGTCGATCCGCAGACCTACGGCATCGGCCTGAAGGAGCTGTGGGAAGTGCCGGCGGACCGGCATGTCCCGGGCCTCGTCGTGCACACCGCCGGCTGGCCGCTGCCCGCCGACACCTATGGCGGCGGCTTCGTCTATCACCTCGAAGACAATCTGGTGGCCGTGGGCTACGTCGTCGGCCTCAACTACACCAATCCGCACCTCGCACCCTTCGAGGAGTTCCAGCGCTACAAGACGCACCCCGAGATCCGCAAGTTCCTCGAAGGCGGCAAGCGTCTCGCCTATGGTGCGCGCGCCATCACCGCGGGCGGGCTGCAGAGCCAGCCGAAGCTGGTGTTCGCGGGCGGGGCGCTGATCGGCGACGACGCGGGTTTCCTCAATGCCGCACGCATCAAGGGCAGCCACGCCGCGATCAAGAGCGGCATGCTCGCCGCCGAGGCCGCCTTCGACGCCTTGGCGGCCGAGCACAGCCGCGACGAACTCGCCGCCTTCCCCGACACCTTCCGCCAGAGCTGGCTCTTCGATGAGTTGTACAAGGCGCGCAACTTCAAGCCCTACATGAAGAAGGGCCTGTGGATGGGTTCGCTCCTCTTCGGCATCGACCAGCAGGTGTTTCGCGGCAAGGCGCCGTGGACGCTGCACAACTCGTCCGACCACGACAAGCTCAAACCCGCGGCCGAGTGCGCGAAGATCGACTATCCGAAGCCCGACGGCGTGTTGAGCTTCGACCGCCTCTCGTCGGTGTTCCTGTCGAACACCAACCACGAGGAAGATCAGCCCTGCCATCTGCAGCTGAAGGATGCGTCGGTGCCGATCGCGGTGAACCTCGCCAAGTACGACGCCCCCGAGCAGCGCTACTGCCCGGCCGGCGTGTACGAGATCGTGAGGGACGAGTCCGGCTCGAACCCCCGCCTGCAGATCAACGCGCAGAACTGCGTGCACTGCAAGACCTGCGACATCAAGGACCCGACGCAGAACATCAACTGGGTCGTGCCGCAGGGCGGCGAAGGGCCGATCTACCAGGGCATGTAATTCGGCCGGCGCTTCAGCCGTGCACTGGATGACAGGCGCTAGTCACAGAACCGGGAAGCCGGGCCATTAAGGCTCGGCTTTTTTTCTACTAGTCAGCCGAAAGGGCGAGCGAAGCGCGCGCAATTGTCTCCGTGATGATGCCCGAGAACGCGACCTTACCACCGCGCCCGTCGAACAGGATCGTCCGCGGCAGTTCGCCACGCCATTTTGGATCCAGCGCGTGGGCGAGGGCTTCCGGGGCCTCGGCACCATAGGCGAAACGGGATCCAGATACGCCAAGGCGGTCGAGCGGCTCGGCAAGCCCCTCTTCCATCGGCTCGACGGCAATCGTGATCAGTTTCAACTGCGGATGCACTCTTGCCATGTCGGCAAAGAGCTTCAGATTCTTCTTGCAGTGGATGCACTCGGATGACCATAGGGCAACGATCGTCGGCTTCGTATGGCTGGCCGCATTGACCACCCTTGTCGCCCCGGCCCGATCCAGAGCAATGAAGTCATCCGCTGCATAGATCGTAGCGCTACTGCACAGCAATGCAGCCAGCAGACATGTCAGTCGTTTCATCTCAGCCAGTACCCTTTCATGCCTTCATTTTCGGTGCGCCAGAATGCAAACAGCAATGCCCCGCGCCGCAGCACGCGCGGCTGATCCGAAGCTCCAGCGGTCACCGCCAATTCCATGCTGCGGAACTGCGCGCCACCGTCCTCGGATACGTCGGCACGCAGCCGGGTTCGTTCGCCGTCGAATTCCTTCCAGACGATCGCAATACGCTTATCGCTGACCGCGATGTCGGCGTGTGCCGCGCGTTCCCCGCCAACCGTACGTTGGGCTTCGACCCGGCCATCCTGCAAGCGGCCATAAAACACCCGCCCCTCGCCGTCTCGTTCGTTGAACCACACGGCATGGCGTGTGCCGTCGGCTGCCACCGCGAGCGAAGGCCCGTGGTGCGGACACCCATCGACGCGCCATCGGTCGAAAGTCGCCCGCCGAACGCCGCCCGGCAGGCCGTCCGCGCCGAGCTTCGCCAGCGCATGATCCCGCTCGTTCGGCTCGAACAGGTGCCGCCACAGGATCAGCGGCAAACCGTCGGTATCGTTGGCGATCGCAATGCGGCAGCACTCGCAGGAGTGATCGCCGACTTTAACCTCCGGGCGGAAGCTGCGGCCGCCGTCGTCCGAGAGCGCCGCGTAGATCGCCGCACCGCGATAGTCGCGCTTTTCCGCCAGCGAAGCTTCCAGATCGCGCTTGTCGATCCACGCGACGACGACCTGCCCTTGGCCGGTGATCGCCATCGTCTCGAAGCGATGGGTGATCTCCTGCCGATCGCGATGCACCGTGATCGGAGTACCAAAACGGCGGCCATCGTCCGATCGCGCGAGACGGATCTCACCGGCAAAGCGCTTGGTGAGCGGACGCGTCCAGGAAACCAGCACGCCGCCATCGGTGGTGAACGCGACTTTGGGACGGTTTTCGCCTTCCGCGGAAACCGCTTCCGGATCGGCATTGACGACGACCGGGGCATACCAGCTGGCGCCTTCGTCGGTGCTGCGATGAAGCAGCACGTGCTGCCCCTCCTTTGACACGGCATAGAGCATACCGTCCGGCGCGAAGGCCGCGCTGGTGCCAAGCTCCGGTCTTGCCGGCCGGGCCACACTCGCGCCATGCTCGTGTTGCTGCGCTTGCGCACTAACGCTAACGGCACATCCTAGCGTCAGTAATGCAACCGCTGCGGGGCGGACGAGCCGGCCGATACGCATGATCGTCATTTTCCACCCCTTTCAGGAAGCAAGCGCACGGCGCAGCGACTTACCATTTTGCCTCGACGCCGGCGATGACCGTACGCGGCAGTCCCGGCGAGTAGGCCGGCGTACGACCCGTCGACAACTGCGCACTTTCGGCGTACCGCCGGTCCGTTAGGTTATGGATGCTGCCGAACAGTGACAGACTTCGAGTCAGCGCGAGATCGCCTCTGAAATTGAACAGACTGTGTCCGCCATATTTTTCCGTATTTTCGTCGTCGAGCCAGTAGGAACCGATCCGGATCCATTCGATTTGCGCGCGCGCACTACTCGTCGGAGTCCAAGTCAGGCGTGTATTCGACATGACACGCGGCGCACTTTGCTGCTCGTTGCCGCCGAAGTCGCCCTGCGAAGTCACCCAGTCGACATACTCGTGCCTGGCATAGGAAAACGCGACATCGAGACGCAGCCCATCCCGGATTGGCGCTCCCAGCCCCAGTTCGATGCCACGATGACGAGTCTTGCCGGCGTTGGTCGTGATCGTCTGGGTCGTGACCGGATCACGCTGGCTGACAATGTCGTCGCGCTTGGTCAATTCGTATGCGACAAGATCATACGAGACACCCGCAAGGACACCGCGCAGGCCCAGTTCATACTGATCGGCCTTGATCGCCTCCAGTTCCAGCGCCGACTGCGCGAGCGCACGCGCGGACGCCAGGCTGCCGGCACGCGATGGTCGGAAGATCTGCGATTCCGACGGTGCACGGAAACCCTGATTGTACGACGCAAACACGTGGGTGTCCTTGCCGAGGGCGTAGGTCGCACCGATCTTCGGTGTCGCGCGGTGATAGCTCACACTGGTGTCCGCCGCCTGGCCATAGAAGCTGTTGCCGACCTGAACCGCACCGGGGGCGAATCGATTGCTGAACTCGTAGCGCATGTCATCGTAGCGCAGGCCCGCGGTAAGGCGCAGCCTGTCGGTCGGCGAGATTTCGCCGTGGATGTAAGGCGAAATGCCGCGATATTCGACCTCGTAGTCGTAGATGCGCGGACCCACCGTGTAGGCGATGAACTCCTGGCTCGCGCCGGTGCCGCGTGTCGTCGGGTTGATGCGATTTTCGCGTCGTCCGCCCGGGCTCATATCGACGTCGATACCGGCGATCAGGCGCGCGCGCATCGGCGCAAAGTCCTGGCGCCACTTTGCCATCAAACCGTAAGACCGGTTTTCCGTCTCGGCAATGCTCGGGTCGAAGCGCAGCGCGAAGCTCGCCAGAAGATCCATGCTGTTGTCCCGGACATACGGGGTGATCGACAGCAAGGCGTTCTCCGTTTCATGCTCGTAGCTCGTCGACAGGCGCAATGCACTGACCTTGCGGAAGGCAATCGGCAGATAATTTCTGGTCGGATCGTGCCTGTAGTCGTCACGCACGAGAGGCGAATTCGCACCGGTATCCTGGTCGATCTGCGAGAAGCCAAGCACCGTCTTCAGCGAAGTGCTGTCGCCAATGAAGTGGTCCCAGCGCAGGGTGGCGCTCTTGCGGTCGTACCCCGTGTCGTCACGCCAGCCATCGGTCGCGCTGAAATTCAGATCGGCGCGCCAGCCGCCGTTTTCGTAGCCGTCACCGCCCGACACGAGCGCGCGTCGCCAGCCGTGCTCACCAATTTCGACGGAGCCGATCGCTTCCGCCTTCCGCGGCGGCGTGCGCGTCAACACATTGACCACTCCGCCGATCGCGTCCGAGCCATAGAGCGCCGACGACGGACCGCGATTGACCTCAATGCCGCCCGCTTGCGGAATGTTGATCTCGTAAAGCCCGTTGTGATTGAAGAAACCGGTCGATCGCGACGGAATGCCATCTTCGAGAAACAGGTAGACCGGGCTGGTCGTAAACGGCTGGCGAATCGCGGTCGTGTGCCCCTCGCCATTCGTCACTGCGACTGCGGCACCCGGAATCTGGCTCATGACTTCGGCCGGGTGCGAAGGTTTGTCGGCCGCTATGTCCGCTCCCTTCACCACTCCGACTGAGGCAGGCGTTTCGACCAGCCGCGCCTGCTCGCGCGTCGCGGTAACGGTTACCTGATCGAGGATCGTATCCGCATCGGCGGCGAAGCTGCATGATGTCGCCCATACGCATGAAAGGGCCGCAAGGGCCCGAATCTTGTCAGCGCCCATGATTGCCTCCGCTCGTGGAATGCAGCGGCCGAACCGGTGCCGCAAGCTCAAGCGTTTCGCGCTTGCCGTCGCTGCCTTCGACCACCAGTGAAATTGGCACGTCATCACCCGGACTCAGGGGCCGCTTCAGCTCGAGGAGCATTACGTGATGGCCGCCGGGCTTCAACTCGACGGGTTTTCCGGCGGGCAACTCGACTGCCGCAACGGGGCGCATCTTCATCACGTCGTTTTCCAGCACCATCTCGTGGATCTCGACTTTGCCGGCGACCGGGGACTTCGCCGAGACAAGGCGCGCATCCTGCGGCGCGGTGATACGCATGAAGGCGCCGGTCGCCTTTTGCTGGGCGACGGTCGCCCGCACCCATGGCTCTTCGATCTTCACCTCGGCAAGCGCCGGAATGGACACTGCAAACGACAGCAGCACTGCCGCAAGGATTTTTTTCATGCTTTCTGCTCCATCAAGTCTGTGAAGGCAGGTCGAGGTCGGACATCGGCCAAGCTTGCAGCGCACGAGTGGACAAAGCATCGCAAACGAGCCTTGCTCGCTGCGACCAACTGCGGCTGCAAATTTCAGAGATCCTGCGTTCGGGGGCAAACGGATCGGTAAACTGCCTCCGGCGGAGGCAGTACCGGTGTTCGGCAACGATCAGGAAAGGACGGGTGGAGCTCGGGGATGCGCCGCAGCCCAGGCGAACATCGGGCGCGGTGCGTGAAAATACAGCGAGGGAAATTCGGCGGAGCTGCTCTTCAGGACAAAGGGCATTACCCCCACGCTCGGCAGCGCGGGCACTGCGACGTGCGTCGAACAAAAGGCGCAACGTTCGGACGGGAACAGGTCGACGTCGCCCGCCTTGCCCTTCTCACCTGAACCATCTACGGCAACGAGCTTCGTTCCGGCGACGGTACACACCTCAACCCAGCCTGCGCCGTCGCCAAGTAGTGAAAGTGTATGACTCAGGGCCGGACCGATTGCAGCCAGCAGGATCGCAAACAAAGCGATCCAGGCGGTAAGGCTGCGAGTCGTGCGCCTGATTTGCATGTGGAAGCTGGGCTGCCTACACGTAAGATGTTGGACACCGATCCTAGTGGACTAGTCTCCCGAACCCCTTGATTGCAGTCAAGCGGAAAAACCGGCAGCCAACCACTTTCATGTGTCATGTGTGGCCGCCGGTTGCATGAGCGGTATCAGCCCAGCCAGCGCCGCGCGTTGCGGAACATCCGCATCCACGGCGAATCTTCGCCCAGATTGTCGGGATACCAGCTCATCTGCACCGTACGCGCGGTGCGTTCGGGGTGCGGCATCATGATCGTGAAGCGCCCGTCCGCCGTGGTGAGGCCGGCGAGGCCGTCCGGCGAACCGTTGGGGTTGAACGGATAAACTACGGCCGGCGCGCCGCGATTGTCGACATAGCGCACCGCCGCGAGCGCATCCCTTCGGTCGGTGGCGTCGGCAAACACTGCCCTGCCCTCGCCATGACTGACGACGATCGGCATACGGCTACCCGCCATGCCAGCGAACAGGATCGACGGGCTGTCCAGCACTTCGGCCATCACGAAGCGGGCTTCAAACTGCTCGCTACGGTTGCGGTGGAAGGTCGGCCAATGCTGTGCGCCGGGAATGATCGTGGCAAGGTTCGCCATCATCTGGCAGCCATTGCACACACCTAGCGCGAAGGTATCGGTTCGCGCGAAGAAGGCCTCGAAGTCCGCACGCAGCGCCGAATTGAACAGGATCGACTTGGCCCAGCCCTGCCCTGCGCCGAGCACGTCGCCGTACGAGAACCCACCGCAGGCGGCGAGACCGTGAAATTCGCTCAGCCGATGGCGTCCCGCCTGCAGATCGGACATATGCACGTCGAAGGGCGCGAAGCCGGCCCGCTCGAACGCGGCGGCCATCTCGGCCTGCGAGTTCACGCCCTGCTCGCGCAGGATCGCGATCTTCGGCCGGCTGCCGGTGGCGACCATCGGCGCGACGATGTCTTCTGCGGGGTTGAAGGTCGTGACCACGCTCAGGCCGGGATTCGACACATCGGCAAGCGCCTCGAATTCCTCGCGCGCGCAGTCCGCGTCGTCACGCAGGCGGGCGATGCGGTAGCTGGTTTCCGACCAGGTCTGCAGCAGTTCCGCACGCGATGCATTGAACACCAGCTTGGCGTTGCGCCACAGGCGGATCTCATCCTTGCGATTCGGTTCGCCGATGAAATGGTAGGCGATGCCGGCGTCGCGCAGCGGCGTGGTGATGCGTGCGCGATCCTCGCGGCGGATCTGGATCACCGCACCGAGTTCTTCCGCGAACAGACCGCCGAACAGCCGGTCGTTGAGGCGACCCTTGATCGTATCGGGCTTCTTGTCGAGACCGTCGACGTCGTTCATGTATTCGTCGTAGCAGACGGTGTCGAGCAGCACCGACAGGCCGCACTTTGCCGCGAAAGCCATCTCGCACAGCGTCGCGAAGAGGCCGCCGTCGCTGCGGTCGTGATAGGCGAGCAGCAGACCGTCACGGCGGAACTGCTGGATCAGTCCGAAGAACGCGGCGAGTTGCGCGGCGTCGACGTCCGGCGCATGTTCGCCGACCGAACCGAACACCTGCGCCAGCGCCGAACCGCCGAGGCGGTTGCGGTCATTGCCGAGGTCGATCAGCATCAGCTCGGTGTCGACGCCGTCGGGCAACTGCAACTGCGGCGTCAGCGTGCGGCGGATGTCGTCTACTGGCGCAAAGGCAGTGACGACGAGCGACAGCGGTGAGACGACCTGGCGATCCTGGCCTTCTTCCTGCCAGGCGGTCTTCATCGACAGCGAATCCTTGCCGACCGGGATCGAAAGACCCGCCTGCTGGCAGAACTGCGACACCGCGGTTACCGTGTCGAACAGTTTTGCATCTTCACCACGATGGCCCGCCGCCGCCATCCAGTTGGCCGACAACTTGACCTTGCCGAGATCGGCGATGTCGGCCGCAGCGATGTTGGTCACCGCTTCGCCAACCGCCATGCGGCCCGAGGCCGGCGCATCGAGGCACGCAATTGGGGTGCGCTCACCCATTGCGAAAGCTTCGCCCATGTAGCCGTGGAAACTCATCGCGGTGACCGCGACATCCGCGACCGGCACCTGCCATGGCCCGACCATCTGGTCGCGCGCCGTCAGGCCGCCGACCGAACGGTCGCCGATCGTGATGAGGAAATTCTTGCTCGCGACCGTCGGCAGGCGCAGCACGCGCAGGCAGGCCTCCTTGAGGTCGATGTCGGTGACATCGAACGGCGGGACATGCACGCCACGGCGCGACACGTTGCGCGTCATTTTCGGCGGTTTGCCGAGCAGCACCTGCATTTCCATGTCGACCGGCTTGTTGCCGAAGTGACGGTCGCTGACCGTCAGATGGCCGTCGGCCGTCGCCGCGCCGAGCACCGCGAACGGGCAGCGTTCGCGTTCGCAGATCGCACGGAATTCATCGAGACTCTCCGGCGCGATCGCCAGCACGTAGCGCTCCTGCGACTCGTTGCTCCAGATCTCGCGCGGGCTCATGCCCGGCTCCTCGATATGCACTTCGCGCAGTTCGAAATGCGCGCCCAGACTGGCGGAATCCGCCAGTTCCGGCATCGCATTCGACAGCCCACCGGCGCCGACGTCGTGGATCGCGAGGATCGGATTTTCTTCGCCGCGCTGCCAGCAGCAATCGATGACCTCCTGGCAACGACGTTCGATTTCCGGGTTGCCGCGCTGCACCGAGGCAAAATCCAGATCGGCCGTGTTCGTGCCGGTCGCCATGCTCGACGCCGCACCGCCGCCGAGGCCGATCAGCATGCCCGGACCGCCGAGCTGTATCAGCAGCGTGCCGGGTGCGAACTGCACCTTGTGCGACTGCTGCGCCTGGATGCTGCCGAGGCCACCGGCGATCATGATCGGCTTGTGGTAGCCGCGCACCTCGTTCTGGACTTCCTGCTCGAAAGTGCGGAAATAACCGGCGAGGTTCGGACGACCAAATTCATTGTTGAACGCCGCGCCGCCGATCGGGCCTTCGATCATGATGTCGAGCGCCGAAGCGATGCGGTCCGGCTTCCCGTAGGGCTTTTCCCATGGCTGTTCGAATTCCGGGATCCTGAGGTTCGACACCGAGAAACCGGTCAGACCCGCCTTCGGCTTCGAGCCGCGGCCGGTAGCACCTTCATCGCGGATTTCGCCGCCAGCACCGGTTGCCGCACCCGGAAAGGGCGAGATCGCGGTCGGGTGATTGTGGGTCTCGACCTTCGCGAGGATATGGGTTTCCTCCGCACGGAATCGCCACTGGCCATCGGGGTCGGCGTAGAAGCGATCGACGGTCGCGCCCTCGATCACCGAGGCGTTGTCGGAATACGCCACCACCGTGCCTTCGGGATGCGCCTTGTGCGTTTCGCGAATCATCCCGAACAGCGTTTTGTCCATCGCCCGGGCGTCGATGACCCAGTCCGCGTTGAAAATCTTGTGGCGGCAATGTTCGGAGTTCGCCTGCGCGAACATCATGAGCTCGACATCCGTCGGATTGCGCGCGATACGCGTGAAGTTGTCGACGAGATAGTCGATCTCGTCGTCCGAAAGCGCCAGCCCCAGCTCCGCATTCGCCGCCACCAGTGCATCACGCCCGCCGGAGATCACATCGACGCTGGTAAGCGGCTTCGGCTCGTAGTGATGGAACAGCGCTTCAGCAGCATCGACGGTCGGCAGCACCGACTCCGTCATGCGGTCGTGCAGCAGCGGCAGCACCGCGGCGAAGTGACGCTCGTCGAAACCGCCGCGCACCTCAAGCGAATAGACGATCCCGCGCTCGATGCGCAACACCTTGTCGAAGCCGCACTGACGCGCGATGTCGCTCGCCTTGGATGCCCACGGCGAGATCGTCCCGAGGCGCGGAACAACCACCAGCAGCGTACCGGCCGGCGCATGTGGCGTCGCCGGGACCGCGCCGAGCAGATCAACCAGCCGCTCCAGCTCTTCGCTGGCGAGCGGTGCGGCGAGCTCGATGAAATACCAGTGCTCGGCTGCAAGGCCCTTGAGCTTGGGAAGCGCATCGGCAACGGAACGCGAGAGTCGCTCCAGGCGGGAGGAAGAAAGCGCTACAGCGCCGCGCAGCTTGAGAATTTCGGCCATTTGAGTCGGAGCGAAGGGTAAAGTAGGACGCGAACGGGGTTCGACGATCGGAAGCGCGAAATTATACCCGACGACCGGGCTTCATCCCGTCCGCCATGTTGCGCCCCAGTCGTTCCGCGCCCCAACGCTCCGCCCGAGACCGGGGCGATCGGTTAGAATTGCGCCCTTTGTCCGGCGCAGCCTGATGACCTCCGAAACACCGTCTTCCCTCCCCGGCAATGAAAGCACGTACTGGATCGTGGCGCCCGCCGGGATTCTCGCTTTGCTTGCGCTGGCGACGCTGGCAAGCGGACGCAACACGGAGTGGTTCGTCGAGTGGAACAGCATCGCCACTGCGGTGCCAGCGTTTCTGTGGGCCGGCGTGACCAACATCGGTTCGACCTCGGGAGCCTTTGCGCTGCTCGCCGGCTGGCTGGCATGGCGCCCGCGCTGGATTGCGGCCGCGGTATTGGCGGTCCCGGCGGGGGCGGCGTACACGCACGGACTCAAGGAATTTTTCGCCGAACCCCGCCCGGCTGCGGTGCTGCCACCCGAACAGATCCAAATCATCGGAGAAGCGCTGCGCACGGGCTCCTTTCCTTCCGGTCACTCTACAACGGCCTTCGGGTTCGCTGCCGTGGTCGCCCTGTGCAGCCTGATGACCGGCACCCGCCGAATTGCCTTGCTCGCGCTAACAGTGGCCGCTCTGGTGGCTTTCTCGCGCGTCGCGGTTGGCGCCCACTGGCCGCTGGACATTTTTGCCGGTGGCGCCGGCGGCTGGCTATGCGGCGCCATCGGCGTGTGGTGGTCGGCACGCTGGCGGTTCTGGACCACACCAGGCGGTGTTCGAGTACTCGCAATCCTGATGGCTGCCCTGTCCATATCGCTGATCTTCGAGGAACTGGGCTACCCGCAAGGCGTCTGGACACAGTACGTCCTTGCAGCGTGGGGCCTGGCCGGCGCCTTCATTGCGCTGAAGACCGGCGGCCGCAGGAGTGTGAATTGAAGCGGGTGCTGGCCTTACTGGCGAGTTTTGCCCTGCTTGCCTGGCTGGCGAGCGACGCGCGTTGGCGCGAACTGGGAGCTGCCTTTGCCCGCCTGACCGTCCCAGTTCTCATCGTTGGCGTCGCGGGCCTCTTCATCAGCTACGTGCTGCGTGCGGCACGCGTCCATGACGAATTTCGCGGCGACGCGGGCAACCGTTTTCGCGTGTGCCTGCGCATCGTTCTGATCCACAACGCGATGGTCAATGTCGTCCCGTTCCGCGGCGGCGAAGCTGCCTTTCCGTTACTGCTGCGACAGTCCTTCGGCACGCCGCTCGGACGCGCGCTTGCATCCTTGTTCTGGTTCCGACTGCAGGATGCGCTGGTGGTCGCGGTGCTCGCAGTGATCATCTGGCCCGGTCTATCGCTCGCGCTACGCTGCGCCGCGGTCGCAGTATTGATCGCGTTTGCGTGGTATCTGCCGCGATGGGCTCGCACGCCGCACGACTGGGCTGAAGGCCGGGCCATGGCGACCAAATTCGCCAAGCTGCGCGATGCATTTGCGGAGTCGACGCGCCATGCCCGCTTCGGCTGGATGTGGACGATCGCCAACTGGTCAGTCAAACTCGCAACCCAGGCATGGCTATTTGCCGCCTTGCTGCCCGCCCGACCGGCCGTAGGCGCCGCCGGCGCGCTGGGTGCGGAACTCGCGGCAATCCTGCCTGTCCAGGGTGTCGCCGGCTTCGGCACCTACGAGGCGGGTGCCGCGGCGGCGCTCCTGCCGCATGGAATTTCATTCGAGAGCGGCCTGCAAGCCGCTCTCGCGCTTCATCTTTTTGTGATTGCGTGCGCGGTCGGCGCCGGAGGCCTGGCGTGGCTGCTTCCTGCCCGCGCGGCAGACACCGCGCCCCCCGATCGCCCGCCCGTTTCCGGAAAATATTGATCCGCATGAACAAATCTCCCCTGCCGCCGGCCGAACCGCAGATTCCCGCGGAAATGCCCGAACACACTTTGTCGGTCGTCGTACCAATGTACAACGAAGCGGACAACGTCGAACCGCTCCTCCAACGCATCCACCTCGCACTCGGCCCCTACGAGTGGCCGTGGGAAGTCGTGCTCGTTGACGACGGCAGTTCGGACGCGACACCGGCGGAACTCGTTCGCTGCGCAAAACAGTTCGGGCCGCACGTGCGGATCGTCGAACTCATGCGTAATTTCAAGCAGACAGCCGCCATGCAGGCGGGACTGGATGCCGCGCGCGGCAGTGTCATCGTGACCATGGACGGCGACTTGCAGAACGACCCGATCGACATCCCGCGGATGGTCAATCGCCTGCTCAAGGAAGACCTCGACCTCGTCGCCGGCTGGCGCAAGGACCGTCAGGACGGCTTGCTGCTGCGCAAGATTCCCTCACGCATCGCCAACCGCCTGATCGCGCGCATGACGGGCGTGCATCTGAAGGACTACGGCTGCAGCCTCAAAGTGTTCCGCGCCAGCGCGATCAAGAGCGTGCGGCTTTACGGCGAAATGCACCGCTTCATCCCCGCGTGGCTGGCAACGGTGACTACGCCGCGGCGTATCGCGCAGGAGGTCGTCACCCATCACGCACGGGTATTCGGCCAGTCGAAATACGGTATTTCGCGCACCTTCCGTGTGGTGCTGGACCTGGTGTTCGTGTATTTCTTCATGCGCTATCGCACTCGCCCCGGCCATTTCTTCGGTGGCATCGGCATCGCGCTCGGTACCGTTGGCAGCCTGATTCTCGCCTACCTGCTCGCAGTGAAACTCGTGCTCGGCGAAGACATCGGCACCCGTCCGATGCTTTTCGGCGGCTTCTTCCTCGTCATCGCCGGTGTACAGATGGTCACGTCGGGCGTGCTGGCCGAACTGCTCACACGCATCTATTACGAATCCGGCTCGTCGCGCGCCTATCTGGCACGGCCCGCATTGGCGCTTGACGACACGGCCGGCTGGCACCGGAACGACAGTCGATGAGCACGTCAGCAACCGCCCTCCCGCGCCCGAGGCCTCAACTCGCCCTGCTGATCTTCCTGTTGCCGATCGTGGCATTCTTCCTGCGCCTCGGCGGGGCGCCGCTGTTCGACGTCGACGAAGGCGCATTCTCGGAAGCCACCCGCGAGATGTTCGAGCGGGGAGATTTCCTGTCGACCTATCTGAACGGCGAGCATCGTTTCGACAAGCCGATCCTCATCTACTGGCTGCAGGCACTCGGCTATCTCCTGTTCGGTGCCACCGAGTGGGCGTTCCGCCTTCCCTCCGCGGTCGCCGCCGCACTGTGGAGCTACGCCACGTGGTATTTCGCCCGCGAACGCTTCGGCGCCAATACCGCGCTTGCTGCGCTGGCGGTCACCGCCACCGCACTCGGGCCCTTCGCGATCGGCCGTGCCGCCACCGCCGATGCGCTGCTCAATCTGTTGCTTGCGCTCGCGCTGTTCGACGCCTGGCGACACCTCGAATCCGGCCGTCGTGCGCCGCTGCTGCGCAGCTTCGTGTGGATCGGCCTGGGGGTATTGACAAAAGGGCCGATCGCGCTGCTGGTGCCGGGCACCGTCAGCTTCCTCTACTGTGCCAGTCGCGGCGAATGGAAGCGCTGGACACGTGCGGTGTTCGACCCGGTGGGTCTGGTGATTCTCGCGGCACTGGTCGTACCCTGGTACGCAGCGGCGCTGGCGATCCACGGTCAGGCGTTTATTGACGGCTTCATCCTCAAGCACAACGTCGAGCGCTTTACCGGCACACTCGAAGGCCACGCCGGCAGCCTGTTCTATTACGTGCTGGCGGTTCCACTTCTGCTGTTGCCGTGGACCGGGCCGCTTGTCGCCACGGTGCGCCACGTGCGCGCGGACATCGCCACGGGGGTGCGGCGATTTCTGTGGGTCTGGGCCGCGTTTGTCGTCGTGTTCTTTTCGCTCTCCGGCACCAAATTGCCGCATTACGTGCTGTACGGCGCGACACCACTGTTCTTGCTGATCGCCGTGCACCGCAACGAGTTGCGCCGCGCGCGGCTCCACCTGCTTGCACCAACACTGTTCCTGATTACCCTGCCGCTGCTACCGCTGATCTTCAATGCGCTGGCAGCGAGCGATGCAGGCAATGCGTACTACCGCGCCCAGCTTGGCCTGGCACTGGGCGAAGCCTCGCCCGAATACTATCTGATCACGATCGGTGGCTTGCTGGTCTGGCTCTGGCTGGCGGCACGCTGGAATGCGGCCACGTGGATGAAGGTTGCCGCAGCTGCAGTAATTCAAGTGGTGGTTCTCAGTACAGTGGTCGTACCGTGGGCTGGCGCTGTCCTGCAGGGGCCGGTCAAGGAAGCAGCATTGCTGGCACGGAAAATCGGAGAACCGGTCGTAGCCTGGCGTTATTACGCACCGAGCTTCAGTGTCTATCGTCAGGCCATAACCGTCGATCGCGTCCCTGCTCCCGGCGAGCTTGCCCTCACGCGTACCGACCGACTGCCCGCGAGCGGTATCGAAATGCTCTACAGCAAAGGCGGGGTCGCGCTGATACGCAAGCTGCCAGACTGAAAAGCCCCGCGCGACTCGAACCTTTATCAATCCAACGGAACAGACGGATGCCTCCAGGCAACATCAGCACGACACGCAGACCGGCAGGTTCTAACACCCATCGAGGCGCAACGCGATGAGCCGCCTGACCTTGGTTATGTGCGTCAGCTTGCTGGCGTGTGCAGTGCTGTTCACGAGCGTTCCCGAGATAGACCTGGCCGTGTCACGCGCGTTCTTCGAGCCCGAGCAAGGTTTCGTCGGCGAGCGCGACGCCTTCGTGCAGTCGCTCTACAAAGGCGTCCCGCTGATGTCGCGCGCGATCATCATTGGTCTGCTGATCGCGATGTTTGCCTACTCGATCCAGCGGGGGGAGACCGGGGCGCGGCGGCGCATTCAGGTCGGTTACCTGATCGTCGCGCTGGCACTTGGCCCCGGACTTCTGATCGACGTCGCACTGAAAGACAATTGGGGGCGCGCCCGCCCAGCCAAGATTGTCGATTTTGGAGGAACCCAGATTTTTTCTCCGGCCCTGAAACCGACCGATCAGTGCCAGAACAACTGTTCCTTCGTCAGTGGCCACGCGTCTGCAGGGTTCTACTTGGTGAGCCTGGGTTTTCTCGGCGGCGCGGCGGCACGCCGGCGCTGGACGCTGATTGGATTGGCAGCCGGAGCGCTATTCGGCTTTGGCCGCATCACGCAGGGTGGGCATTTTCTCAGCGATATCGTATTCAGCTTCTACGCGACATGGTTCGCGGCATGGCTGGCATGGCTGGCATTCCGGCAATTCGGCTGGCTACCGGATGAACCCAATCCCGCAGCCGACCCGCTGCAAGCAGAGCACGTAAACTGAGCTCCCCGTCGCGGTGGCCCTGGTCAGCGTGAGGCCGCTGCCGGACTTGATGCCGAAATATCGATGACCTTGCCGTCCGCACTCGATTCAACTGCTTTTTCGAGCTGACCGTCAACCACCGCACCACACTCCATCTGCAGCTGGCGGTAAGTGATATTTCCCGAAACGCGCGCGTTCGACTGGAGTTCGAGAAAATGCTCGACTTCAAGATCGCCGGAGATGCTTCCGTTGATCACGGCATCGTACGCGCGCACGCGTCCGACGATCGTGCCTTTATCGCTAAGCACAAGCAGGCTGCGCTCACCATCCTTGCTGAGCACATTCCCCTCGATCTTGCCATCCACCCGCAATCCGCCGGAAAACAGCACGTCACCGACAATTTCCAGATTGTCCGCGACAAGGCTCGAGAGTTTGGTCACTTCGATCGACTTGTTGCGCTTGCGTCCGAACATTACTCCTGCACTCCTGATTTATTGCCCGCCCCGCGTTCTTGCCTGAGTCCTTCACTTGCCCGGCGCACGCGCGCCCGCAGACTTGAGAAACGCCAGCTCTTCGCGCACTTGCTTGAGCTGTTCGTTGAGAGTCACCACCTGACGCTCCAGCTCGCCGCGGGTGGCGAGCTCCACTTCAAAATCGAAACGCGACTTCGCCAACGCATCCCGTAATTGGTGGTTTTCGGCGCGTACGTCCGAAAGAAAGGACGCCGGCGCGAGATGATTCTCGAAATATCGGAAACCGACCACCGCAAGAACCACCCCCCCCAGTACCAGCAGGAGCGTCACGAACAGCCTCCGATAGCCGCGCGAAGGAGCCAAAGCGTAGGCCTTGCGCGTGAGGTCGTAACTGTACGAGAAGCGCCCCGAAGACATCGGTGACACTCAGAACCGCGCCAGATAATACGCTGGATCGACGACGAGCCCGTCCTTGATGACCTCGAAATGCAGGTGTGACCCAGTCGACCGCCCCGTGGACCCGATCTCGGCAATCTTCTGACCGGGCATCACGATCTGGCCGACCCGCGCATGCAGTTTCGAAGCATGGGCATAACGCGTTACGAGACCGCCGCCGTGGTCGATTTCAACCGTATTACCGTATTCCGCGCGATACCCGGCAAAGCTCACGCGCCCGCCCCCGCTCGCGGCAATCGCCGTACCTTTCAGGGCAGGATAATCGACGCCGCTGTGAAACGCGGGGCGCCTCTGGAACGGATCGACCCGGTTGCCGAAAGTCGACGTGATGTCGACGTCGGCCACCGGTGAACGGCCCGGAAACGCCATGTAGGCCAGGTTGAATGTGGTAGCAAGCTTATCAATGTGCATGAAGGCGTCACGGACGCGCTCGATGTCCTGCTCCATGCGGGAAAGCTCGTCGGTCAGCAAACTGGGCTCACCCATTTCGACACGCTGCGATGCTTCGACAAGGCGTGAAACCGGGTCCGCCACGCGCGGCGAGAATGCGGACGACGGCGTCAGCCAGGGACCGCCAGCGGAAGCCGCCGGCGGCGTCTTGGCAATTCGGCCCGACTTGATTTCGGCCGCGGAGCTGTCCTTGATACGGGCCTCGAAATCCTTGATCAGACCGATGCGGGCTGCAAGGCCGGCAGCCTCGGCTTCGAGCTGAACCATACGACCGGACAGCTCCCCGAAACGATCAATGAGCAGACGGCCTTCCGGCTGTGCGGGATCGATCGATGCACTGTCGACCGTCACCGGACGGCTTTCCGGCGCGGGGCTGAAACCATAACCAAGGGCAAAACCGCCCCCCACTGCCGCCATAACCGCAAGCGCAGAGACACCCAGGAAGGTACGCGCGCTGATGGTGCGTAAGTTGGACTGGGCCAGGGTTCCGGCGGAAAGAATGACAAATGCCATCCGTCGCCTCCATGATGAGACGTTGACCAGGCACCGCGAACGAACAAATCGCGGTGGGCGAAAACGGATTCCGACGAAATCCATTTGCACAAAATGAACTTGCCGGAACAAAGGTGCGCGATTCTATCACCAAAATCGTAGTCCGGCGTCCACTCATTTCCCCAACGTTTCCACCCGCCCGAAGCCTCACCGACGCACGTCATATCACCGCGAGCTGCCCCCTCCTACTGGCCGTGAGGGAGGCAAGGCACTATCATCGGCGTATCGCGACGATACGGTACCGTACGTCGAATAACATAAAGATATCAAGGAGACAAATCATGATGCGCCCCGCCGATGCACGCCCGACTGCCGCCTACCCGCGGCTGCTCGAACCCCTCGACCTCGGCTTCTGCACGCTGAAGAATCGCGTCCTGATGGGCTCGATGCACACCGGACTGGAGGAGTCGGGCAACGGATTCGCCAAGCTTGCGGCCTTCTACGCGGCGCGCGCGCGTGGCGGGGTGGGCCTGATCGTGACCGGTGGCATTGCCCCCAACAGCGAAGGCGTGATCTTCCCCGGGGCCTCGGCACTTACCAATGAGGACGAGGTCGCCCATCACCGGCTGATTACGGAGGCCGTACATGCAGAGGGGGGAAAAATCTGCATGCAGATTCTGCACACTGGCCGTTATGCCTACCACCGCGGTTCGGTCGCGCCGTCGGCGCTGAAGGCGCCGATTTCGCCGAGCACTCCGCGCGAAATGACGGAAGACGACATCGAGCGCACGATCGAAGACTACGCTCATTGCGCCGCACTGGCGAACAGGGCCGGCTACGACGGCGTCGAGGTGATGGGTTCCGAGGGTTACCTGATTAACGAATTTACCGTGCTGCAGACCAACCACCGCAAGGACCGCTGGGGCGGCAGCATGGAGAACCGCCACCGCTTTCCGGTCGAGATCGTCCGGCGGGTACGCGAACGGGTAGGGCGCGAATTCATCGTCATCTACCGTATATCGATGCTCGACCTCGTCGAGGCCGGTGCACCGTGGGAAGAGATCGTTGAGCTCGCCAAAGCCGTCGAGGCCGCCGGCGCGACGCTGATCAATACCGGGGTCGGATGGCACGAAGCGCGCATCCCGACCATCGCCACAATGGTGCCCCGCGCGGCCTTCACCTGGGTGACGCAGCGCATGAAGGGCGAAGTGAAGATCCCGCTGATCACGTCAAACCGCATCAACACCCCTGAAGTGGCCGAGCAGGTGCTTGCACGCGGTGACGCCGACATGGTTTCGATGGCCCGCCCCTTCCTTGCCGATCCCGATTTCGTCGTCAAGGCGGAAGCCGGCCGCAGCGACGAGATCAATACCTGCATCGCTTGCAATCAGGCCTGCCTCGACCACATCTTCGAGGCGAAGCCTTGCACCTGTCTGGTCAACCCGATCGCCTGCCGCGAGACCGAATTCATTATCTCTCCTGCGGCGACGAGCAAGCGCGTCGCGGTGGTCGGCGCCGGCCCGGCAGGCATGGCCGCGGCAGCAACGGCAGCCGAACGCGGCCACAGCGTAACGCTGTTCGACAGCGCGGCCGAAATTGGCGGTCAGTTCAATCTCGCAAAGCGGATTCCGGGCAAGGAGGAGTTCGCCGAGACGCTCCGCTACTTCGGCCGCCGGCTGCAGAAAGCCGGCGTCGAGTTGCGCCTGAATCAGCGCGTGACGGCCGGCGACCTTGCCGGACGCTTTGACTCGGTGCTGCTCGCAACCGGCATCGCGCCTCGCACACCGAATATCCCCGGCATTGAGCACCCGAAAGTCACAAACTACATCGACGTGATTACGGGCAGAAAGCCGGTCGGGCGCAAGGTAGCGGTCATCGGTGCCGGCGGCATTGGTTTCGACGTCAGCGAATTCCTCACCCACGCCGATCTCGCCACGGACCCGATCGAGCATTACCGGCGCGAATGGGGCATCGATTCGACCTATGCCGGCCGCGGCGGCCTGTGCGAACCGCAGGACGAAGAACGACCGCGCCAGCTTTGGCTGTTGCAGCGCAAGCCCACCAAGGTTGGCGAAGGTCTCGCGAAAACCACCGGCTGGATCCGTCGCACCCTGCTCACCCGGCGGGGGGTGAAGATGCTCGCCGGAGTGACCTACGACCGCATCGACGACGCCGGCCTGCACATTACCGTCGACGAGCAGTCCCGCTGTCTGGATGTCGACAGCATCGTAGTCTGCGCCGGCCAGGATCCGCTGCGCGAACTGCATGGGCCCTTGCAGGCGGAGGGCATTGATGTACGGCTCATCGGTGGCGCCGATGTCGCAGCCGAACTCGATGCCAAACGTGCAATCGACCAAGGCACGCGCGTCGCGGCAGCACTCTGAATCTCGCCCCCGGATTGCGCAGCCTCCGGGGGCGGCGCAATCCGGGGATTCAGTTCGCAAGGGCTATTCCCGGTTGTCCGGCCTTGCCGGGACACCAAAGTTCAACAGGTCGGCCGCGCGGACGAGCATGCCGGCGAGTGACCGAATCGCTAGCTTGTGCGTGTCGTCATCGGCCGCGTCCGCCAACGCGAGCAATGCTTGCGCGGTCTGTTGCGGCAGCATTTGCTGCTTCAGTATCCCGACGAGCAGCGCTTTCACGGCGTCCGGCATGCCCAGACGCTGCATGTCGATCAGCGACTGCCCCACGTTCAGCGTCGCCAGCAAGCCCTCGGGCCAGCGTTCGCCAAGCCCTTCCGCCCGCCCCAGATGCAGCGTCAGACGCAGAATCTGGCGTGCGCCCCGGGCGTGCCAATCCACAGGATTCGTATTTGCACCGAACTCGACGATGCGAAGCAGGTCGCGACGGATCATTGCCGCCGCATCCACCGCTTGTCGTTCGGCACGGCGTGGCAAGAGGATGAAACCGCCGGCCAGTACGACCGCAGGCAAGATCAGTGCGGCCGAATCGCCGAGGATCCTGCCGACGTCATCTGTAGCGGGCATACCGGCTTGCGAGGCCAGCAGGAAGCACATGTTGGCGTCGACGGCAGGGATGGCGGTTTGCGGATGCACACGGACGAATCCGCCCACGAGCAGGAACGGCGCGATCGTCAGCAATAGCCCCGTTGTGGTGGCGATCTCGGGCTGCACCGCCAGGCGGTAGAAGACGGCCGCGACAACGCCAGCAACGACGCCGGTCAACAACTTTGGCGCGATCAACTGGGGCAAGGGCAAGGAACCCAGCACCATGACGAAGATGCTCACGCCCAAAGCTGCCAGTTGAAGTGGTGGCCACGGCCACCATAATCCGGGCAGCGCGGCCGCAAAGCTCGCCCCCCCTGCCAGCGTACCGGCGCGCCATGCCAGCCGCCACTCACGGTGCGGTGCCAGCCAGGCCTGACGCAGTCTCGGAGCAACGGAAGGACCGGAAACCGCATCTGGGCGGTTCAGTGCGACGTCGGCGTCGAGAATCTGCCAGATGGCGCCCTTCAAACGCAGCAAGTCTGCGTCTTGGCGCGTATCGATGCGCCGCTCATCCTCCGCCATAGGGCTGTCCCATGCGCTGCGGAGGTGGGCCGCGATGCGATCCAACTGATCCAGCAAGACCGCATCACAAGGGATGCTCTTGTTGCGTATCGCCTGCGCCCCAGCCATCGTCGTCAGCGATCCGATGATGAGCAGATCCACGTCACCCAAGCGCCGATACCCCGCCACCGATCCGGCCGAAGTCAGACGCGCCGAGGCATCAAGTTTGCTGATCAGACCGAGTATCCGGCGCTCTTCCTTGCCATGATGCTCCGACATGCCCTCGCGCAGCACGCGCGCCGCATACGCCACGGCCTCTGCGGACACGGCTCGTATCTGGGCATAAAAATCCGACAGCGGCGACTCGGGCGTCAGCGCCGCCAGCACCAGTGTGCTGACCACCACGCCGATCAGCGTACACAGCACGCGCGCCATGGCGATATCGATCGAATCGGATGGCATCAGCACCGACGGAATTACAACCACCGCCGCCGTCATTCCAGCCAACAGGGCGGCGTACCCGAGCACACCGCGCAGGACATGGGTCAGTCCTGCATTTACCGCGATCCAAACCGCCAGTACGAGGAGTTGCACATACGGCGAAGTCGGAATGTGCATCAGGGCAAAACCCACGCCCGCGCCGATCAGGGTACCGACGATCCGATACAGCGCGCGCTCCACAACCAGGCCACGCGACGCCTGCGTGAGCACCCACACCGGCATCGCCGCCCAATAGGCATTGTGAACATGCAGCGCCGCGGCAATCGCAAACGACAGCCACGCTGCGAGTGCAAGCGCCAGGGCCTTGCGGGCAAGGGGCCAGTCAAAGCCGAGGAAAGTCGGTACCGACGCAGGCGAATTCATCTTTTTGCTTGGTGACGGTTGGCGCGGCTCATCTCACAGCGGATTCCCAATGCGGGAGCAAAAACGGCGGCCGAAGCCGCCGTTTCCATTCCGCAAACTGATCAGGCTCAGTTCTTGACGTGCGCCGCCAGCTTCAACCACGTATCGACGACCGTATCCGGGTTCAGCGAGATGGTCTGGATGCCCTCGTCCATCAGCCACTCGGCGAAATCGGCATGGTCTGACGGCCCCTGGCCGCAGATACCGACATATTTGCCGAGACGGTTGGCAGACTTGATCGCCATCGACAGCAGCTGCTTGACCGCCGGATCGCGTTCGTCGAACGCATGGGCGACAAGACCCGAGTCACGATCGAGGCCGAGCGTAAGCTGGGTCAGGTCGTTCGAGCCGATCGAGAAGCCGTCGAAATGCTCAAGGAAGGCGTCGGCGAGCAGCGCGTTCGACGGAATCTCGCACATCATGATCAGCTTGAGATCGTTGGTGCCGCGCTTCAGGCCGTGCGCCGCGAGCAGGTCGACGACGCCGCTCGCTTCCTCGACGTTGCGCACGAACGGAATCATGATCTGCACGTTGGTCAGGCCGAGTTCGTTGCGCACCTTCTTCATCGCGATGCATTCGAGTTCGAAGCAGTCGCGGAAGCTGTGCGCGATGTAGCGTGAGGCGCCGCGGAAGCCGAGCATCGGGTTTTCTTCTTCCGGCTCGTAGATCTCGCCGCCGAGCAGCTTGCGGTACTCGTTCGACTTGAAGTCGGACATGCGCACGATCACCGGCTTCGGGTAGAAGGCCGCGGCAATCGTCGCCACGCCCTCGACCAACTTCTCGATGAAGAACTGCTTCGGCGTCGCGTAGCCACGCGAACGGCGCAGGATCTCGTCACGCAGGTTGGCCGGCACCTGGCTGAGCTCGAGAATCGCCTTCGGGTGGATGCCGATCATGTTGTTGATGACGAACTCGAGGCGCGCCAGGCCGACGCCACCGTTCGGAATCTGCGCGAACTCGAAAGCGAGTTCGGGATTGCCGACGTTCATCATGATCTTCACCGGAATCTCGGGCAGGTTGCCCATGTCGGTAGTGATGACCTCAAAGTCGAGGCGGCCGCGATACACATAGCCGGTATCGCCCTCGGCGCAGGAAACCGTCACCGAATCGCCCTCCGCCAGCACCTCGGTGGCGTTGCCGCAGCCGACGATTGCCGGAATGCCCAGCTCGCGCGCGATGATCGCTGCGTGGCAGGTACGCCCGCCGCGGTTGGTGACGATCGCGCTGGCGCGCTTCATCACCGGCTCCCAGTTCGGGTCGGTCATGTCGGTGACGAGGATGTCGCCGGCCTGCACGCGGCTCATTTCCGACGCGTCGGCAACCACGCGCACGGTGCCCGCACCGATCTTCTGGCCGATCGCACGGCCGTGGGTGAGTGCCTTGCCGTACTGCTTGAGGCGGTACTTTTCCATCACGTGGCCGGTGGACTGGCTCTTCACCGTCTCGGGCCGCGCCTGCAGGATGTACAGTTTGCCATCCTCGCCATCCTTGCCCCACTCGATGTCCATCGGACGACCGTAGTGCTGCTCGATCACGACGGCGTAGCGCGCGAGTTCCAGCACGTCTTCGTCAGTCAGCGAGAACTTGACGCGTTCGACTTCGGCGACATCGACGGTGCGCACCGACTTGCCGGCTTCCTTCTTGTCGGCAAAGACCATCTTGATCAGCTTGGAACCCAGGTTGCGGCGGATGACGGCCGGCCTGCCCAGCGCCAGCGTGGGCTTATGCACGTAGAACTCGTCGGGGTTCACCGCCCCCTGAACCACCGTTTCGCCCAGACCATACGAAGCGGTGATGAACACCACCTGGTCGAAGCCCGACTCGGTATCGATGGTGAACATCACGCCCGACGCGCCGGTGTCCGAGCGCACCATGCGCTGCACGCCGGCCGACAGCGCCACTTCGGCGTGCGTGAAGCCCTTGTGCACGCGGTAGGCGATGGCACGGTCGTTATACAGCGACGCGAACACTTCCTTCATCGCGTGCAGGATGTTCTCGTAGCCGTGGATGTTGAGGAAGGTTTCCTGCTGCCCCGCAAACGAGGCGTCGGGCAGATCCTCGGCCGTGGCCGATGAACGCACCGCGAAACTACCCTCGCCTTCTGCGGTCAGCGCGTTGTAGGCAGCGTGAATTTCAGCTTCCAGCCTGGCGGGGAAAGGCGTATCGATCATCCACTGACGGATCTGCGCGCCGGTCTTTGCCAGCTTTTCCACGTCATCCACGTCCAGCGCATCGAGTGCAGCACGAATCCGCTCCGCCAAGCCTTGATGGGCAAGGAACTCGCGGAACGCGTCCGCAGTGGTCGCGAAACCGCCCGGCACCCGCACGCTGGCAGGTAGCTGGCTGATCATCTCGCCGAGCGAGGCGTTCTTGCCACCGACCTGCTCTACGTCTGACATGCGCAGTTCAGTGAAGGGAATGACATAACGGGTCATGAATGGCCTTCCGATTTTGTTGGGGAGAAAGCAAAATGCGATTTTACCGGCAATTGCTGCTCTGCCGCACGGCAGGTTTTCCCCAATACCCCATTTTTTGGCCTGGACAATGAGCGATCTACCCATTCGTACCGTCTTCTTCGTCTCGGACGGTACCGGCATCACCGCCGAAACGCTGGGCCACAGCCTGCTTGCACAGTTTCCCGATGCGCGCTTGCGTCAGGTTCGCATCCCTTTCGTCGACGATCTCGACAAAGCGCTCGACGCCGCACGCCAGATCCGCGAGGCACGGATAACTGATGGCGTGCGCCCGATCGTCTTCAGCACGCTGGTCAACCCCGACCCGAAAAGCGGATTGCACGGAATCGACGCGCTGTTCGTCGACCTGTTCGAGCAATTCATCGTGCCTCTCGAAGCAGAACTCGGTCAGCGTTCGACACACGCAGTCGGGCGCTTCCACGGCATTGCCGACAGCCAGAACTACAAGGCGCGCATCGAGGCGATCAACTTCGCGATGTCACACGATGACGGTGTCTCGACAGACGGCGAACTGGCCGACGCGGACGTGATCCTGGTCGGCGTGTCGCGCTCCGGCAAGACGCCGACGAGCCTGTATCTGGCGATGCAATTCGGCGTAAAGGCGGCGAACTACCCGCTAATCCCCGAGGATTTCGAACGCAACAAACTCCCGGGAGAGCTCCATCGCCATCGCCCCAAACTCTTCGGCCTGACCATCGCCGCCGAACGCCTGTCGCAGATTCGCCAGGAGCGACGCCCCAATAGCCGCTACGCGTCGATCGACAACTGCCGCTTCGAGATCGACGCGGCCCAAAAGCTGATGCGCCGCGAGAACATCCAGTGGCTGGACTCGACGACGAAATCGATCGAAGAGATTTCGGCTACCATCCTGCAGGCCGTGCGATTGAACAAGCCCGCCTACTGAGCCGCGCACGGCTGCAACATCTCCCAAACAGGAATCATCATGAAAAGACCCCGTCAAAAACGCCGCGGTGGTTTGGGCCGCGATGCCGAAAAGCTGATCTGGCTGGCCACCGGGCTGGCCGAATCGGGCAGCCGCGCCGAAGACCGCTATTGGGACCGGCATCTGTGCGACACCATCGACCGCATCCTTGAAGAGGGCGACGAGGAGACCCTCAACGCCGCGCTCGATCATCTCTACAGCGCCGAACCGCGCGGCTATGACGAACTGGCCGACTTCATCGAGTCGCGTGCCGAGAGCGCGCCGGGCGTATCGCCCGAGCACGATATCCTGCTGATCGCTGCGCCGGTACTTGCGTGGTCGCGCTACCGCATCCCCGCCAACAGCATTCCGTCCGCGGTACTCGCCAACCTGCGCGTGCACCTGCAGGCGCATGTGCTCGCCAACAAGGTCAAACTGGCACTCGCCGATTTCCTCTTCAGCCCGGATCAGTTGCCGCAGGGCTACTCCGCCACGGCCGCCTTTGTGGCCGAACTCGGGCGTGCCGCGATCGGCGGGCGCGATCTGCATATCGACACCGAGGGTATGCCGGAAACTGCGCAATTCCTGTCGGACACACGCTATCTGCTGGCCGCCATCGCAGTACCCAAGGGCGAAGCCCTGTTTGCCTGGCAGGAGGCCGACCGCACCCGTGAACAGTCACTGACCCAGTGGCGCATGCAGGGCGGCGCCTGTCTGGCACCGCTGATGCCCGGCTGTGCAATGGAAGTCGTGCTGCCGGAAGCGTATTTCGCCGCCAGCCGTCAAGCCGACAAGGATGGCCGTCCGTATGCGATCCGCGCCTCGGTCGCCTTCCTCGGCGCCGAACTCGAGACCCCCGCCGCCAGCGTGCGCGCGGTGATCGCACCCTTCCACGACCGTGAGCTCGAGGAGTACCGCGTAGGCCTGACCCTGCGTGGAAAGGATCAGGTGGTGCATGGCGTAGTGTGGCCATTGCTGGGCGCCGAGGACGAGAATGTCGACGGCCCGGCCGAGATTGAAGCGGTGCTACGCGACTGTGGCGTAACGGATATCGTGAACCTCGAGCACCGTTTCCCGCTCGAATACTGCGATGACTGCGGCGCCCCCCTGTACCCATCGCCGGACGGCGAGATCGTGCATGCGGAGATGCCCGACGAGCACGGCGAACAGCCCCCCCGGCACCTGCATTGACACGGCAGGCGCGCGCAGTCCCAAGCGAAGGAGATCCTGATGAGCCGCAAGATCGAGAAAACGGATGCGGAATGGCGCGCGCAACTCTCCCCGACACAGTACGAAGTGACCCGCAAGAAAGGCACTGAGCGCGCCTTCACCGGCGAATACTGGAACTGCTGGGACAAGGGCGAGTACCGCTGCGTATGCTGCGGCGCTCCGCTGTTCCATTCGGAGCACAAGTTCGATGCCGGCTGCGGCTGGCCAAGCTTCTGGACCGCGGCGGCGCCCGAAAATGTCGACAGTGCCGAAGACCGCAGCCACTTGATGCACCGCACCGAAGTGCTTTGCCACCAGTGCGGCGGCCATCTCGGACATGTGTTCGAGGACGGCCCTGCCCCGACAGGACTGCGCTACTGCATCAATTCGGCATCGATTCGCTTCGACCCGGAAAATTCCGGCAGCGACACCGAATAGCGTTTCGCGCCGCGCTCGCCCCTTCAGGTACGATCCATTTCGCTCGCGAGCGACGTCAAAACTGACGAGGCGAAATCTCGCCGGTACAGCACGACGACAATCACCGTGGTGACCAACAGGAACAACCATGGCTGGATGAACCAGGCGACCGCCGCGAGACCGAAGTAATAGGCGCGAATTCCGCGATTGAACTCGTCACCGGCGAGCGAATTGACCATCGCGAGCCGCTGCGCCGCAGCCTCGGCCACGGCACCCGAAACGCCGGACGGACTTGCGCCGATCAGGATCGAAAGCATGTTGAACTGGCGCAGCGACCAGGTAAATTTGAAATACGCCACCACGAACACCGTCAACAACAGCACGAGCTTCAATTCCGATAGCTCGCGCGAGGTTTCGCGCGCGAACGGCAGGTCGGCGGCAAAGCGGATCACCTGGTCCAGCGCACCGAGCACCGCGAGCAGACCGGCGATGATGTAGATCGTGGTGTTCGCATAGAAGGACACGCTCTGCATCAGGTTACCCACCAGTGATGCGTCGGTCACGCGCACCTCGCGTATCAGCAGTTCGCGCGCCCATTGCAGGCGGTAGCGGTGGCTCACGTCCATCAAGCCCTTCGCCGCCCACCTGCTGTTCTCCGAGAACCAGCCGTAACCCGCCCAAGCAACCAGGAACCAGCCAAGCGCAACCCAGTCGAGAATCGATATCTTGGTCATCAGGCGCTCGCTCCGCGGAATTCCCGATTTACTTTGCGAGCAGGAAGTCCCGCACCAATGCAATCTGGCTGGCATCCATCAGCATCGGCGCATGGCCCACACCCGGAACCTCGGCCAGGCGCGCACGTGGCCCGTGCTCGGCCATTTGCTGGAAGGTTGCCACTTCGAGCAGATCGGTCTCCGCTCCGCGGATCGCAAGCGTCGGACAGTGTATCGCCCTGTAGACATCCCACAGATCGACGTCGAGCAGGATCGGAGCGTCACGGAAGACATCCCCCAGGCCGGGGTCGTAGATCATCGCAAACCCACCTTCGACCGGGCGCACCGAATAGCGCGTCAGGTGCTGCCATTGCTCGTCGGTAAGCGGCCCGAATGGCGCGCTGACTTCGCGGATCCACGCTTCGGCGGCCTGCATACTGGGAAATTTCGGCGCACGGCCGACATATTCCCCGATTCGTCGCAGCGATGTGGCGGTGATCACGGGGCCGACATCATTGAGGACCAGGCGCGAAATCGGGCTATGCGGCTGGCTCGCGATCAGCATGCCGATAATCCCGCCCATCGACGTGCCGATCCAATGCACAGTCCGGGCATCGAGGCGCGCTAACAATGTAATCATGTCCGACACATACAGCGGAAACCCGTAATCGGCCTTCACGCCAAGCCAGTCACTGCGTCCCCGCCCCACGACATCCGGACACACAACGCGATAGTCATCGGCCAGCGCCTGGGCCAGAAAGTCGAAGTCGCGCCCGTTGCGCGTCAGCCCATGAGCGCAGATCAGCACCTTGCCGTTGGCAGGATCGCCCCACTCCGTATAGGCCATGCGGTGGAAACCGTGCGGCCCGATGCACTGTACCGACTTCTCGCGCAGTCCATGAT
>NZ_WTVQ01000019.1 GCF_012910955.1 Aromatoleum diolicum
GTGCGCGAGGACGAGGTCGCCGCCGCCGCCTGCGGCATCGATATCGCCCGAACGAAGACCCTCGCCTTCGTGCTCGGCGGCGGCCTGTCGGGGCTGGCGGGCGCCCTGTATGCGCACTGGATCGGATTCGTCAGCCCGGAACAATTCGGATTGGCGCTGTCGTTCGAACTGCTGATGCTGGCCTTCATCGGCGGCGCGCGCCAGCTATCCGGCGCGCTGTGGGGGGCGCTGGTGGTGGTGGCGATTCCGCAGGCGATCTCGCTCGCGAGCGATCTGCTGCCGCCCGATCTCGCCGGCGCGGCGGGCCTCGAAACGATGCTGTTCGGGGCGGTGATCGTGGCGGTGATCCTGCTGCGCCCGCAGGGTCTGGCAGGGGAACGTTCCCGCGGTGCAACATAGGCTGTTGCAGATGATGAACTAGGTCACACGGAGGCTCGACCGCTTCACGCTAGAGTGCGGATTCGCAGACGTCATTGTCAGGGAGCGCGTCCGAGTGAAGGAATTCATGTTGTCTGACACCTCGGCCCGGCCATGTTTCGTGCCGACGGACGGGGGCGCCGCGTGGCCCGCGCCCGGGCGGCTTGTGTCTGTGGCGGGGCGCGCATGACGCACTGGTTGCAGCGCGTTCGGCGGCAGCGTCCGCTGGTGGTCGGTGTCATCGTTTTCATGATTGCCGCGACGCTTGCGGCGGTGCTCGTGCTGCATTCCGAGCGCCGTCAGGTCGCCCTGCACCGTGCCGAGGTGGCGGCACAGGCGCTCGACAAGGCACACGATCTTCACAGCGTGATCGAGCATGCGCTGGCGGCAAGCTATGCGCTGGCGGCGATGGTGCGCCAGGGGCGGGGCGAGATCGCCGATTTCGACGCGGTGACGCACGCGATGCTGCCGTTCTTTCCCGGGGTGGCCGCGCTGCAGCTGGCGCCTGGCGGCGTCATCACGCAGGTGGTGCCGCTCGCCGGCAACGGGGGGGCGATCGGGCACGATTTGCTTGCCGATCCGGCGCGCAACGCCGAGGCCTTTCTGGCGCGCGATAGCGGCAAGCTGACGCTGGCCGGTCCGTTCGAGCTGATCCAGGGCGGCGTCGGCGCGGTGGGGCGACTGCCGGTGTATCTCGAGGGCGCGCACGGGGAGAGCCAGTTCTGGGGCTTCGTCTCGGTGCTGATGCGGTTTCCGAGAGTGCTCGATGGGGCCTACCTCGACCGGCTCGTCAGGCAGGGCTTTCGCTACGAGCTTTGGCGCATCCATCCCGACACCGGCATGCGGCAGGTGATTGCGGCATCGTCCGCGGCCCCGCTCGCCGAGCCGGTGGAACATGATTTTTCCGTGCCCAACGGCACCTGGACCCTCAGCGTCGAGCCGCTCGGCGGCTGGCGCGACACTGCGCTGCTGTCCCTGAACGTGGTTGCGGGCCTGCTGTTCAGCCTGCTGCTGGGCTGGCTGGCGAAGCAGATGGTGCAACTGCGCGCGCACCGCTCCGATTTGCAGGAGACGGTGGCCAAACGCACCAGCGAGGTGCTGGCGCGCGAGGCCGACCTGAACCACGCCCAGGCGGTGGCGCATGTCGGCAGCTGGTTGTTCGAGACGGCCGACGGCGAAGTGCGCTGGTCGGACGAGGCGTACCGGATGTTCGGCGTGGAGCGAGGACTGCCGGTCGATTACACGCGCTTCATGGCGTGTGTCCATCCCGACGACCGGCCGCGCGTCGAGGCGGCCTGGAGCGCGGCGCTGTCAGGTGCTCCCTATGACATCGAGCACCGCGTCCTCGTCGATGGCACGGTGCGCTGGGTGCGCGAACGTGCCGAACTCGAACTCGACGGCGCCGGGCATCCGGTGCGCGCCGTCGGCACGGTGCAGGACATCACCGCGGCACATGAGGCGGCGGCGCAATTGCGCCAGTTGTCGACCGCGGTGGAGTACAGCCCGGCCTCGATCGTCATTACCGATCGCCACGGCACGATCGAGTATGTGAATCCGCACTTCGAGCAATGCACCGGCTATACGTTCGCCGAGGCGATCGGACAGAATCCGCGCATCCTCAAGTCCGGAGCGCGCTCGAAGGAGGAATACGCAGCGCTGTGGAACACCATCACCGCCGGCGGCGTGTGGCGCGGCGAGTTCGAGAACGTGCGCAAGGACGGCTCGCGTTACTGGGAGCTGGCGTCGATAGCGCCGATTCGCGCGCCCGACGGGGCGATTTCGGGTTTCGTCGCGGTCAAGGAAGACATCACGCTGCACAAGCAGGCCGAGCGCGAGCTGCGCGAACGCGAGGCGAAGCTGGCGTCCCTGATCGCGTCCCTGCCCGACATGATGTTCGTCATCGACCGCGCGCGGCGCATCGTCGAGTTCCACGCGCCGGCGCCGGAACTGCTGCTGATGCCGCCCGCGCGCTTCGTCGGCCGTCCCTATGCCGAAACCCTGCCGCCGCTGGTCGTTGCGAAGATCGATGAAGCGCTCGCGGCGATCAGCGACGACGGCACGCCGCGGCAGGTGGAATACGCGCTCGATCTGCCCGCCGGCGTGCATCATTTCAGCGCGTCGATCAGTCAGCTGATCGGCGGCGACGCGGCGCCCGCCGGCTTCATCGTGCTGGTGCGCGACATGACCGAGCGCGTGCGCTACGAAGAGCGCATGCGCGAGGCGATGGTGGTGTTCAAGGCATCCAGCCAGGGCATCATGACCACCGACGCGGATGGCGTCATCTCCTCGGTCAACCCGGCGTTCTGCGCGATCACCGGCTACGCCGTCGATGAAGTCATCGGCCGCAAGTCGTCGATCTTCAGGTCGGGGCGCCACGATGCCGGTTTCTTCCGGGCAATGTGGGCGCGCCTCGTCGAAACCGGTGCGTGGGAGGGCGAGATCTGGAACCGTCGCCGCAACGGCGAAACCTATCCGCAATGGCTGACGATCACGGCCGTGCGCGATACGGAAGGCCGGGCCACGGAGTACGTCTCGCTGTTCAGCGACATCACCGAGCGCAAGCAGCAGGAAGCGGCGATGTGGCACCAGGCGAATTTCGATCCGCTAACCGGACTGGCCAACCGCAGCCTGCTGCAGGACCGGCTCGAGCGTGCGCTCGCGCAGGCGCGGCGCCAGGGCGGCAAGGTCGGGCTGATGTTCCTCGACCTCGACGGCTTCAAGTGGATCAACGATTCGCTCGGCCACGATGTCGGCGACGAATTGCTGATCGACGTCGCGCGGCGGATCAAGGCCTGCGTGCGCGACGAGGACACGGTCGCGCGGCTGGGCGGCGACGAATTCACCGTGGTCGTGCATGATCTGCACGAACAGCACGACCTCGAGGATCTGCGCGCGATCTCCGAAAAGCTCGTCTCCGCGCTGCGCGAGCCCTTCCTGCTCGGCAATGCGCGCCATCACGTTTCCGCGAGCGTCGGCATCACCGTGTTCCCGGACGACGGCGAAGACGTGCAGACCCTGCTGCGCAACGCCGACATCGCGATGTACAAGGCCAAGCAGGCCGGCAAGAACCGCGCGCAGTTCTACGCCCACCACATGCAGGCCGAC
Source organism: Aromatoleum diolicum (assembly GCF_012910955.1). GTDB lineage: Bacteria > Pseudomonadota > Gammaproteobacteria > Burkholderiales > Rhodocyclaceae > Aromatoleum > Aromatoleum diolicum. The sequence goes on from NZ_WTVQ01000019.1 coordinate 3,523, forward strand.
GCCCTGGCGCGCATGCGGCTCGAAGCCGACTTGCGCGTCGCGGTCGAACAGCAGGCCTTCGTGCTGCACTACCAGCCGATCGTCGACGCCGTCAGCGGACAGCTTGTCGGCGCGGAAGCGCTGATCCGCTGGCATCACCCGCAGCGCGGCATGGTGCCGCCGATCGAATTCATTCCGGTGGCCGAGGACTGCGGGCTCATCGTGCCGATCGGCGAATGGGTGCTGCGCGAAGCGCTGCGCCAGTCGCGGCAGTGGCGCAAGGCCGGCTACCCGGTGCTGCGGCTGGCGGTGAATGTCTCCGGCGTGCAGTTCCGCGAACCCGGCCTGCCGGAACTGGTGCGTGAGCTGGTGCCCGAATCCGGTAGCGAACGCGAGCACGTGATGCTGGAAATCACCGAATCGGTGCTGATGGACGGCAGCGAGGAGGCCGAGGCGCGCATGCGCGAGATCAACGCGCACGGGCTCGGCTATTCACTCGACGACTTCGGCACCGGCTTCTCGTCCTTGTCCTACCTCAAGCGCTTCCCGGTGGATATCGTCAAGATCGACCGCAGTTTCGTGCGCGACTGCCCCGACGACCGCAACGACGCCAGCCTGGTCGAAGCCATCATCAACATGGCGCACAGCCTGGACCTGCGCGTCACCGCCGAGGGGGTCGAGACGGTCGAGCAGCGCGAATTCCTGCGTGCGCTGGGCTGCGACTACCTGCAGGGTTACCTGCTCGGCAAACCGGCACCGGCGCACGAGTTCGAGGCGATGATGGCGCCGCTGCGCGCGTGCGCCGACGATGACGCTGCGCTGCAGGTTTCGTGATTCATTGGTGCGCCTGCGCCGGTTGCGAATTTGAAAGCAAGCAGCGGAGTGCCGAACCCGCGCGGAAGGCCTAGAGTGGCATCACCAGGCAAGGTGGTGACAGCAATCATGGCGAGAAAACCCGATCCTTCAGCAGGCGCAACGTCCGGCGATCCGCGCTGGTCGGCGGTGCTCGCACGCGATCCGGCCGCCGACGGGCAGTTCGTGTACGCGGTCACGACGACCGGCGTGTACTGCCGGCCGAGCTGCCCGTCGCGTCGCGCGCGGCCCGAGAACGTGGTCTTTCACGCGACGCCCGCCGACGCGCAGCGCGCCGGCTTCCGCGCATGCCGGCGCTGTCGGCCCGACGCGGCGTCGCTGGCGGCGCAGCATGCGGCCGTCGTCGCCGAACTGTGCCGTTTCATCGACGTCTCCGACGAGCTGCCGACGCTGGCGGCGCTGGCGCAACGCGCCGGACTCAGCAGCTATCACCTGCATCGCGTATTCAAGGCGGTCACCGGCGTGACGCCGCGCGCCTATGCCCGGGCGCAGCGGGCGCAGCGCGTGCGCGACGGCCTGGCGCAAGGCGACAGCGTGACCGATGCGATCCTGGACGCCGGTTACAACTCCAGCGGCCGCTTCTACGCCGAATCCAGCCGCATCCTCGGCATGACGCCGCGCCGCTACCGCGCCGGCGCCGTCGACATGCCGATCCGCTTCGCCGTCGGCGAGTGCTCGCTCGGCGCGATCCTCGTCGCGCAGAGCGAGCGGGGCATCTGCGCGATCCTGATGGGCGACGATGCCGACGCGCTGGTGCGCGACCTGCAGGACCGTTTCCCGTCGGCGCATCTGGTCGGCGGCGACGCCGGCTTCGAAGAGCTGGTCGCGCGCGTCGTCGGCTTCGTCGAGGCGCCCCGCGTGGGTCTCGACCTGCCCCTCGACGTGCGCGGCACTGCCTTCCAGCAGCGCGTGTGGCAGGCGCTGCGCGACATTCCGGCGGGCGCGACGGTGAGCTACAGCGAACTCGCGCAGCGCATCGGCGCACCGCAGGCGGTGCGCGCGGTGGCCGGCGCCTGTGCGGCGAACGCGCTGGCGGTGGCGATTCCGTGCCATCGCGTGCTGCGCAATGATGGCGCGCTGTCCGGTTATCGCTGGGGGGTGGAGCGCAAGCGTGCGCTGCTCGAACGCGAGGCGCAGGCGGGGTCGCGCACGGACCCATGAGCGACGCGAGCGGAGCAGGCAGGGGTCCTTCATCGGGCCGGAGGGCGCGGATCGCCTGCGCGATCGAGCTGCCACCGGATTTCCGCGTGGAAGACATCCTCGCTTTCCACCGCCGCGACACGCAGATGCTCGCCGAACGGGTCGAGGCCGCGACGCTGCACAAGGGACTCGCATGGCAGGGGCTGCCGGCCTGCCTGACGATCCGTTTCGCGGCGCGACGCGCCGAAGCCGAACTCGCGATCGACGGCGCAGCCGGCGCGGACGCGACCGGAGCGCTGCGCCGCATGGTCGCGCACATGCTGGGCCTGACGCAGCCGGTGGAGGTTTTCGAGCAGGCCTACCATGCCCATCCGCAGCTCGGCCCGTTGATCGCCCGCCATCCGGGCCTGCGCGTACCGCAGTCGGCGACCCCGTTCGAGGCGCTGAGCTGGGCCGTCACCGGCCAACAGATCAGCATCAAGGCGGCCTTGTCGCTGCGCCGCAAGTTCATCCAGGCGGCCGGTCTGCAGCACTCGGGCGGCCTGTGGTGCTACCCCGACGCCGAGCGTGTCGCCGCCCTCAGCGACGCGGCCCTGCGTGCCGCCGGGTTCTCGCAGGGCAAGACGCAGACCTTGATCGCCTTGAGCGGACGCATCGCGCAGGGCGAACTGCCGCTCGACGACTGGCGCGCCGCGCTGCCGGTCGATGACATGCGCGAGCGGCTGCTGGCGATCCGCGGCATCGGCCCGTGGACCGTCAGTTATGCGCTGCTGCGCGGCTTCGCGTGGCTCGACGGCTCGCTGCACGGCGACGTCGCAGTGCGCCGCAACCTGCAGGCGCTGCTCGGTGCCGACGAAAAGCTCGGTGAAGACGCCACGCGGCAGTGGCTCGCGCCATTTTCGCCGTGGCGCGCGCTGGTGGCCGCCCATCTGTGGCGGCTGGGGGCGTGAGTCCGGCTGCTGGCGGAGAAGCCTGGGCCGGAGCCGATGCGGATACCGGATAATGAGCGCCTTCGCGTGTCGCCAAGGGCCGCTTCATGAAAGTCATCCACCGCATCTTCACCGTGCTGGGCCTTGTCGCGGCCTGTGCGGCCGGTGCGCAGACGCCCGGCGTCAGCAGCAGGGAAATCGTCGTCGGCAGCATCCAGGATCTGTCCGGGCCGATTGCGCTGCTCGGCGTGCCGGTGCGCGACGGCATGCTGATGCGCTTCGAGGACGCCAACGCCGCCGGCGGCGTGCATGGGCGCAAGCTGCGGCTGGTGGTCGAGGATGCGGGCTACGACCCGAAGAAGGCGGTGCTCGCCGCGCGCAAGCTGATCCAGCGCGACCAGGTGTTCGCCTTTCTCGCCAACCTCGGCACGCCGGTGGTGATGGCGACGATGCCGCTGGTCGTCGACGCCGGCCGGCCGCATCTGTTTCCGTTCTCGCCGCATGAATCGACCTACACGCCGCTGCATCCGCTGAAATTCCAGATGTTCGCGCCCTACCAGGACTACATGGACGCGGCGACCCGCCACATGGTGCAGGCGCAGGGCTACCGCCGCACCTGTCTGCTGTACCAGGACGACGACTACGGGCTCGAGGTGCTGAAGGGGGTCGAGAGCGCGCTGGCGAAACTGAACCAGCCGCTCGTCGCGAAGACCAGCTACAAGCGCGGCGCAACCGACCTGTCGAGCCAGATCGCCCGCCTGCGCGCGGCCGAGTGCGATTTCGTCGTGCTCGCGACGGTGGTGCGCGAAACCGTCGCCGCTGTTGCCGAGGCGCGCAAGGTGGGCTGGAACGTCGACATGCTGGTGACCGCCTCCGGCTATTCCGCGCAAACGCACGAACTCGGCGGCAAGGCCGTCGAAGGCCTGTATGGCGTCAGCGTGTTGCCGCACCCCTACGAAGCCGGCGCCAACCGCCCGCTCGCCGACTGGATCCGGCGCTACCGCGAACGCTTCGGCGCCGCGCCCAATGTCTGGAGCGTGATGGGCTACGGCGTCGCCGACCTGTTCGTGAAGGCCGCGGACAAGGCCGGTCCAGCGCTGACGGTGGCGCGCTTCACCGCCGCGCTGGAGTCCCTGCACACCCCGCGCGACATCTTCGGCAGCCCGGAGTATCGTTTCAGCCGTGACGACCACCTCGGCAACCGCCACGGCCGCCTCGCGCAGATCCGGGATGGCCGCTGGGTGATCCTGACCGACTACCTGAAATGAATCTCACCGTGAGCCCGACCTCTTGATGAACGTCCCGCCGCAGACCGTCGCCGTCGCCTTCACCGGGGCCTCCGGCATGCCCTACGGGCTGCGCCTCGTCGACTGCCTGCTGGCGGCCGGCTGCACGGTGTGGCTGCTGTATTCGCAGGTCGCGCAGATCGTCGCGCGCCAGGAGATGGGGCTCGAGCTGCCGTCGCGCCCGGCCGAGGTCGAGGCGGCGCTGAGCGCGCGCTTCAAGGCCGCACCGGGTCGGCTGCGCGTGTTCGGCCGCGAGGAATGGTTCGCCCCGCTCGCTTCCGGCTCGAACCCCGCCGACGCGATGGTGGTGTGCCCGTGCACGATGGGCACGCTCGCGGCGATCGCCGCCGGGCTCAGCCAGAACCTCATCGAACGCGCCGCCGACGTCGCGATCAAGGAAGGCCGCAAGCTTGTGCTGATACCGCGCGAGACGCCGTTCTCGGCGATCCACCTGGAAAACATGCTCAAGCTCGCGCGCCTCGGCGTCGTCATCCTGCCGCCCAGTCCGGGCTTCTACAATCACCCGCAAACCGTCGACGACCTCGTCGACTTCGTCGTCGCGCGCGTGCTCGACCAGCTGCGCGTGCCGCACCGGCTGATGCAGCGCTGGGGTGAGGACGGCGCCTTATCCGACCCCGCGCAGCCGGGCGCCGCGGCATGAGCGATCCGCGCGAACGACTGCCGCTGTTTCCGTTGCAGACCGTGCTGTTCCCCGGTTCGGTCCTGCCGCTGCACGTGTTCGAGGCGCGCTACATGGATCTCGCGACGCGCTGCCTGAAGGATGGCACGGTGTTCGGCGTCAATCTGATCGCCGAGGGCGCCGAAGTCGGTGCGACGGCGATACCGCATGCGGTCGGCGTCAGCGCGCGCATCACCGAGTGGGACATGCCGCAGCCCGGCGTGCTGAACATCGTCACGCGCGGCGAGCGGCGTTACCGCATCCTGCAGACCGAAGCCGGCGCCAACGGCCTGCTGCTGGGGGAAGTCGAATGGCTCGCGGAGCCGCGGCCGGTGCCAGTGCCCGACGACTGCATGTCGCTCGTGACCTTGCTGCGCGCGATCGTCGAGGATGCCGGCGACGTGCGCCTGCCGCCGCCGCACGATTTCGGCGACGCCGGCTGGGTCGGCATGCGTTACGCCGAGCTGCTGCCGATTCCGGCGCTGGCGAAGCAGAGTCTGCTGGAACTGGACGATGCGCTCGGGCGCCTCGCGATCATCCGGAAGTTCCTCGAACAGCGCGGCTTGCTGACGGTCTGAGTCAGCCTTGGCCGGCGAGGTCGTCGAGAATCCGCCGCACCGGCGTCGGCAGGCCGGCCGAGTCCAGCTCCGCCAGCGCGAGCCAGCGATGCTCGGCGTCGACGACGCTGTGCCCCGCGTCGCTCACCTCGAAGCGGATCGGCGTGATTTCCAGGCGGAAATGCGTGAAGGCGTGGTTCAACGGCGCGAGCGCGCGGCTTGCGCGCGGCGCCAGACCAAAGCGCGTCTCCAGCCAGCGGCCGGCGTCGGCTTCGCTGTCGGGGATCTCCGGCAGCGCCAGCAGGCCGCCCCAGATGCCCGCCGGCGGGCGCCGTTCGAGCAGCACGCGGCCGTCGGCGTGGATCACCGCGACGCGCACGTGGCGTTGCGGCACCGCCTTGCGCGGCCGCGCCGCGGGCAATTCGGCAATGCGGTCCTCGCGCCGCGCGACGCACAGTCCGGCCATCGGGCAGCGCTCGCAGGCCGGCTTGCCGCGCGTGCATAGCGTCGCGCCCAGATCCATTTGCGCCTGGATGTACGTGCCGACGTCCGCGTCCGGTAGCAGCGCCTCGGCGAGCGTCCACAGTCGCTGTTCGACCGCCCGTTCGCCGGGAAAGCCGTCGACGCCGAAGGCGCGGCACAGCACGCGCTTGACGTTGCCGTCGAGGATCGCGGCGCGCTCGCCGAAGGCGAAGGCCGCGATCGCCGCCGCGGTCGAGCGGCCGATGCCGGGCAGCGTGGCAATCGCTTCGGCGCGCGCCGGGAAGTGGCCGCCGTGCACCGCCATCACCGCCTGCGCCGCCTTGTGCAGGTTGCGCGCGCGGGCGTAGTAGCCGAGCCCGCTCCACAGCGCGAGCACGTCGTCGAGCGGCGCCGCAGCAAGGGTCGCGATGTCGGGGAAGCGCGCGAGAAAGCGCGCGTAATACGGAATCACGGTGTCGACCTGGGTCTGCTGCAGCATGATTTCCGACAGCCAGATGCGGTAGGGGTCGCACGTGCGCTGCCAGGGCAGGTCGTGCCGGCCGTGGTCGCGGTGCCAGTCGATCAGGCGTTGTGCGAATTCCGTGCTTGTGTTCATTCTCGGGATGTTTCCTTGCTTTGCTCGACGCCCATCGCGTTCGCAGCGATAATCCGCCGGTTTCCTAACTCATACGTCCAGCCGGACGGCCGCCATGGCCGGTTCCGCCACCGTCCCCCTGCCCATGTCCCAGCCGCCCGTCACCCACCAGGATTTCACCCGCGCCTTCCGCGACACGCTCGGCATGTTCGCCACCGGCATCGCGGTCGTCACCACCCGCGCGCCGAACGGCGAAGCGATCGGGCTGACGGTGAACTCCTTCAACTCGGTGTCGCTCGACCCGCCGCTGATCGTCTGGAGCCTCGCGCGCCATCTGCAGAGCCTGCCGGTGTTCGAAGACTGCGAATACTACGCGGTGAACGTGCTGGCGGAAGACCAGCAGCACTTGTCGCAGCTCTTCGCGACGCGCTCGGACGACAAGTTCGCCGGCCTCGAGATCGACGACGGCCTGTATGGCGTGCCGCTGCTGCGCGGTTGCTGCGCGCGTTTCGAGTGCCGCAACACGGCCCGCCACGACGGCGGCGACCACCTCGTCTTCCTCTCCGAAGTCGTGCGTTTCGACCGCGAAGACCGCGCGCCGCTGATCTTCCACGGCGGTGCGTACCGGCGCCTCGCGCCGCTGTAAGTCCGTCCGTTTCACATCGCCGCCCGGTCGTCCGATCGGGCGTACGCGCGCGTCCATGAGTGTCGCCAACCCATGATTACCGGCGCGTCGGCCTGCATCCGCGCGGGCGAGAATTGGGACCCAACTCGCGAAATCGGGCTATCTGCCCCACCCAAATATGCGAGTTCTCCACCACTTTTCCGCGTAACGGGATGTTGCGCAAGTATTTGATCCATTAAATCAATCCGTTACAGGACGGTTACGGCCTGGACTGGTCCTTGCGTGTGTGGGACATATTCCCGCGCATCGCGACAGCCAGACCGCGCGTCTGCACGGGGCCGGAAACCCCGCAGGAGGCTCGTCCAAATGAAACGCGTCCTTGTCTATTCGCACGATACTTTCGGGCTCGGCAACATCCGCCGCATGCTGGAAATTGCCCGTCACCTGGTGGATAACGAGCCCGACCTGTCGGTGCTGATCATCACCGGCTCGCCGATGCTCCATGCCTTCCGCATTCCGCCGCGGATCGATTACGTGAAGCTGCCGTGCCTGTCGCGCAACGCCGCGGGCGGTTACGGGGCGCGTTACCTGGACATGGACCTGCAGTCCACGGTGCGCCTGCGCGCCAACCTGATCCGCAGCACGATCGCCGATTTCGCGCCGGACCTGATCCTGGTCGACAAGAAACCCTTCGGTGTCGAGGAGGAACTCGCCGGTGCGCTGGAAGCGCTGCCTGCCGACATGACGCGGCCGAAGCTCGTGCTGCTGCTGCGCGACATTCTCGACAGCCCGGAGGCGACGATGCGGGTGTGGCGCAAGAACCGCTACTTCGAGGCGATCGACGAGCATTACGACGACGTGCTGGTGGTGGGCAATGCGGAGGTGTTCGACCTGCGCGCCGAGTACGCGTTTCCGCCGTGCACCGCGGACAAGGTGCGTTTCTGCGGCTACATCGCGCGCAAGCCGGGGCGGCGCAGCCGTGCGAGCGTGCGCGCCGAACTGGCGGTGACGCCGGCGCAGCCGCTGGTGCTGGTCACCGCCGGTGGCGGCGAGGACGGCGATGCGATGATTTCGGCCTACGTCGAAGGGCTCGCCTCGCTGCCGCCCCCCGCGCGGCCGCGCAGCCATATCGTCTTCGGTCCGGAGATGGCGGCGGACAGGCGCGACGCGATCTGCCGGCTGGCCGACACGCTGGACTGCGTGACGCGCCAGGATTTCTCCGACGACATGATGTCGCTGATGGATGCTGCCGACGTGGTGGTGTCGATGGGCGGTTACAACACCGTGTGCGAACTGCTGACGCTGCACAAGCGCGCGGTGGTGGTGCCGCGCGTGCGCCCGGTGCAGGAGCAGTGCATCCGCGCCGAACGCATGGCGGAGCTGGGCCTGATGCGCATCGTGCATCCGGATCGCCTGACCCCGCAGGGCCTGCTGCAGGCGGTGGGCCTCGAGACGGCCGCGCTGCGCGGCAACGGCGAGAACCCCATCAGCATCCGGCTCGACGGCCTCGAGCAGGTCGGGCGGGCGATATTCGGCCTGATCGGCACGAAGCGTCGCGACGTTGCACCCCGCCGGCCGCAAGCGGTCCCCTCTTCTTCGCGGAGCATCCCGACATGGACGAATTTCGCCCCGACGGTCGCCCAATCGGCCTCCTGGTAAAGATCTACCCCAAGCTCTCCGAGACCTTCATTCTCGAAGAGATCCTGGGGCTGGAGCGGCTCGGCCAGCGCCTGCACATCTTCGCGCTGGCGCCGCCGACCGACGCGATCCACCACGACGCGGTGGCGCGCGTGCGTGCGCCGGTGAGCTATCTGCCAATGCCCGCGCTGGCGACGGCAGGGCAGTTCCTGTGCGCGCACGCCCGCCTGTTCGCGGCCGCACCGCTGCGTTATCTCGGGGCGCTGCGCGCGGCGCTGGCGCGCGACGGCGGGCTCATCGACTTCCTGCGCGCCGGGTGGCTGACGCGCCGCCTGCAGCAGGCCGGCATCGGCCACCTGCACACGCATTTCATCTCGCGTCCGGCGGACATTGGCGAACTGGTGTCGAAACTCGGCCTGCCGTTTTCGATCTCCGCCCACGCCAAGGACATCTACCTGTCGGACCCCGCCGACCTGGCACGCAAGCTGCGCCAGGCGCGCTTCACCGTGACCTGCACCGAATACAACCGCCACACGCTGGCGCGCCACGCGCCCGATGCGGTGCTGCACCGCATGTACCACGGGGTCGACTTCGAACGCTTCAGCCCGCGCCTGCGCGAAGTGCCGTCCGATCCGCCGCTGATCCTCGCGGTCGGCCGGCTGCGCGAGAAGAAGGGCTTCGACACGCTGATCGAGGCCGCGCGCATCCTGCGCGACGACGGTTTCGCGTTCCGCTGCGAGATCGTCGGCTACGGCGAGGAACATGCCCGCCTCGACGGCCTCATCGCGGCGGCCGGCCTGCGCGGCCAGGTCGTGCTGGCCGGCAAACTGCCGCGTGACGAGGTGATCGCGCGCTATGCAGGCGCCACGGTGTTCGTGCAGCCCTCGCGCATCGGCCAGGACGGCGACCGCGACGGCATCCCGAACGTGTTGCTGGAAGCGATGGCGATGCAGCTGGCGGTGATCTCGACCATCGTGTCGGGCATCCCCGAATTGGTCCGGGACGAGGAAACGGGGCTGCTCGTCGACCCCGACCACCCGACCGCGCTGGCGCGTGCGATCCGGCGTCTGGCCGGTGACCCGGCGCTGCGCACGCGCCTGGGCGAGGCCGCGCGTGCGGCGGTCGCCGAAGGCTTCGACAACGACCGCAATCTGCGACTGCTGCGTCAACTGCTGGAGAACTCCGATGAATGCCCCGTCTCTGCCCCAGGTTCTGCCTCTCTCCCGGCCGCTGCCCGACGCGTCGCGGGCGTCCGCTGAAGGGCGCTGTGTCGCCTACGTGATGAACGGCTTTCCGCGGCTGTCGGAAACCTTCATCGCCAACGAGATCTACCTGCTCGAGCAGATGGGGCTGCGCCTGCGCCTGTTCTCGGTGAAGCGCGAAGACGAGCCGACCGTGCACCCGGTGGTGCGGGCCATCCGTGCGCCCTTGAGCTACTTGCCCAAGGCCAGCAGCCTGTCCGGTTCATCGCTGGCGGCCTGGCTGGCGGGCAACCTGCCGCGCTTCGCCCGTGCGCAGTGGGTCGTCGCCCGGCGCCACCCGCTGCGCTACCTCGGCACGCTGGGCAGCGCGCTGGGCATGAGCTGGCGCTACCGCAGGAGTCCGCTGGCGTTGCGCAAGGTGTTCATCAAGGAGTTCATGCAGGCCACGCACATCGCGGCGGACGTGATGCGCGACGGCAGCGTCGCCCATCTGCACGGCCACTTCTGCCACGGCGTCGCGACGATCACGTGGTTCGCCAGTCGCCTGACCGGCATCCCCTTCAGCTTCACCGCGCACGCCAAGGACATCTACCAGGCCGATCTCAACCCCGGCGACCTGCTCGAACGCAAGCTCGCCGCGGCGCGCTTCGTCGCCACCTGCACCGGGGCCAATGCGACGGTGCTGAAGGCCCGCCACGCCGACGCGAAGGTCGTGCACACCATCTACCATGGTCTCGACACCGAATTTTTCCGTCCGGACCCCAAGCCCGGCGCGCTGCCGCTGGTGTTGTCGGTCGGCCGCTTCGTCGAGAAGAAGGGCTTCGAGCATCTGGTCGAGGCCTGTGCGCTGCTCAAGCACGACGGCGTGCGCTTCGGCTGCGTCATCGTCGGCGAACGCGGCAGCGCCTACGATGCGCTGCGCGCGCAGATCGCCGCCCGCGGCCTGCAGGACCACGTGCAGCTGCGCAGCGCCGTCGCGCAGGACGAGCTGCGCGAGATCTACCGCCAGGCACGACTCTTTGCGCTGCCGTGCCAGGTGATGGAGGACGGCGACCGCGACGGCATCCCGAACGTGCTCGCCGAGGCGATGGCGATGGGCCTGCCGGTGGTGTCGACGCCGATTTCCGGCATCCCCGAGCTGATCGACGACGGCGAGCACGGCCTGCTGGTGCCGCCGCGCGACCCGCGCGCGCTGGCCGACGCGCTGCACCGGGTGCTGGTCGACCCCGCGCTGCACGAGCGTCTCGCGCGCGCCGGGCGCCGCCGCATCTGCGAGCGCTTCGATTCGCGCCGCACGACCCTCGCGCTGCGCGACCTGTTCCTCGCCCAGATCAGGAGTGCCACCTCATGAACCGCGCCGCCCACCTCGCCGAGTACGCCACCATGGATAGCGTCAGCGATCGTGACCCGGAGATCTTCCTGCCCGCCTTCGCGCGCATGGACGACGCGACGCTGCTCGCCCACTTCCGCGCGCCTCGGCCGGTCTTCTACTTCCCGGTGCCCGACCTCGACGAAACCCGGCCCGAAAAGATCGCGGCCCTCATGAGTGGGCGTTTCGAGTTCAACGGCGAAACCCGCGTGCTGCCCGACCCCGTCGATTGGCTGCACAACCCCAGCGATGACGTCGAATGGCACATCCTGCTGCACAAGTTCTACTACGCGGTGGGCCTGGGCATGGCCTTCAGCGCCAGCGACGACCCGCGCTACGCGTGGCGCTGGATGGAGCTCATCGACTGCTGGATCGCCCGCACGCCGCCCGGCTTCATCGCCGCCGACGTCACCGGCCGGCGCGTGCAGAACTGGATCTACAGCTATCACTACTTCGTCACCGACAGCCCGAGGAACGCGGTCTCGGCGGGCTTTCACCGCCGCCTGCTCGAGTCGATCCACGAACAGGTCGAATTCCTGTGCGCCAACCTCACCGCCGCGCGCAACCACCGCACGCTCGAGCTGTACGCGATCTTCCTCGCCGCAGTGGTGTTCCCCGAGATGCGCCGCGCCGCGTTCTGGCGCGAGTTTGCGCTGGTGCGGATCGCCGACAACATCGAGAGCGACCTGCTCCCCGATGGCGTGCAATGCGAACTGTCGACCGACTATCACCAGCTGGTGCTGAAGAACTACCTCAACGTGCGCCGGCTCGCCGCGCTCAACGACATCCCGGTGCCCGCCGACATGGATGCCGCGATCGTCCGCGCGCTGGAATTCAGCCTCCACGCGCACAAGCCCGACGGCATCGTCCCCAGCCTTTCCGACGGCGATGCGCGCAGCTTTCTCGAGCTGCTGGGGCAGGGCGCCGAGCTCTACGCGCGCGACGACCTCCGCTACGCCGCGACGGCCGGGCGCGAGGGCACGCCACCGGCGCAGCGCGTCGCGCATTTCGCCGCCAGCGGCTACACCATCGTGCGCAGCCACTGGGGTGAGGCCGGGCAGCCGTTCGCCGACGCGCACTACCTGATCTTCGACTGCGGCCCGCTCGGCGCGGGCAATCACGGCCACTTCGACTGCCTGAGTTTCGAACTCGCCGCAAATGGCCGCTCGCTGGTCGTCGACCCGGGGCGCTACACCTATTCCGAAGCCGGCGACATCAACTGGCGCATCCGCTTCCGCAGCACCGCGGCGCACAACACGGTGTGCGTCGACGGCCTCAACCAGACGCTGTACCTGCCGCGCCCGATCAAGGAACCGTCGCGCCACGCGCATGGCTCGGTGCGCCACAAGGTGTCCGGCCCGGCGCCGGACGCGGCCCTGCGCGAGCGCGTCGAAACCGCGAACCTGGCGCTGCTGCACGGCACTGCGCGCAGCCATGTCTATGACGCCGTGCACAGCCGGCGCATCGTCTTCGTCGATGCGTGCTACTGGATCGTCTCCGACTGGCTCGACGCGCCGAGCGAACACGAGTACGCGCTGCGCTTCCAGCTCGGCGAGGCGGCGCAGGATGCGGTGCAGGTCGCGCGGGACCACGGTCCGCGGGTGTGCAGTCCCGGCCTGCTGATCGCCCAGGCGCAGGATGCGCGCGTCGAGGTCGCCGTCGAGGACAGCTTCGTTGCCTACCGTTACGGGGAGAAACTCGCCGCGCCGCGCGTGTGTTTCAGTTCGCGGGGCGCATGCGCGGCCTTCGACAGCGTGCTGCTGCCGTGGCGCGACGCGCCCCCGGACCTGCGCGTCACGCATTTGCCGCTGCAGGGGGAGAGCGGCGCGGCGCATGCTGTACGGCGCGCCGCGGCGCTGCGCATCGAATCGCACGCCGCCGGGCAGGACGTCCGCGACATCTGGTTCCACGCCCGCGATGACAGCCCCGGCGAATGGCGCTTCGGCAATTACCGCTTCCGTGGCCGCTGGCTGTGGCTGCGCGAAGACGCGGCGGGGCAGGTGCTGCGTGCCAGCGCGGATGCGGCCGCAAGTCTCGAACGCGACGGCCGCGTCATCAACCTGGCGGGCACGCCGGCATGACGCCCACGGCTGCGCTGCCACGGGGGCCGCAACTGCCACGGGGGCCGCAACTGCCACGGGGGCCGCAACTGCCGCAGGATCCGCAGCTGCCGCAGCTTGCCCGCGCGCTGGACGCCGCGGCGATGCGCGAGGCCTTCGACTCCGCGCTGCGCGGACAGTCGTCGGGCCAGCGCGTGATCGCCTGCCGCGTGGACCGCGTGAAGTACCGCCCGCGCCGCAACTGCACCGTGTCGTGGGTGCTCGAGGTGCAGGACGAACGTGGCGGCAGCCCCTATCGGCAAGCTGTTGCAGGGCGGTTTTGCGCCGCCGGGGAAGCGGCACCGCGCCACGCCCGTAACCGCGCGCGCGTCGGGCGCGACACCCGCTGCGGCAAATCCTCGCTGCTGCTGCCCGGGCTGGAGCTGTTTGCGTGGTTCCTGCCCAATGATCCCAAGCTCGCGGCGCTCATGCCCTTGTGCGAGACAATGCGCGAGCACGGCGCGCCGCTGGCGCAAGCCGTCGCGGCGCTGCTCGGCCGGGAGGTGCCGCTCGCCGGGGTAAGCGCGGAACTGATCCAGTACGTGCCCGAATTGCGCGCCTGCGCCCGCTTCGACGTGGCGCTGCGGGATTCGCCGGGTACGCGGACGCTGTTCGCGAAGATCGATCGCGACCGCGCGGGGGGCGTCACCCATGCGCTGATGCAGGCGCTGTACGCGAGCCCGGCGCAAGCCGAGGGCCGCCTCGTCACGCCGCGTCCGGTGCTGTGGCAGGCCACCACCGGCATGCACTGGCAGGAAGCGGTCGCCGGCGAAGCGCTGGCGGACCTGCACCCCCGATGTCCGCCCGCACTCACCGCGCAGGTCGGCGGCATGCTCGCGGCGCTGCATGACACGCCGGTGCCGGTCGCGCGCGGTGTCGGCGACGACGATCTGCTCGGCCGGCCGCGCGCGTGCGCCGCCTTGCTGGCGGCCGTCGAGCCCGGCTGGGCGCCGCAGCTGGAGCGACTGCTGAACCACTTGGCGGACGGCGCGGACGCGCTCCGCAAGCTGCCGCAGGCGACCCTGCACGGCGACTTGCACCCGCGCAATATTCTCGTGCACCGGAGCCGGCTCGCCTTCATCGACCTCGATGACGCCCATCGTGGCCCGGCGGTGCTCGACCTCGGCGCGTGGATTGCAGACGCCCTGTACCGGGCGCTGCTCGCCGGGATGCCGCTCGCGCCCGAACAGGCCGCCGCCGCGCATCTCTTGCAGGCCTATCGGGCCGCCTCGCAGCACCCGGTTTCCGGCCCGCTGCTGGCGTGGGCGGTGGCGCGCGCGCTGCTGTGCGAGCGCGCGTACCGCTGCGTCGCCAACCTCAAGCCAGGCCGTTTCGCGCTGGTGCCCGCGTTGCTCGCGCTGGCCGAAGCCGTCGCCCGCGACGGGGTTCTCGACCGCCCCCTCTACACGACGTGAGAACGATCATGGACATCAGCCGCCTGCTCACCGACGAGGTCGCCATGACCGGGCTGCTGCAACGCGGCCTGCCCGGTTTTCGCGACGGACTCGCCCGCATCGAGGGCTGCAGCGTGACGCAGAGCCGCCGCCGCATCTCGCGCCGCACGCGCGAGCAGGGGGCGCCCTATCTGGGGGTCTGCTATGCGCTCGCGGTGCGCGACACGCTGACCGGCCGCCTGGGCTCACAGTCGCTGTACGCCAAGGCCTATTCGCGCGGCGCGAGCCTGGACGCCTACCGCGCTGCCTGGCCGCAGCATTGCATCGTGCCGCGCTTTGGCGAACCGGTGATGCACCTGCCGGAATTCGACATGGTGGTGTGGTCCCTGCCCAACGACCCGGCGATGGCCCAGCTGCCTGCCTTTCTCGACCCTGTTGGGGTCCGCGCCCACCTGCCGCTCGCGCGGATCTTCGCTGCCGAGGCCGCGGCGAGCGGCGCCAGCGAGGCGGCGCAGGTCGAGGCCGTGCACATCGTGCGTCATGAACCCGAGGAACACTGCACCGCGCGCTTTTCGCTGCGGTACGGCGACGAGCGCGCGGCGATCTACGGCAAAAGCTACCGCGGCGAGGAATGGCGCGACGCGCGCGATTGCCTCGCTGCGCTGTGGCGACAGGGCGGTGCGGATCCGCAGGCCTTCATCGTCGGCCGCCCGCTGGGCGCGTGTCCGATCCTGCACGCGGTGTGGCAGCGCGAAGTGACGGGCGTGGCGCTCGCCGGCGAGCTTGCCGGCCCCGCGGCGGACGCGCTGTTGCACACCCTTGCCGTCGCGCTGTCGCGCCTGCACGCCGGCGGGCCGCTGCAGGGGCGCGCCGAGCCTCTTGGCGAAACCTTGGACACCGCGCGCAAGTGGCGCAAGAAACTGCTCCAGGCGGAACCGCGCTTCGCCGCGCCGCTCGACCACATCCTCGCCCGGCTCGAGGCGCAAGAGGACGCGCCACCCCCCCGCATGCGCCCGATCCACGGCGACTTTCATGTGGATCAGATGCTGTGGTGCGACGGTCGCATCGCGCTGTTCGATTACGACAACTTCGCGCTCGGCGCGCCGGCCCGCGATGTGGCGGATTTCGTCAGCCAGCTGCTGTGTCGCGAGGGCGAGGTGGGCGAGGGTGCTGGCATCGCCGACTGGCCGGCGATCGCCGTGCGCTTCATCACGCACTATCGCGCCGCGAACGGCGGCGCGCCCGATGATCGCGAACTCGACTGGTACCTGCGCCTGATGCTGCTGCGCAAGGCCTACAGCTTCTTCGTGCGTCACCGCGCTGGCTGGCCGGGGCGGGTGCGGCGCGCGCTCGCCGACGCCGAGGCGGGCCTCGCGGCGCTGCCGCTGACCCGGCCGGAGGTGTACTCATGAGCAAGCCCGCCTCGGACCGCTTCCGCCGCCTGATCCTCGCCAGCCTGCGCGAGATGCGCGCGCCGCTGGTGGTCGCCGCGCTCGCGCTGGCCGGCGTCACGCTCGCCGAGCTGCTCGCGCCGTGGCCGCTGAAGATCATCTTCGACCACATCCTGCTGGCCCACCCGCTGCCCGGTGCACTCGGCTTCCTCGACACGCTGCTGGCGCAGGGCACCTGGTTCGCGCTCGTCGCGATGGCCCTCACCATCGCCGTCATCGCGCTGCTGGCCGGGGCCTTTTCCTATCTGCAGATCTATACGACGGCGAAAGTCGGCCACTTCATCACTTACCGCCTGCGCAGCGCGCTGTTCGCCCACCTGCAGCGCCTGTCGCTCGCTTATCACCATCAGGCGCGCAGCGGCGAGCTGATCACCAAGGTCGCGAGCGACACCAACCTGCTGCGCGACGTGTTCGCCGAATGGGCGCTGACCTTCGCCGCGCACTTCGTGACGCTGGTCGCGATGCTCGCGGTGATGTTCGTCATCAACTGGCCGCTCGCGCTCGTCGTCGCGACGACGCTGCCGCCGCTGCTGGCGGTGATCTATTTCCTCAACCGCCAGGTCAAGGCCTCGGTGCGCGCGCAGCGCCGCCACGAAGGGGCGATGGCCTCGCGCCTCAACGAAGTGCTGTCGTCGATCGCGTTGGTGCAGGCCTTCGGCCGCCAGGGCTACGAGGAAGAACGCTTCCGCGAGGAGATCGAAGGCAACTTCCACTCCGGCATCCGCACCGCGCGCAGCACCGGCGCGATCACGCGAGCGATCGCGCTGGTCAGCGCCGTCGGCACCGCGATCACGGTGCTGGTGGGCGCCCAGCAGGTGCTCGCCGGGCAGCTCACGCCGGGCGAACTGCTGATCTTCCTCGCCTATGTCTCCAGCCTGTACAAGCCGGTGCGCGATCTCGGCCGGCTGTCGGCGAAGTTCTCGCGCGCCGCGGTCAGCGCCCAGCGCATCGCCGAGATCCTCGCCGCCGAGCCCGAAATCGAGGATCCGCCCGATGCGCTCGAACTCGGCCAGGCCGCCGGCGAAATCGTCTTCGAGGACGTCAGTTTCGGCTACCGCGCCGAGCATCCGATTCTCGACCACGTCTCGCTGCGCATCGCAGCGGGCGAGCGGGTCGCGCTGGTGGGGCCGTCGGGCGCCGGCAAGTCCACGCTGCTGTCGCTGCTGCTGCGCCTCTACGAGCCCGCTTCCGGGCGCATCCTTGTCGATGGCATCGACATCCGCCGTTACCGCCGTGACAGCCTGCGCCGGCAGATCGGCATCGTGCTGCAGGAGAACGTGCTGTTCGGCGTGTCGGTGCGCGAGAACATCGCCTACGGCCACCCCGACGCCAGCCTCGACGACATCCAGGCCGCGGCGCGTGCGGCACGCGCCCACGAATTCATCGTCGACCTGCCGGCGGGCTACGACTGCGAACTCGGCGAGCGCGGCGCAACGCTGTCCGGCGGCCAGCGCCAGCGCATCTGCCTCGCCCGCGCGCTGGTGAAGAAGCCGGCGATCCTGGTGATGGACGAACCGACCTCGGCTGTCGACGCGGTGTCGGCACGCCTGATGAACGAATCCGTCGCGCGCGTGCATGCCGGCAAGACCCTGCTGGTGATCGCCCACGAGTACGCCGACATGGCGAGCTTCGACCGCATCCTCGTGCTCAAGGACGGCCGCATCGTCGAATCCGGCCCGCACGACGCGCTCATGGCCGCGCGCGGCACCTACCTCGCGCTGGTCGAGCGCCGGGCCTAGCGCGCGCGTACCCAATTTCCGCTGTCAAGGAGCCTGCCATGAAAACGCCCGCGATCGATGAACCCGCCAGCCGGCCCGCGTGCCCGCTGCTGCTGTTCTACTGCCAGCATTCGCTCGGCATCGGCCACCTGACGCGCTCCTTTGCGCTGGCGCGGGCACTGGCGGAGCGTTTCCGCGTGCTCTTCCTCAACGGCGGCCCGGTGCCGCCGGGCGTGCCGATCCCGCGCGAGATAGAGATCATCGACCTGCCGCCGCTGGGCATGGACGACGGCCACAACGTGGTCAGCCGCGACGCCGGCCACAGCGTCGCGGCCGCCCGCGCGCGCCGCCGCCGCATCATCGACGACGCGGTTGCCGCGCGACGGCCGGCGATCGTGCTGGTGGAGCTGTTCCCCTTCGGCCGCAAGAAGTTCGCCGGCGAAATCCTCGCGCTGATCCGTGCCGCCCGCCGCCAGCCAGGCAGCCCGGCACGCGTCGTGTGCAGCCTGCGCGACATCCTCGTCGATGCGCGGCGCGACCAGCAGCATCACGACGACCGCGCGCGCTGGCTCGCGAACCGTTACTTCGACGCGATACTGGTGCATGCCGACCCGAATTTCGCGCGCATCGAAGAGAGCTTCCGCCCCAGCAAACCGCTCACGGTCCCGGTGCATTACACCGGCTACGTCGTGCCGGCCCGCGACGCCGCGGCTGCCCTTCCGCGCGGCGATCGCATCCTGGTGTCGGCCGGCGGCGGCATCGTCGGCTACCCGCTGTTCGCCGCCGCGCTCGACGCCCAGGCGCGGCTGTGGCCGACGCTCGGCCTGCCGATGCGCATCGTCGCCGGCCCTTTCCTGCCGGAAGACGAATGGTCCGCCCTGCAGCGTGCGGCCGCCGGCCGGGCAGGCGTGGAACTGGTCCGCCACGTTCCCGACATGGTCGCCGAGATGCGCCGCGCGCGGCTGTCGGTGAGCCAGTTCGGCTACAACACCGCGCTCGACATCGTGGTCGCCGGGGTTCCGGCGCTAGTCGTGCCCTACGCCGCCACGGGCGAAAACGAACAGGGCCGGCGCGCCGCAGCGCTCGCCGCGCTGGGCGCGGTGTGCCATCTGCCCGCCGCCGGGCTCGATGGCGCGCGCCTCGCCGACGGCATCGCCGCCGCACTGCGCTTCACGCCGACCCCGGCCGCGCTGTCGCTCGCCGGCGCCGAAACCAGCGCGGCCCTGCTCGCGGCGATGCTGCCCGCGCCGCGCCCGGCGACCACCGGGGAGCTTCAGCATGCCTGACTGGTGCGCACCGATTCGCGCCGCGCTGGCGCAACGATTGACGCCCTGCACGGTGTTTTTCCGCGATGACGACGCCGGCTGGGGCGACCCGCAACTCTTCGCACTGCTCGACTGCTTCGCCCGTGCCGCGGTGCCGCTGGATCTGGCGGTGATCCCGGCGGCGCTGTCGCCCGGGCTCACCCGTCGGCTGCTGCAACGCATGCAGGCGGGCGATCCGGTGGGGGTGCATCAGCATGGCTACGCCCACGTCAACCATGAAAGTGCGGGGCGCAAGTGCGAGTTCGGCGCGGCGCGCGACCGCATCGCCCAGCATGTCGACCTCAAGGCCGGCCGCGCGATCATGGAGGTCGCCTTCGGCCTGTTCGCGGACCCGATTTTCACGCCGCCGTGGAATCGCTGCAGTGTGGACACCGCCGCCTGCCTCGAGGCCCTCGGCTACCGGGCGCTGTCGCGCGACGTGACGGCGGCGCCCTTCGACCGGCCCGCCCTCGTCGAGCTGCCGGTGGCGGTGGACTGGTGCAAGCTGCGCCCCCCCGGCAGTCCGCCGCAGGCACTGGCCGAACGCATCGCGGCGTGCCTTGTTTCCTCTTCCCGTGTCGGCATAATGCTGCATCATGCCGTCATGGACGAAACCGATCTTGGGCTGCTCGACGTGCTGCTGAAGGCACTGCGCGATCACCCCGGGGCACGCTGCGTGCCGATGCGCGCGCTGCTGCCCGCGAATGATCCCGGTGACGAGTCCGCCATCGCACCGGGCGCGCACTTCAGCCCGGCCCTGTCCTACGCCGGGAATGCCTGAATGCCATCATTGCGCGGCCGCCTCTGCAGCTCACTCCTGAATGCCCTCACGATCGCGGCGCTGGCCCTGTCGGCCGCTGCCCCCGCCACGGCGGCCGAAGCGCCCCCCGCGCCCGACGCCGAACAAGCCACGCGCCGTTCCGCCTCCGATCTCGCCCGACGTCCCGACGAGCGCCGTCCGGAAGGCGGATACACCACCGAACTCTTCGGCCAGACGGTGCGCTTTGGCGGCGAGCACGAAATCACCCACGAGACGCGGCGCAATTTCGATTTCGACCGCGATCGCCGGCGCGACCGTGCGAGTCTCGACCAGGAACTCAAGCTCGAAGCGAGTTTCTCGCCGACGCCCGACACGTCGGTGTTCCTGCAAATCGTCGGCCTCAGCGAGGTGGACACCTGGCGCCAGAGCGGCAAGCACGAAAGCTTCGGCGCGCTCGAACGCGGCCAGAGCTGGGTGTTCGTCGCCCAGCCGGGCGGTTTGCCGCTCGACCTGCAGGCCGGGCGCATCGGCCTGATCGAGTCGCGCAGCTGGTGGTGGGATGACGACCTCGACGCGCTGCGCCTGTATTTCGGGCAATCCGGCAACTGGCTGGTCGAAACCGGCATCGGCCAGCAACTCATGCCGGTGTCCACCGAAGAACGCGGCATCGACCCGGAAGAGGAACGGCTCGCGCGCTGGTTCGGCCGCGCGGCGTGGAACTGGCGCAAGCGGCACAATCTGGAAGCCTACTGGCTGCTCGCGCGCGACCACTCCGGCCGCCCGGCGCAGGGCCGCATCCTGCGCGAACGGCGCGCCGACGCGTCCGACGCCGACCTCGACTGGTTCGGCCTGCGCGCAATCGGCGAGGAACGCAGCGACGGCGGCCACCGCTTCGGCTACTGGGTGGATCTCGCGCGCGTGCACGGGACCGAATGGCGCAGCGATTTCGACGAGGTGAACAGCAAACAGGTGCTCGTGGACCGCAACCGGCGCCAGCGCGTCGCCGGCAGCGCCTGGGATGCCGGCGTGCGCTGGTCGCTGCCCGGCAAGGCGCGCCCGACGCTGTGGCTGGGCTGGGCCAGCGGCTCCGGTGACGGCGATCCCGACGACGATGTCGACCATGCCTTCCGCCAGACCGGCCTGCACGAGAACAAGGCGCGCTTCGGCGGCGTCAAGCGCTTCCGCTACTACGGCGAATTGTTTCGCCCCGAACTGTCCAACTTGACCGTTGGCTCGCTCGGCCTGAGCCTGCGATTCCTCGAGAACAGCTCGGTGGACCTGGTGCTGCACGATTATCGCCAGCGCCGCGCCAGCAGCCGCCTCGCCGACAGCCGGCTCGACCGCGACCCGACCGGCGCCAGCCGCGATCTCGGCCGCGAAATCGACCTCTTCGTCGCGTTCCGCGAATCCCCGCGCCTGGAATTCACCACCACCCTCGCGGCCTTCCGCGCCGGCAACGCCTTCGGCTCGCAAGAGGGCAGGATCGCCCGTTTCATCGAATTCGGCATGACCTACAACTTCTGAACGTGCCGCCGGCAGGCGAGCGCCGCCAGCGGCACGATCTATACTGATCTGGAGCGCCGGGGGAGTGGCCGGCGCCCGTCGTTCGTGTCGCCACGGGCGATCTGCGGTTCCAATCGTTGATGCGTTGCGATGTCCGACCCGTCCAGTTCCGTTTCCGGCGCACTGATCGACGCCGAGCTCGCGGCCTTCCTTGCGACGGCCGGCGTGTCAATCAGCGTCGGCTCGCGCAATGCCGGGCATCTGCCGAACCTCACGCGCGCCGTCGGCTGCCGCATCGCCGACGATCGCTCGCGCGTCAGCGTGTTCGTCGTCGCCGAACAGTCGCGCGAGCTGCTCGACGACATCCGCGCGAATCGTCACGTCGCGGTCGTTTTCAGCGAGCCGCACAGCCACCGCACCGTCCAGTTGAAGGGCGGCGACGCCCTCATCGAGTCGCTCGCCGCCGGCGACAGGCAGATCATCGCGCGCTACCGCGACGCCTTCACCGCCGAGCTCGGCGCGCTCGGCTACAGCGGCCTGTTCGTGCAGACGCTGATCGACAGCAGTGCCGGCGAGCTCGTCGCGCTGAGCTTCACGCCGAACGCGGCCTTCTCGCAGACCCCCGGACCCAAGGCCGGCGCGCCGTTGGGGGGTGCATGATGAGGCCGCGGCTCGACGCGATCCGCGAATGTCTCGAAGGCGCGGTGCCCGGCATCATGGCCACCTGTTCGGCCGACGGCATGCCCAACGTCGCCTACCTGTCGCAGACCGAGTACGTCGACGGCCACCACGTCGCGCTGTCCTGGCAGTTCTTCAACACCACGCGGCGCAACATCCTCGAGAACCCCAACGCACGCCTGATCGTCACGCACCCGCGCACCGCCGAGCGCTACCGCCTGCAGCTGCGTTACCTGCGCACCGAAACCGCGGGGCCGCTGTTCGAACGCATGAAGGCGCGGCTCGCCGGCATCGCCTCGCATACCGGCATGAGTGGCGTGTTCCGCCTGCTCGGTTCGGACATCTACCGCGTCGTCGACGTCGAACGCGTGCCCGGCCCGGCGCTCGCCCCGCCGCCGCCGCGCGCGAGCCTGCTTGCCGCGCTGCGCTCGACCGCCGCACGCATCGCCTGCTGCCGCGAACTCGATACGCTGCTCACCGAAACGCTCGCCAGCCTCGAGACGCACTTCGACATCCGCCACACGATGGTGCTGCTGCTCGACGGTTCCGCCACGCGCCTGTACACGATCGCCAGCCGCGGCTACGAACACTCCGGCGTCGGCTCCGAGATCCCGCTGGGGCAGGGCGTGATCGGCGTCGCCGCGCGCGAGGCGACCCCGATCCGCATCGGATACATGACGCTCGAGTACGCCTACGGCCGCGCGATCCGCGCCGCGACCGAGGAAAGCGGCCTCGCCGACGCGCTCGAAACCGAGATTCCGCTGCCGGGCCTCGCCGAATCCCGCAGCCAGCTCGCGGTGCCGATCCGCGCCTGCGGCCGCCTGCTCGGCGTGCTCTACGTCGAAAGCCCGCAGGAGCTGCGCTTCGGCTACGACGACGAGGACGCGCTCGTCGCGCTCGCCGGCCAGCTCGGCGCCGCGATGCTGTCGCTGCAACAGGCGAGCGAACTCAACGAGGAGGCGATCGCTCCCGAGCCGCAGGCCCGCCCGGTCGACGGTTCGCCGCTCGTCGTGCGCCACTACGCCGAGGACGACAGCATCTTTCTCGACGACGACTACCTGATCAAGGGCGTCGCCGGCTCGATCTTCTGGGCGCTGGTGCGCGACCATGCGGAAGCGGGGCGCAGCACCTTCAGCAATCGCGAACTGCGGCTCGATCCGCGCATCCGCCTGCCCGACGTCAGCGACAACCTCGAAGCGCGCCTGATCCTGCTGCGCCGCCGACTCAACGAGCGCGATGCCTGCGTGCGCCTCGAAAAAGCCGGACGCGGCCGCCTGCTGCTGACGACGCGCCGTCCGCTGACGCTCGTCGAGGTGGGCGCAGGCGGTCCGCGCCCGACGCCGGCCTGCGGTTAGCACGACGATGACGCGCCAGGGACGGCGCGCGCCCCTCCCGGCCCGGTTTTCCTAAATCTTTGCTCAGCAAATCCTAAGAGTCGCTTAAGCCGCCGCGCGCGGTGCGCCGGACGCCTCTTGCTGACCTAGAGTGCCTCCACGCGTTGCCCGCCGCCTCGATTCCCGTCGGCCGGCACGCCGCTCCCGGCCACTTTCGGGACATCCATTCAACACATGGAGGCGACTCATGCGACAAGCCGAACACGACCCGTCCCCGCTGGCGATGCTGGAGACCATGATGCTGATCCGTGCCTACGAGGAGGCCGTCGCGGGCATTGCCGCCGGCGGCACTGCGCCCGGCACCTGTACCTCGGTCGGGCAGGAGGCCGCGGCGGTCGGCGTCCTGCGGGCGCTCGCGCGACGCGACCAGATCCTCACCAACCATCGCAGCGCCGGCCACCTGCTGGCGCGCGGCGCCGACCCCGGGCGCCTGATCGCCGAGGTGCTGGGCAAGCGCACCGGCTACTGCAAGGGCAAGAGCGGCTCGCTGCACATCTCGGCGGCCGAACTCGGCGTCGTGCTGACCTCGACCATCGTCGGCGGCGAACTCTCGCTCGCCACCGGCGTCGCGCTGTCGCGCACGATGAAGCCCGGTGACGACGGCGTCGTCGCGACCTTCTTCGGCGACGGCGCGGCCTGCGAAGGCGTGTTCCACGAATCGCTGAACCTCGCCGCGATGTGGTCGCTGCCGATCCTCTACGTGTGCGAGAACAACCAGTGGCAGGCCTTCGTGCATCGGCGCGAGACGATGCCGGTCGAGCACGTGCGAACCTGGGCCGCGGCGCACGGCATCGAGGCGCACACTGTCGATGGCAACGACGTCGAGGTGGTACACGCCGCCGCCAGCGCCGCCGTCGCCCGCATCCGCGCAACGCGCAAGCCGGTGTTCCTCGAAGCGCTGACCTACCGTACGCGCGGCCACTACGAGCCCGATGACCAGGCCTACGTCGACCCGGCCGAACTCGCCGCATGGCGCGCGCGCGACCCGATCGAGCTCCTCGCGCAGCGCCTGCGCGCCGACGGGCGCCTCGACGACGCCGGCTTCGCACGCATCTCGCTGCGCACGCACGCCGCGATCGACGAAGCCGTCGCCTTCGCCAAGGCCTCGCCCTTCCCCGAACTGTCCGAACTCGTCACCGACGTCTACGCATAAGGAGATCCCCGTCATGTCCGTGATTACCGTCAATGAAGCGATCTCGCAGGCGCTCGCCGAGGAAATGCGCCGCGATCCCGCCGTGCTGATGTTCGGCGAAGGCGTCGCGACCAAGCGCGCCAATCTTGTCGCCGAGTTCGGCGCCGCGCGCGTGCGCAACACCCCGCTCGCCGAAGGCATCATCGCCGGCACCGCGGTCGGCGCCGCGGCGACCGGCCTGCGCCCGATCGTCGACCTGCTGTTCGCGCCCTTCCTGTGCTTCGCGATGGACGAGATCGTCAACAGCGCCGGCAAGCTGCGCTACCTCTCCGGCGGCCAGTTCAAGTTCCCGATGGTCGTGATGGCGATGAGCGGCGCCGGCTGGACGGTCGGCGCGCAGCACAACCACAACCTCGAAGCCTGGTTCGTGCACAGCCCCGGCCTCAAGGTCGTGATGCCATCCTCCGCCGCCGACTTCAAGGGCCTGCTGAAGGCCGCGATCCGCGACGACAACCCGGTGCTGTTCTTCATGGATCTCGCGCTCGGCTACCAGGCGGGCGAAGTCCCGGCGGGCGAAGTGCTCGTGCCGCTCGGCCGCGCGGCGACGCTGCGCGAAGGCCGCGACGTGAGCCTGATCAGCTACGCGAAGACCGTCCACCACTGCGTCGCCGCCGCCGAAACCCTCGCCGCGCGCGGCATCTCGGCCGAAGTCATCGACCTGCGCTCGCTGAAACCGCTCGACGAGGCCGCGATCCTCGCCTCCGCGCGCAAGACCGGCCGCGTCGTCGTCGTGCACGAGGCGAGCCGTCTGTGCGGCGTCGGCGCGGAAATCGCCGCGTTCGTCGGCGAACACGCGTTCGGCGCCCTGAAGGCGCCGGTGCGCCGCCTCACCGGCCCCGACGCTCCCGCACCCGCGTCGTGGCCCCTCGAGCAGGCCTTCGTGCCACAGGCCGACGCGATCGCCGCCGCCGCCCTGGAACTCGTCGCCGCGCGCCGCAGCGCCGGGCCCTCGCCGCGGCCATCGACGGAAGGCGCCGTATCCATGCAGGCTTGACCTTTCCACGGGGGGGCTGACCAAGTCCGCTTTCATTCGCGGCACTTGTCAGCCATGATGAATTTGCAGCCGGCCGGCACCGCGGCTGGCCGCGTGACATCCTCCATTCAAGAAAGGAACGCACACAATGACGATTCGACCCCTCATCCCGACATTGCTCGCCTCCCTGCTGCTTGCCGGATGCGGCAGCCTGGGGGTTAACGGCCCCACCAAAGTCGAGATCACGCTCGCCCCGACCCAGGGCAGCAAGGTCAGCGGCCAGGTGCAACTGACCGAAGTTGACGGTGGCGTGCTCGTCGATGCGAACGTAAGCGGCCTGGCGCCGGGCGGTCACGGCTTTCACGTGCATGAAAAAGGGGACTGCTCCGCACCCGACGGAACCAGCGCCGGCGGACACTTCAATCCGACCGGCAAAGCGCACGGCCACCCCGACAAGGCCGACCACCATCTGGGCGACCTGCCGATGCTGGTTGCCGATGCCAATGGCGACGCCAAGCTCCGCACCATCGTCAATGGCCTCACGATCGTCGGCAAAGGCGACAACAAGATCGTCGGCCGGAGCCTGATCGTGCACGCCGCAGCGGACGATTTCGCCACCCAGCCCACCGGCAACTCCGGCGCACGGCTGGCATGCGGGGTGATCAGCTCGGCCATGTAAGACGCGCGAACGCCGGCGCGATGTGCCGATCCCGCGCCGGCGGCCGCTAACTGTCCGAGTATTGCACCCGCTGCAGGGGCTGGGACGCGCGGCTGACGTGCTCGAGCGGCAGCACGTTGGTGTGCTTGACGCGCTTCAGCGCGATGTTGGTCTTGATGTGCGCGAGACCCGGCAGACGCAGGATGCGCTTCATCATCAGCTCGGAAAACGCCGCGAGATCCGGTGCGACGATGCGCAACACATAGTCCGCATCGCCGCTGACCGAAAAGCACTCGACCACATCGGGCAGCGCCGCCACGGCGCGCTCGAACGCGTCGCTCGACGTTTCCCCGTGCCGCTCCAGAATCACCTGCGCGAACGCCGAGACGCCGAGCCCGATCGCTGCCGGGTCGAGCAGCGCCGCATAACCGGAAATGATGCCGCTCTGCTCCAGGCGATTGACCCGGCGGCTGATCTGCGAGGACGACAGATGGACTTCCTCGCTCAACGCGCTGTTCGTGGCGTTGCCTCGGCGCTGCAGGGCGGCGAGGATCTGCAGGTCGAATTTGTCGATGACGATTTGATGCATGGTAATCGGTTTTTACGCGTGAAAAGTGCAAACAAGCGCCAATTATGCGCGCATAACGAACACATATTGCATCGGGTGAGCACGATAATCTTATCCATTGTCGAGTCGAGGAGCACCCCGTGAATCTGGTCGAATCCCTGCTGCACGCACTGAAGGCGCACGGCGCCCGCGAAATCTTCGGACTGCCCGGCGACTTCGCGCTACCGTATTTCCGCATCATCGAAGAGTCGGCCATCCTGCCGCTGTACACGCTGTCGCACGAACCCGCGATCGGCTTTGCCGCGGATGCGACCGCGCGGGTCAGCTGCGGGCTGGGGGTCGCCGCGGTCACCTACGGCGCCGGCGCGCTCAACATGGTCAACGCGGTCGCGGCGGCCTACGCGGAGAAATCGCCGGTGGTGATCCTGTCCGGCGGGCCGGGCAAGCGCGAGGCGAGTTCCGGGCTGCTGCTGCACCACCAGGCGAAGACGCTCGACTCGCAACTGGAGATCTACCGCGAGATCACCTGCGACCAGGTGCGGCTCGACGACGCCGCGCGCGCGCCGGCCGACATCGCGCGCGTGCTGGCGAGCTGCCTGCGCAATTCCGAGCCGGTGTATATCGAAATCCCGCGCGACATGGTGCGCGAACCGTGCGCGCCGGTCGTGGCGGAGGCCCCGCGCCCGCTCGACCGCGAGGCGCTCGATGCCTGTGTCGACGAGATCCTCGCGCGCCTGGATGTCGCGAAGCATCCGGTGCTGATGGCCGGCGTCGAAGTGCGGCGCTACAAGCTCGAAGACAAGGTCGCCGAACTGTCGCGCCGCCTGGGCCTGCCCGTCGTCACCAGTTTCATGGGCCGCGGCCTGCTCACCGACGCCGATGCGCCGCTCGTCGGCACCTACATGGGCGTGGCCGGACTGCCCGAAGTGACGCAGCTGGTCGAGGGCTCCGACGGCCTGTTCCTGCTCGGCGAGATCATCTCCGACACCAATTTCGCGGTGTCGGAGAGCCGTATCGACCTGCGCAAGACCATCCAGGCGCACAACGGCCAGGTGACCCTCGGCTACCACATCTACCCGAGCATTCCGCTGGCCGCGCTGGTGGATGAGATGCTCGACCGCGTCGGCAGCAGCAACAAGACCTTCGCCGTCACACCCCATGACTATCCGAAGGGCCTCGAAGCCGACGACGCCAGCATCACGCCGACCGATATCGCGAAAGCCGTGAACGACCTCTTTGCCGAGCACGGCCGGCTGCCGATCGCCTCCGACATGGGCGACTGCCTGTTCACTGCGATGGAGATCGAACAGACGGCACTGGTCGCCCCCGGCTATTACGCGACCATGGGCTTCGGCGTACCCGCCGGCCTGGGGGTGCAGGCGACCAGCGGGCAGCGCCCGCTGATCCTGGTCGGCGACGGCGCGTTCCAGATGACCGGCTGGGAGCTGGGCAACTGTAAACGCTACGGCTGGGATCCGATCGTGCTGCTGTTCAACAACGCCAGCTGGGAAATGCTGCGCACGTTCCAGCCCGAATCGTCGTTCAATGACCTGGGCCACTGGGGTTTCGCCGAGATGGCCGGGCCCCTCGGCGGCGATGGCGTCCGGGTGTCGACGCGCGCCGAACTGCAGGCCGCGCTCGCCAAGGCCATCGCGACGCGCGGGCGCTTCCAGCTGATCGAAGTGACGATTCCGCGTGGCGTATTGTCGGACACCCTCGCGCGCTTCGTCGCCGGCGTGAAGCGGCTGTCGACCAAATAGTCCGAGCCGCCGCTGACGTGACGCCGACCCCCGGCGCCGCGTCAGCTGACCGGTTCGCCCACGTAGCGTCGGATTTGCGGCGGCTCGGTGCCCACGTGAAACGCCATCCGCCGCTCGCGCAGCCCGACGTCGGCGGCGGTGAAGCGTTCCATGCGCCGCTGGTGTTCGATCCAGTTCTCGTCGAGGAAATACTCGATGTAGCGCTCCGGCCGCGTCGTGTCGCGGAACAGGCCCCAGGACATCGCCCCCTGGCGCAGCCGCGCGCGGCGCGTGTCCTGCATCACCGTGTTGAAGTCCGCCGCCCGCGCGGGGTCGATCAGGTACTCGATGGTCACCATCACCGGCCCCTCGTCGGGCCGGATCTCGATCTCCGGCGGCGGCATCCGCCCCGTGACGGCGGCGGGGCTGTGATCCTCGTCGGTCGCCCCCACCGCGACGCGGCGGTGCGTCATCAGCAGCACGATCGGCCCGACCACCGAGGCCACCATGATGCTCACCGTCACCGTCGTCAGGTTCGCGACATAGCCCCACAGCGCGGCGCCGGCGGCGCTGCCGCCCATCAGCGCCATCTGGTAGATCGACATGCCGCGCGCGCGCACCCAGTTCGGCAGCCCCATCTGGGCGGCGACGGTCAGCGAGTTGGCGGTGGCGATCCACGCCATGCCCGCGATGAACATCGCCGGGAGCGCCAGCCACAGCGTCGGCACCAGCACCACCGCCGCCGCGCACGCGGCATGCACGATGGTGCCCCAGCGCACGAATTCCTCGCGCCCGAGCCGCTGGCGCAGATGCGGCAGCAGCAGCGCCGCGACGATCGCCCCGCCGCCCATCGCGGCCATCAGCGCGGTATAGGTGCCGGCCTTGCCACTGTGCACGTCGCGCGCCACCAGCGGCAACAGCGCGCTCAGCGAAGTCGATTGCAGGAAGAACAGGAAGATGCGCACCAGCACTGCACGCATCGGCGGCGACTGCACCACATGCTGCAGCCCGACCCGCATCGCGGCGACGAAGCGCTCGCCCGGCAGCGTGCTGACCCGCGGTTCGGAGCGCCAGCGCAGGATCAGCGCGAAGGCGACCACGGCGAGGATCGCATTGAGCAGGAACACGTAGGGGCTGCCGGCGCTCGCCAGCAAGGCGCCGGCGACCACCGGCCCGATCACGCGCGACATGTTCATCGCGATGCCGTTCAGCGCCAGCGCCGCCGGCAGTTCGCTGCGCGGCACGATGTCGGGGATGATCGCCGCGAACACCGGCCAGCGCATCGCCATGCCGATGCCGTTGGCGAACGTCAGCGCCAGCAGCAGCGGCGCGGTCAGCGCGTCGGCGAGCGCCAGCCCCCCGAGCACCAGCGCGACCAGCGCCACCCACAGCTGCGTCGCGGCGAAGTAGCGCCGACGATCGATGATGTCGGCGAGCGCGCCGCTCGGCAGGCCGAGCACGAACACCGGCAGCGTCGACGCCGCCTGCACCATCGCGACCATGAAGGCGCTGTCGGTCAGCGAGGTCATCAGCCACGCCGAGGTGACCTCGTTCATCCACATCGTCACGTTCGCCGCCAGCCAGGCGAGCCACAACATGCGGAACACCGGCCCGCGAAGCGGCGCGAGCGCCGAGGGGGTTTCGCTGAAATCTGTGTGCACGTTCGTTTCTACATGAGCGGTGGGCGAGTCGCGCGACGCGTTCAATATGGCCTGCGGTGGCGCGATGTGCCATGAGTGTAGGGCCAAAAGCGCTCGCCCGGTGCGACGGCAAGTCGCCCGGTGCCGCGCCCTGGAACCGCGCACCGAACTGGCGGCCCGCGCGTGGCAGGCAATCACCATGGTCTCCATGTCATGCGTTTTAAATCGGCGGGCGCGGGCTTCGGTTATATTTTGTCCTGCACCTTGCGGTAGCTGGCGGAGCCGCTGCAGAAATTCATCGCTCGGTCAGTGTCGGCCGAGGAAATCTTCGTATTTTCGGGACTTGAAAGGATCATTTATGGCTGGAGCCAGCCTGCTTGCGTTAATTGATGACATTGCGACCGTGCTGGACGACGTCGCGGTGATGACCAAGGTCGCTGCCAAGAAGACCGCCGGCGTACTCGGCGACGATCTCGCGCTGAATGCCCAGCAGGTGGCCGGGGTGCGAGCCGAGCGCGAGTTGCCGGTGGTGTGGGCGGTGGCGGTCGGCTCGATCAAGAACAAGGCGATCCTGGTCCCGGCGGCGCTGCTGATCAGCGCCTTCCTGCCCTGGGCGGTGACGCCGCTGCTGATGCTCGGCGGCCTCTACCTGTGTTTCGAGGGCGTCGAGAAGCTCGCCCACAAGTGGCTGCACAGCGCCGCCGAGGATGCCGCACACCAGGCCGAGGAACTGGCCGCGGTCGACAATCCCGCGGTTGACCTGGTCGCCTTCGAGGCCGACAAGATCAAGGGTGCGATCCGTACCGATTTCGTGCTCTCGGCAGAAATCATCGTCATTGCCCTGGGCACCGTCACCGGCCAGCCCTTCAGTTCGCAAGTCGCGGTGCTGGTGGGCATCTCGCTGGTGATCACCGTGGGCGTCTACGGCCTCGTCGCCGGCATCGTCAAGATGGATGATGTCGGCGCCTGGCTGCTGCGGAAAGGCCATGCCACCGCCCGCCTCATCGGCCAGGGCCTGCTGCTCGCCGCCCCCCGCTTGATGAAGGCGCTGAGCGTGATCGGCACGGCGGCGATGTTCCTGGTCGGCGGCGGCATCCTGAGCCACGGCATCCCGCCCGTCCATCACGGCATCGAACTCCTTGCCGCGCAGGCCGCGCCAGTGGGCGGTTTTGTCGCGATGGCGCTGGACGCGGTGGTCGGCATCATCGGCGGGGCACTGGCGCTGCTAGCGGTGACTCTTGCCGGCAAGCTCGCCGGCCGTGCCAAGGGCGCCAGGGCATAGCAAGGCGCTGCGTCTGTCGGAATAATGCCTCTGTTTCGGTCTCTGGCGGGGCGCCGTGGTCCTCGGCGGCTTCCTGATCCAGCCGGATTCGCCAAGGACCAGATGCAGACCCGACAACAAAAAAGCCAACCCGCAGGGGTTGGCTTTTTGCTTCCAGCTCAAGGGCCTGGATGAATTCGATGTGGAGCGGGCGATGGGAATCGAACCCACGGCTCTAGCTTGGGAAGCTAGGGTATTACCATTATACGACGCCCGCGATGCGGGCCGCAGGGGCCCGACAGAGGCGCCATTCTAATGATCGGGGCGGCGCTGCGCAATGCGCATCGGCGTGGCGGCGGCAGGTCTTCGGTCGGGCGCGGGGCGATACGCGAGTGCGGCAGAGGGGCGTGGTAAGATTTTGATCCCCTGATCCCCGACAGAATCAGCATGATCCAGCTCATCATCAACGGCAAACCGGAACGCCTGCAGCAGGCGCTAACGGTGCATGCGCTGCTCGAATCGCGTCAGCTCGCGGGCAAGCGCCTGGCGGTCGAGCGCAATGGCGAGATCGTTCCGAAGGGACGGCACGCCGAGACGCTGCTGGCCGATGGCGACCGCCTCGAGATCGTCGTCGCGGTCGGCGGCGGCTGAGTCAGCCGTGTTGCGATTGCGCGCGTCTGCTGAGCTTGCGCAACTGCGGCGCCCGCGGATTGTCCATGGCCCTGGACGCGCATTGTCCATCTATCAACCCGAATTCCTCTAGGTCGAACATGAACGACTCCCTGGTGATTGCCGGCAAATCCTATCGCTCCCGCCTTCTCGTCGGCACGGGCAAATACAAGGATTTCAATGAGACGCGCGAGGCGATCGACGCGAGCGGCGCCGAGATCGTCACCGTCGCGATCCGTCGTACCAACATCGGCCAGAACGCCGGCGAGCCGAACCTGCTCGACGTGCTGCCACCCGAGCGCTTCACGATCCTGCCGAACACCGCCGGCTGCTATACCGCCGACGACGCGGTGCGCACGCTGCGGCTCGCGCGCGAACTGCTCGATGGCCACGCGCTGGTGAAGCTCGAAGTGCTCGGCGACCCGGTGAGCCTGTTCCCGAACATGCCGGAAACCCTCAAGGCGGCCGAAACGCTCGTGAAGGACGGCTTCCAGGTGATGGTGTACTGCGCCGACGACCCGATCCAGGCAAAGATGCTCGAAGAGATCGGCTGCGTCGCGGTGATGCCGCTCGCGTCGCTGATCGGCTCCGGCATGGGCATCCTGAACCCGTGGAACCTGCGTCTCATCATCGACCAGGCCAGGGTGCCGGTGCTCGTCGATGCCGGCGTCGGCACCGCGTCGGATGCGGCGATCGCGATGGAGCTGGGCTGTGACGGCGTGCTGATGAACACCGCGA
The DNA here is from genome assembly GCF_012910955.1 of Aromatoleum diolicum. GTDB lineage: Bacteria > Pseudomonadota > Gammaproteobacteria > Burkholderiales > Rhodocyclaceae > Aromatoleum > Aromatoleum diolicum. The sequence continues at coordinate 36,596 of NZ_WTVQ01000019.1, forward strand.
TCGCGCACGCGAGGCAGCCGGTGCTGATGGCCAGCGCGATGAAGAAGGCGGTCGAGGCGGGGCGCGAGGCTTTTCTCGCCGGGCGCATGCCGCGCAAGCATTATTCCGCCGATCCGAGTTCACCGACCTCCGGCCTGATCGGTACCTGAACCGCGTTCGCCTCCGTCGGCGACCGTGCGCCGCGGACGGGGCGTTTCTCGCGATTTTCCACCCTCTCACCCGCTGCCGCGGGACCGCCCGCGGTGCCACGCCGCGGGCCGCTGCCATTCCGGAACCCATGACTGCATCGAACTCAAATTCGCCGGACGCCGCCGACCCCTCCGCAGCGTCCTCCCCGTCCCCGGTCACCGACCCGGAAGCGCGCTTTTCCAGCCGTTCGATTCGCAGTTTCGTGCTGCGCCAGGGGCGCATGACGGTGGCGCAGCACCACCACATGGAAGAGACGCTGCCGAAAGTCGGCATTCCGTACCGCATCGCGCCGCTCGACCTGGACGCCGCATTCGGCCGCCGCGCGCCGAAGATCGTCGAGATCGGCTTCGGCATGGGCGAGACCACCGCGAAGATCGCCGCGGCCCTGCCGGACAAGGATTTCCTCGGCATCGAAGTGCATGGCCCGGGCGTTGGCAGCCTGTGCAAGCTGATCGCGGAAAATGGCCTGGGAAACCTGCGCATCATGCAGCACGATGCCGTCGAGGTGCTGCGCGACATGATTCCCGAAGGCTCGCTGGCCGGTGTGCATGTGTTCTTCCCGGACCCGTGGCACAAGAAGCGCCACCACAAGCGGCGCATCATCCAGGCCGATTTCGTCGCGCTGATCGCTTCGCGTCTGGCGCCCGGCGGCTACCTGCATTGCGCGACCGACTGGGAGGAGTATGCTCACTGGATGATGGAGGTGATCTCCGCCGAGTCGGCGCTGGAGAATACCGCTGACGGCTTTGCCCCGCGCCCGGATTACCGGCCCCTGACCAAGTTCGAGAACCGCGGCATCAAGCTCGGGCACGGCGTGTGGGATCTGGTGTTCCGGCGGCGCGCAGGATGATCTGAACCAAGGTGAAACGCATGTGGAGCTCTGTGGGCAGGTTCTTCGCGGGACTCGGGCGCACCATCGAGGCGCTGCGCCGCGTCGTGGTCAACCTTGTTTTCCTGATCCTGCTGGCGGCAATACTGGCGTTCGTCCTGTATCCGGCCCCGTCGGTCCCGGACGGCGCGGCGCTGGTGCTGCGCCCGACCGGTGCGCTGGTCGAGCGGCGCACGCTCGACGATGCGCTCGGGCTGATCCGTTCCGGCGGCGTGCCCGTCGCGCAGACCGCGCTGCACGACCTGCTCGAAGCCATCCATGCCGCGCGCGACGACGCGCGCATCAAGATGCTGGTGATCGAGACCGACAGACTCGGCAAGTCGGGGCTGTCGAAACTCTCCGAGTTGCGCGAGGCGATCACTGCGTTCCGAAGCAGCGGCAAGCCGGTGCTGGCGCGCGGCGAGCGCTTCACGCAAGGCCAGTATTACCTCGCGAGCGCGGCGGACGAAGTGCATCTGGCGCCCGATGGTTTCGTGCTGTTCCCGGGCCTCGCGCGCAACGTCAGCTATTTCAAGGGCGCGCTGGATTCGCTGGGTGTGAAGGTGCATGTGTTCCGCGTCGGCGAGTACAAATCCTTCAGCGAACCGTTCACGCGCACCGGCATGTCGGACGAGGACCGCGAAGCCTCGCGCGACCTGCTGGACGCACTGTGGAACGTGTTGCGCGAGCGCGTCGCCGCGAGCCGCAAGCTGGCCCCGGAAACGCTCGCGCGCTATGTGGACGACTACGCCGGCGTGCTGGCCGCCAGTGCGGGCGACACCGCGCGCGCGGCGCGCGAGACGGGCCTGATCGACACCATCAGCCAGCGCGACGAGTGGCGCGAGCTGCTCAAGATGCGCGTGGGCGCCAGCGACGACGGCAAGGACTTCCTGCGCGTCGACCTCGACGACTATCTCGCCGCGGTGCGCGCCGCGCGCCCGCAGCAAGACGACCGTGTCGCGGTGCTGGTGGCGCAGGGCACGATCATCGACGGCGGCGCCGACGCCGATTCGGTCGGCGGCGACAGCCTGGCGCAGCAGATCCGCGCCCTGCGCGAGGACGAGCGCATCAAGGCGCTGGTGCTGCGCATCGACAGCCCCGGCGGCAGCGCGTGGGCGTCCGAAGTGATTCGCCGCGAGCTGGAGCTCACGCGCCGCGCCGGCAAGCCGGTGGTCGCATCGATGAGTTCGGTGGCGGCGTCCGGCGGCTACTGGATCGCGGCCGGCGCCGACGAGATCTGGGCGCGCCCCGAAACCCTGACGGGATCGATCGGCATCTTCGCGCTGTTTCCCGAACTCGCGGAACCGCTCAACAAGCTCGGTGTGACCGTCGATGGCGTCGCCACCGGCCCGCTCGCGGGCGCCTTCGACCCGCGCCGCCCGCTTCCCCCGGAGGCCGCGAAGGCGCTGCAACTCGGCATCGACCACAATTACCGGCGCTTCCTCGAAACGGTCGCCGCCGCACGCGGCATGCCCGTCGCGGAAGTCGACCCGATCGCCCGCGGCCGCGTATGGACCGGCGAAGCGGCGGACAAGCTCGGTCTGGTCGACCAGCTCGGCGGCCTCGACGACGCCATCGCCGCCGCCGCGCGGCGCGCAAGACTCGAGCGCTTCGAGACCGTGTGGCCGGAGTCCGACGTGAATCTCGGACACCTGCTGCTGCGGCGCCTGCTGTCGGTCGCCGCGCCGCTCAGCCCCGCAGTGGATTCGCCGCTGCAGCAGCTGCTTGCCGGCGTGCAGGCCCAGGCCGCCGAGCTGCTGCGCTGGAACGACCCGCAGCACCTGTACGGGCATTGCCTGTGCGAGGCGCCGTAGTTTCGTAGGTATCAGTCGCGCAGGAACAGCGTCAACAGATCGTTGAGGAAGTGCCGCCCCTGTTCGGTCGGGCGGATGTGGTCGGCGGTGATCTCGATCAGGCCGCGCCGGCGCGCGTCGGCCAGTTCGGCCTCGATCGCGGCGAGCGGCACGCCGGTGCGGTCGGCGAACAGGCGGCGCGGGAAGCCGTCGGTCAGGCGCAGTGCGTTCATCATGAACTCGAAGGGCAGTTCGGCGACGCCGACGTCGCGCCGTTCCTGCACGAAATCGCCCTTCTGTGCGCCTTCGAGATAACGCCCCGGGTGTTTGTGGCGCATCTCGCGGACGATGCCTTCGTGGCTCGAGAGCTTGCCGTGCGCGCCGGCGCCGATGCCGAGGTAGTCGCCGAAAGCCCAGTAATTGAGGTTGTGGCGGCATTCCTGGCCCGGGCGGGCGAAGGCCGAGGTCTCGTAGTGGCGGAAACCGGCCGCGGCGAGGCGTGCCTCGATCGCATCCTGCATGTCGGCCGAGGCGTCGGCATCGGGCAGCGGCGGCGGGCTGTGCGCGAACGGCGTGTTCGGTTCCAGCGTCAGGTGATAGGCCGACAGGTGGCTCACGCCGAACGCGAGCGCGGTGTCGAGGTCGGCGAGGGCCTCGGCGAGCGACTGTTCGGGCAGCGCGTACATCAGGTCGAGGTTCACGCGCTCGAAGTGCGCCAACGCGGTGTCGATGGCGCGGCGTGCCTCGTCGCCGCCGTGGATGCGGCCGAGACGCTCGAGATGGCTGTCGTTGAAGCTCTGGATGCCCAGCGACAGGCGATTCACGCCGGCGGCGCGATAGTCGCGGAAACGGCCGGCCTCGACGGTGCCGGGATTCGCCTCGAGCGTGATTTCCGCCAGCGGGTCGAGCGGCAACAGCGTGCGGATGCCGGTGAGCAGGCGGTCCAGCCCGGCAGCCGACATCAGGCTCGGCGTGCCGCCGCCGATGAACACCGAGTGCACGCGGCGGCCCCACACCTGCGGCAGTGCCGTTTCGAGGTCTGCGATCAGCGCGTCGATATATGCCTGTTCGGGGATGTCGCCGCCGCCGGCGCGCAGCGCGTGCGAGTTGAAGTCGCAGTACGGACACTTCTTCACGCACCACGGGTAATGCACATACAGCGCGAGCGGCGGCGAGGCCTTCAGTTGCGGGCGTTCGGGCAGTGCGGCGGGGCTGCCGCCCGCGGCCGGTGCGACCGCGAGCGGGATGATGCGACGCTCGCTCACAGCGGGTGCGACTCCAGGCGCGTCAGCAGATGGCGCATCGCCGCGCCGCGGTGGCTCAGCGTGTTCTTCAGCTTCGCATCCAGCTCGGCCGCCGTCTGATTCATCTGCGGCACGTAGAACAGCGGGTCGTAGCCGAAGCCGGCGTCGCCGCGCGGGGCGCCGAGAATCCTGCCGTGCCACTCGCCGTCCGCGATCAGCGGGCGCGGGTCGTCGACATGGCGTACCAACACCACCACCGAGTAGAAGAACGCACTGCGGTCGCTAAACCCGTCGAGCCGCTGGATCAGCAGCGCGTTGTTGCGCGCATCGGATTTCGGTTCGCCGGCATAGCGTGCCGACTGCACGCCGGGTGCGCCGCCGAGCGCCGTCACGCACAGCCCGGAGTCGTCGGCGACCGCCGGCAGCCCGCTCAGCGCGGCCGCATGGCGCGCCTTCGCCAGCGCGTTCTCGACGAAAGTGTGGTGCGGTTCATCCGCTTCCGGAATGTCGAACGCCGACTGCGGCACCACCTCGATGCCCAGCGGCGCCAGCAGTGCCGTCATTTCGACGGCTTTTTTCGGGTTGTTGCTGGCGAGTACGAGACGCTTGTTCATCGTGTCACTGCTCCGCAATCGCCGCCTTTTGCGCGTCGATCAACTGCCGGATGCCTGCTTCCGCGAGTGCCAGCAGCGCATTCAGTTCGTCGCGCGAAAACGGCGTACCTTCGGCGGTGCCCTGGACTTCGACGAAGCCGCCGGCACCGGTCATCACCACGTTCATGTCGGTGTCGCAGTCCGAATCTTCAGCATAGTCCAGATCGAGCACCGGCTTGCCCTGATACATCCCGACCGACACCGCGGCGACGAAGTCGCGCAGCGGGCTGGCAGCGAGCTTGCCCTTGGCCACCAGCGTCGCAATCGCATCATGCACCGCGACGCAGGCACCGGTGATCGCCGCGGTGCGGGTGCCGCCGTCGGCCTGCAGCACGTCACAGTCGATGATGATCTGACGCTCGCCCAGCGCGGAAAGATCCACCACTGCGCGCAGGCTGCGTCCGATCAGGCGCTGGATTTCCTGCGTGCGTCCGCTTTGTTTGCCCTTGGCCGCCTCGCGCGCGCTGCGGGTGTGGGTGGAGCGGGGCAGCATGCCATATTCGGCGGTCAGCCAGCCCTGGCCCTTGCCGCGCAGGAAGGGCGGCACGGAGTCCTCGATGCTGGCGGTGCACAGCACGCGCGTGGCGCCGAATTCGACCAGCACCGAGCCTTCGGCGTGGCAGGTGAAATTGCGGGTGATCCTGACCTGACGGAGTTCGTCGGGCCGGCGTTGGCTGGGGCGCATGTGGACTTCCTATTTGCTGAACTTGTGAATGGCGGCGTTGATCTCGTCGATCGCCTTTTCGATGTCGTCGTCGGTGATGTCGTAACCGGTCGCGGGCGCATGGGTGCGCTCGAAGCTTTCGAGCTGGGTGGTGAAATTGTCCAGCGCCATCGTCTGGGTCGACACCGCATCCGCGTGCGGCTGCGTCGTGTCGTCGTGCCAGCGCATCGCGATCATCGAAAGGTTGTCGCAGGTTGCGCCGGCGATCTGTTCGGCACGATCCATCAGTTTCGGCACGGCCGTCATGATGTCCTCGCCGGCCAGGCCTTCCAGCAAGCCGGCGTCGCGTACCGGGCCCCACACCCCGTCGGTGCACAACGCGATCACGTCGCCGTCGCGCAGCGCCAGGCGCTTCGAGAATTCGACCTGCGGCGGGTGGTTGCCGCCGAGACAGCTATACACGCGGTTGCGCCCGGGGTGGTGGGCGGCCTCCTCGGCGTTGATCAGGCCCTGATCCATCATCAGCTGTACGCGCGAATGGTCGCGTGTATGCACGGCGATCTGGCCCTGACGCAGCACGTACAGGCGCGAATCGCCGGCGTGCGCCCAGTGCGCGAAACCGTCCTGGGCGATGCACGCGACCACCGTGGTGCGCGGCGCCTCTTCGAGGTTCTTGTCGAAGGCGTAGTCGAGGATCGCGTTGTGGGCGTTGGTCAGCGCGCGCGACAGGAACAGCGACGCATCGTGCAGCGTCGGTCGCGCCTCGCGCTGGAACGCTTCGGTGATGAATTGCACGGCGATGTGTGCCGCGACGTCGCCATGCAGGTGCCCGCCCATGCCGTCGGCAATCACCATCAGCAACGCGTCGCGCGAATAGCAATAGGCCAGGCGGTCCTGGTTGGTCTTGCGCCGGCCGATGCGGCTTTCCTGGTAGATCGTGAACTTCACCGCCGCTTCCTCATGTGCGTCCGATAAAGGATTTGAGCCGTGCGCCGAGGTCCGCGAACAGACCGGCGTGCACGGCATCGCCTTCTTCCCTGCGAATCAATGCCTTCTGCAGCGAATACACGCTTTGCGGGCGTGACAGCGGGTCCAGCTTGAGGCACCAGTCCACCGTCTGCAGCAACTGCTCGGAATACTGTGACGCATGCGTCTTGCCCACCGGCGCCAGGGTATCGCGCTTGGCGCGCTCGTCGGAGCGCAGCGGCGCCGTACCCGCGATGCACGCGTACAGGCTGGCGCCGACGCTGTAGATATCGCTCCACGGCCCCAGTGCGTCGCGGTGGCTGAACTGCTCCGGCGAGGCGAAACCCGGCGTGTACATCGGCTTGAGAACCGGCTGGTCGCTCGCCAGCGTCTGCCGCGCCGCGCCAAAATCCAGCAATACCGGCGTGCCGTCGTTGCGCAGGTAAATGTTCGACGGCTTGATGTCGAGATGCAGCAGCTTGTGCGCATGCACCTCGCGCAGCCCGTTCAGCATGCGGGTGAACACTGCACGGATGAAGCGTTCGCTCACCTCGCCGCGGTGTTTCTGGATATAGTCGTGCAGCGTGCGCCCGCGCTCGAACTGCATCACCATGTACACTGTGCCGTTGGCGCGAAAGAAATTGAGTACCTGCACCACGTTCGGGTGCATCAGCTTCGCAAGCGAACGGCCTTCCTCGAAAAAGCACTTCATGCCGTAGCGGAAGGCCGGCATATTCTCTTCCGGAACCTGCGGTTCAAGCTCGCCGTCCTTGCGCAGCGCCAGCGAATTGGGCAGATATTCCTTGATCGCGACCGGCGTGCCTTCCTGGTCGTGCGCGAGATACACGATCGAGAAGCCGCCGAGTGACAGCTGCCGCTCGATTCGGTACTGATCCAGCTGAAAGCCGGCGGGAAGAGGGCAGTTGGTTTGCGGCGGCATTTAGGGGGAAGGCTGGAATCCGGCTTTCCACGGCATTTTTTTGTGTGGGGCCTGCAGTGTAAATGATCGCGGCAGCTTCCCGGAGACCACTATTCATGATCCACAGCATGACCGGCTTCGCGGTGCAGAACCGCGACCTGGGGCGCGTCAGTCTCAATCTTGAACTGCGCAGCGTCAATTCGCGCTATCTCGACCTGTTCTTCCGCATCGGCGATGAACTGCGCCAGGCCGAGCCGGCGATCCGCGAGCGGATTGCCGCGCGTCTGACCCGCGGCAAGGTCGAATGTCGCCTCAATCTGCAGACCAACGGTGCTGCGCCGCGCAGCCTGGCGCTCAACGCCGCGCTGCTCGAGCAGCTGCGCGAGGCGGAGACCCGCGTGCGCGACCGCATGCATGATGCGGCCCACATGTCGGTGGCCGAGGTGCTGCGCTGGCCGGGCATGCTCGCCGACGACGGCGTCAAATTCGACGAACTGCAGCCGGCGATCCTGGAACTCGCGCAGGCCGCGCTCGACGAACTCGTCGCCACGCGCCGCCGCGAAGGCGACAAGCTCGCCGCGATGATCCGCGAGCGCCTCGTGCGCATGCGCGAACTGGTCGCCCAGGCGCAGCCGCGCATGCCCGAACTGGTCGCCGAATATCAGGACAAACTCACCGCGCGCCTGCGCGACGCCGTCGCCTCGCTCGACGAAGACCGCATTCGCCAGGAAGTCGCGCTGTTCGCCCAGCGCATCGACGTTGCCGAAGAACTGTCGCGCCTCACCGCACACCTCGACGAAGTCGAACGCATCCTCAAGGCCGGCGGGGCCGCGGGCAAGCGCCTGGACTTCCTGATGCAGGAACTCAACCGCGAAGCCAACACGCTCGCCTCCAAGTCCTCCGCGACCGAGATCACCGGCATCGCGATGGAAATGAAGGTGCTGATCGAGCAAATGCGCGAACAGGTCCAGAACATCGAGTAAGTCGGTGCCGGAACGGAAACTGATACAGGGGAAGCGGCCTTGATGAAATCGTCCCATCTCACGCTAGCCGTCGCCCTGCTTGCCGCGATGGCGATGTTCGTCTCGGGTTCCGGCACGCGTTTCGGCCTGTGGCCGTTCCCGGTCGGTTTCCAGCTGCTGAAGTGGGCCGCGTTCCTCGGCCTTGCCGCGGCAGCGGTGGGGCTGGTCGGATTGCTGGTGCCGAAGCTCAGGGCCGGGCAGGCCCGAGCGTTCGCTGGCGCGCTGGTGCTCGGACTCGCTGTTGCGGCGATTCCCGCGTACTGGCTCCAGCAGGCGCGAACGTTGCCGGCAATTCACGACATCAGTACCGATGCCGGAGATCCACCGGCCTTCGTCGCGGCGCTCGCGCGGCGTGGCGAGACGGCGAATGCGGTGACCGAGCGCAACATGGACGTCGCCGAAGCGCAGCGCCTCGCGTATCCCGACATCCAGCCGCTGATCGTGCCGCTGGCACCGCCCGCGGCGTTTGCGCGGGCAGTCACGGCAGCCAAAGGGATGGGTTGGGAGCTGACTGCGCAGGATGCAGACGCCGGCCGTATCGAAGCGACGGCGACCACCGTCTGGTTCGGCTTCAAGGACGACGTCGTGGTGCGCATCACGCCCGCGGGCAGTGGCAGCCGGATCGACGTGCGCTCCGTGTCGCGTGTCGGGCTCAGCGATGTCGGCGCGAATGCGAAGCGCATTCGCGCGTACCTGGCAAAACTCGCAAAACTGGCCCGATAGGCCGCCGGCACGGCGCGCAAACCGCGCGTTTGCCGATGCCGGAGCGGGCGCGCCTACGCCGTCAGCGCCCTCTCCACCGCGGCGTGGCGCGCAATCGCCCCGGCGGCCAGCTCCGCCGCGCGGGCGGTGAATTCACGACAGCGCTCGTGCAGTCGGCGCTCCCTGAAGATTGCCTGGCCTTCGGCGGTCCCGAGATCGCATCCGAGCAGCGCGTCGCAGTTGCGCGCGCCAAACGCGTGTTCGAAGTCACCGATGAAGGTCTGCACTGCCGAGTAGGCCGATTGCACCGGCTCACCCGCCTGAGCGCGTCCCAGCGCCAGCCCGATGCCGATGATGCCGCCACTCAAGGCACCGCAGGGACCGCAGGTGCGCGCCATGCCGCTGCAAAAACCCGTCGCAATCCGTGTCAGCAGCTCCGACTCCTCGCCCTGTGCTCGCGCCAGCGCCCGCACGACGCTTTCTGCGCAGTACAGGCCCGAGTCGAAAGCGTGCTCGGCGGTCTGATGCGCGGAGTCCACGCGTAAGTCCATGAATTGCTCCTGTTCGAGATTGTTGCGGTGAGTGCCGTCTCATGCCGGGCAATGCAATGCGCGAGCTGTACATCCCGGCCGACTGCGATTAAATCATATGGGCATATGTTGCAGTGCAATAGTTGTGCCCTGACGGATCGCCGGGCCGCCCCCCTGAACGGTTCAGGGGGTGCGCGCGGGATCCCGCAGACGCCGGATCTGCCGGTCCTGCAGGCGCGAAAATCCCAGCAGCGCCGTGACCGCCCCGATCAGCGCGAGAAACATGTCTGACTGCGTGTCCCACGGGTCTCCCTGCGTGCCGAGGAACTCGTCCGCGCCCTGTCCGAGCGCCAGCGCCACCCACCACTCGACGAACTCATACGTGGCGCTGATCGCCAGTACGATGCAGACCACGATGAACGCGAGCATTCGCGTGCCGCGCACGTAGGCACCGCGGATCAGGATCTCGCGCGCGATCAGCGCGGGGGCAAAGCCCTGGAAGAAGTGCCCGATCTTGTCGTAGGGATTGCGGCTCAAGTCGAAGAATTCGGCGAGCTGAAAGCCGAACGGAACCCGTGCATAAGTGTAGGTACCGCCGACGATCAGCACCACGGCATGAAGGAAGATGCACACGTAGAGCAGGGTGCTCAGCGGAAAGCGCCGATAGGTCGCCCACATCACCGGCAGGGCGATGAACACCGGCAGCACCTCCAGCGCCCATGTCGCATGGTCATAGGGCCGGATGCCCGAAACGATCAGCAGCACGATCAGGGTGACGCTGATCAGGGCGAGGAGGCGGCTGTCGTTTTCCGCGGTGTGGTGGGTCATGACGTGTTCTCTTGGCGACCGGTGGGTGGCCTGACAGGGGACTCAACTAACCCCCGCGCTTGCGGGAACAGGGTGACGACCTATACTGGAATTGAGCGTGTGCTCCGCGCTCGGTCGTCGCCTGGGATGCAGGCAAGGAGGTTAAACGGATGAGCGCCACAGGCTATCCCAAGTACGACACGCCCTTGACGACGGAAGAGCGCCGGCGACTGGCTGTCGATCCGGCGGCTACCCCACATCGGCGGATCAACGATACGTATTTCAACAGGATTCGTTGGCCCGCAGCTGTATATGCATGGTTTGTGTTGGGTGGTGCGATGTTTGCGTATCTCCTTTTCTGGGTATTCGAGGGATAAGACCGGACACGCGTTCAGACCTGCCTTGTCCTGTTGCACGAAGCAGCAGGGCAAGGTGGGTTTTTTATTGTTTCAGCGGAACGCATCCTCGCGATCGTCTTCCCGGCGAACTGCCGCAGGTTCGAGCTTCGCTCCCTTGCTGACCAGCAACTCGCGCAGCAGGGATCGATGGCAGCGAGTCTCGTCGGCGCAGTAGCAACCGACAGAAAAATCCGCGTGATGCGACAATGCCGCGAGCACGTCGAGTGTGCGGCTGTTTTCGGGCGTGCCCATCTCGACGCGATAGCGCCTGGCGAAGGCCTGCCATTCCTGCGTCGTCGTGGCCTCTTGCGCCAGTTTCATCGTTTCGACGCTCGGCGCCAGGTTCGGATACCAGACGTCGTACCAGTTCTGCGACGCGTAGTCGGCCTTCGGTACGCCCCGCGGCGGTCTGCGGACGGTGCCGATCCGCAGGCCCTCATGCTCGGCTCTCGCGCTGCCCAGTCGCACAATGCGCAGCACCATTGCTTCCTCCCCGGCTAGAAGCCCGAATAAACCCGCCTGATTTCCTCCGCGCCATACAGGCGCTCCAGCCTGCGCACGACGAAGTGACCACGGGCCATGTCCTGAAAATGATCGATGAACAGCGTGTTGACCACTGCACCGCCGACGGCGCCGATCACCGGCACGGCCTGTGCGGCGACCTTCTGCGACACATTGATCGAGAAGCGCGATGTGATCTGCGTGATCAACTGCACGATTGCCGGCGCGCCCGTGGCGGCAGCGCCATGCTGCGCGACGTGTCTCGCGGCTTCCGATACGGCTTTCGCGAGCGCGGCGCGTGCGGCGAAATAACCCGTTTCCGCGGCATCGTCACTGCGCGCCTGCCCGCCCAGGGCGAGTACCTGCACGCATTGTAGTCGTGCCTCGGGGCTGTGCAGGTCTTCGCCCTGGCTGCGCGCGATGTCGGCAATCGAACGCAGCATCACGGTGGTCGAAAGCGGCAGCTCGATCGCCAGCGCCGCGAGACCGAAAGCGCCGCCGGCTGCGCCGGTCGTGCCGACGGCGAGCTTGTGCCACATATTGGACGGCTTTTGCAGGTGGTCGTGAGCGAGCGTGCGCAGCGCGACATCCAGCGCCTTTTCGATGGCCTGGCGGGTCGCTTCGTTGACGGCCATGCTCCAGCTCTGCGGTAGCATCGCAAATCCGCGCTCGATCGGCGATCCGATCAGGTTGCTGATCTTCGCGGCGAGTCCGGGGTTTTCCAGAAGATCCCGCGCGTCGCGCAGTTCTGCGGCGTCCATTGCTGACAGGTTCATGCTTGCCTTGCCGTTCTCGGGTACGTCATGCGCGGCAACGGCCGACATGCCTATAGTGCCCCCGCTTTGGCATTTCGACGCAATTCAGACGCAGAAGGTTCGGCGCACGCACGCCGCGCCACGAGAGGACCGCCCGACCTCATGTGCCGGACGACCCACGACGTGGCAGTTGTCAGACCGCCTTATGGCGACGGCTTGCAGCGAGCCCGGCGAGCCCGACGCCGATCAGGGCCAGCAGACCGGGCTCCGGCACAGCGGTTACCGAGACGTTCGGCTCGAGTTGTGCGAGTTCGCTGGATGATCCAGTCCCTCCGGCAAGGTCGAACAGGAACAGGTGGTATGTCGCGCTGAAGATCCCCTGGCGCACTTCGTCCGTCCAACTGGCGCGATCGTTGGCGCCCTCGGCAAGTGCGAGGAGTCCGGCAAGATCGCCAAGGGACGGTCCGGTGAGGTTCAGCGCACCCAGATCCACGTCGGCCGGGTCGAGCGAAAGCTCGAATACATGCCGCCCGAGACTCACTGGTGCGCTTCCCGCAAGCAGCGAACCGAAGTCGATTGCGAACAGGGGGTCGCCGGAAAGGGCGGCGAACGGGGAAGCGTAATCGGTGCTGCCGCCCGTCCACGCCATGACGAAGGTCGTCGTCCCGCTGATCGCTGCGACCGTGCCCGACGCCGTCGCGGCAGGCGTGGGGCCGCTGCGACTGACCGTCACCGTGGCAAGACCGGCGTAGCTGCCGAGGCTTTCGATGTCGGTCAGCAGCAGTGCATGGGCGGCGGACGGCACGATCGCCGCGAGGATGGCCGCAAGGGCGGCGCAAGTCAGTCTTTTTGGTTGTGGCATCATGATCTTCTTCTTGTAGGAATACAGGAACTGGCTCGTTCGAAAATATGTCAATGAAAACAAAGCATATTTCAAGCCATGTCATATATCCCTTTGTATCGGAACAATTCCGCAATAAGCATGATGTATCTCTCTGCTGCACTGTAAAATTCTTCGACAACCTTCCGACCCGCCCCGGTTGCGCGGGAAATGGACGAAATAGTCAGTTGCGAGACCACGTCACCTCGAAAAAATGCCAAGTTTGCACGCAATCCCCGCGCGGTTTATCTTCCGCGGGCCCAGACCTTCGCTCCAGACGAATACATCACGATGACCTGCCCCTGCGTATCGTTTTACGAGGCTCGCCGTGCGATGCGCGTGGCCGGAGCCATCGCGTGAGCGCGCAGATCGAGCTCGGCTTGCGCGACGTTGCCGCGCTCGGCCAGGTGTTCACGCCGGAGGCGGTGGTGCAGGCGATGCTCGCGTTGCGCAGGAATCGCGGCCGCGTGCTGGAGCCGTCGTGCGGCGACGGGGCTTTTCTGCGTCATCTGCCGGGGGCGGTCGGGATCGAGTTCGACGCCGCGCATTGCCCGCCGGGGGCGCTGAACGAGGACTTCTTCGCGTATCGGGAAGCCGAGCGGTTCGACACGATCATCGGCAATCCGCCCTATGTGCGCTTCCAGGATATTCCGGCCGCGACACGTGTGCTGTTGCAGGCCGAGCATTTCGACGGGCGCTCCAATCTCTACCTGTTCTTCATCGAGAAATGCCTGCGCCACCTGGCGCCAGGTGGCGAGCTGATCTTCATCACGCCGCGCGACTTCCTGAAAGTGACGTCCGCGGTGAAGCTCAACCGGCTGATGATGGCAAGCGGGACGATCACCGATGCGATCGAGCTGGGCGATGCGCGGGTATTCGACGACGCGGTGCCGAACTGCCTGATCTGGCGCTTCGAGAAGGGTTGTTTCGAGCGCTCGATGCGTTATGCGGAGATCGGCGTCGGCGACCGGCTCGCTGATGCGCTGGCGGCGCCGGCGTGGGAAACGCGCCATCTGATCGAGTGCGCCGGTCACCTGATGTTTGCGCACGGCGATTATCCGCTGCGCCTGTCGGACGTCGCCTTCGTCAAGGTCGGGGCGGTGTCGGGTGCGGATGACCTGTATGCCGACGAACGTGCCGGCAATCGCGAGTTCGTGTGTTCGGCGACGGTGAAGACGGGCAAGACCCGGCGCATGCTGTGGGTGGAGCCGACGGACGCGCCGCCGCCAGCGCTGTTGCCGCACAAATCGCGCCTGATCGCCCGCCGCGTGCAGGCTTTCGACGAGCGCAACTGGTGGCACTGGGGGCGCGGCTACTACCAGTCGGAGCGCCCGCGCGTCTATGTGAATGGCCGCACGCGTCAGGCGCGACCGTTCTTCCTGCACGACTGCCCGCATTACGACGGTTCGGTGCTGGCGGTGTTTCCGCGTCGCGCGGATGTCGATCTGGCAGCTTTGCGCGACGCGCTGAACGCCGTCGACTGGGGCGATCTGGGGTTTGTCTGCGATGGCCGTTATCTGTTCACCCAGCGCAGTCTCGAGAATGCGCCGTTGCCGGAGCACTTTCGCGCCTTCGCCGCGGTCTGAGCGGTGTGGGCGCGGAGTAAGGTAATATTGGTGCCAAATCATCCGCCGCAGCGCGTCCGTCTGCGGCGTTTTTTCCGGGAAAATCCTTATGGTCCCTCATCTGACGACTGCGCTGACCGGCCCCTTGCTGGAACTGGAGAAGCGCTTCCTCGGCCATGCCACGGAGATCGAACGCTGGATGCGCACGCAGTGGCAGGACCACATGCCGCCTTTCTACGCGTCGACCGACCTGCGCAATTCCGGCTTCAAGCTCGCGCCGGTGGATCTGAACCTGTTTCCCGGTGGCTGGAACAACCTCAACGACGTCTTCATGCCGCTGTGCGTGCAGGCGGCGCAGGACGCGATCGAGCGCATCTGCCCGGATGCGCGGCAGCTATTGCTGATTCCCGAGAACCACACGCGCAACCTGTTCTACCTGCAGAACGTCGCCAAGCTGGTGTCGGTGCTGCAACTCACCGGCCTGGACGTGCGCGTCGGGTCGCTGCTGCCCGAAGTGACCGCGCCGATGACGCTGGAGCTGCCCAACGGCAGCACGCTGACGCTGGAGCCGCTGGAGCGGCACGGTGCACGGGTGGGGCTGGCGGGCTTCGATCCCTGCGCGATCCTGCTCAACAATGACTTGTCGGCGGGCATCCCGCCGATCCTCAAGGGGCTCGACGAACAGTGGCTGATCCCGCCGCTGCACGCCGGCTGGCATGTGCGGCGCAAGTCGATACATGCGGCGGCCTACGATCGCGTGGCGCGCGAGTTCGCCGACGTGATCGGCATCGACCCGTGGCGCATCAACCCGGAATTCGGCGTGTGCGGCCAGATCAACTTCCAGGAGCGTACCGGCGAGGAGTGCCTCGCGGTGCAGGTCGACAGCCTCCTCCAGCGTATCCGCGAGAAGTACCGCGAATACGGCATCGACGAGACTCCTTTCGTGGTCGTGAAGGCCGATGCCGGCACCTACGGCATGGGCGTGATGACGGTACGCGATGCGTCCGAGGTGAAGGGCCTGAACCGCCGCCAGCGCAACAAGATGAGCGTCGTCAAGGAAGGCCTGCAGGTGCAGGAAGTGATCATCCAGGAAGGTGTGCATACCTTCGAGACGGTCGATGACGCGGTTGCCGAACCGGTCGTGTACATGATGGATCGCTTCGTCGTCGGCGGTTTCTACCGCGTGCACACCGAGCGTGGCCGCGACGAGAATCTCAATGCGCCGGGCATGCACTTCAAGCCGCTCGCGTTCCAGACCTGCTGCTCGTTGCCGGACTGCCGTCAGGCACCGGACGCCGCGCCCAACCGCTTCTACGCTTATGGTGTGGTGGCGCGCCTGGCGCTGCTCGCGGCATCGGTCGAGATAGAGGAAACCGCGCCGGCCGAAGCCGATATGGTGGCCTGAGCCAGTCATGAGCAAGCCCCATGTCGCGTAGCCTGAAACTCGCCTTCATCCTCGATCCGCTCGACAAGCTCAAGGCCTACAAGGATTCCAGCATCGCGATGATGCGCGCCGCGGCGGCGCGCGGACATTCGGTGTTCGCGATCCGCCGCGAGGCGCTGAGCTGGTGCGACGGCGTCGTCGCCGCGCGCGCCCTGGCGATCAGCCCGACCGACGACGATCACGACTGGTATGTCGCCGGCGACGAGGCGGTGCTGCCACTGACCGCCTTCGACGCCGTGATCATGCGCCAGGATCCGCCGTTCGACTTCGAGTACGTCACCGCGACCTGGCTGCTGGAGCGCGCGGTGGCCGGCGGCGCGCGCGTGTTCAACGATCCGCGTGCGATCCGCGACCATTCGGAAAAGCTCGCGATCTGCGAATTTCCGCAGCTCATTGCGACCACGCTGGTCGCCCGCGATGCGGTCGACGTGCATGCCTTCATCGACGAGCTGGGTGACGTGATCCTGAAGCCGCTCGACGGCATGGGCGGCAGCCAGATTTTCCGCGTGCGCGCCGACGACCCCAACCGCAACGTGATCGTCGAGACGCTGACTCACGACGGCGTGCGCACCATCATGGCGCAGCGCTACCTGCCGGCGATCGCCGAGGGCGACAAGCGCGTGCTGATCGTCGGCGGCGAAGTAGTGCCGTATTCGCTGGCGCGCATTCCCAAGGCCGGTGAGACGCGCGGCAACCTCGCCGCCGGCGGGCGCGGCGTCGCGATGGCGCTGACCGCGCGCGAGCGCGAGATTGCCGAATGCCTCGCGCCGATTCTGTGGGCGCGCGGCCTGCTGGTGGTGGGCCTCGACGTGATCGGCGGGCATCTGACCGAAATCAACGTCACGAGCCCCACCTGCTTTGTCGAGATCGAGGCGCAGACCGGTTTTTCCATTGCGGCGCTGTTCGTCGACAAGCTCGAACAGGCTTGCATCTGATGGTCATGCGGGGAATCGCCGGCCGCTGTGCCGCGGCTTTGCTGGTCTTCTTGTTAGCCGTGATGATGGCGGCCTGCACACGCCCGGAACTGCACCGCCAGGAAGCCTACGTGTTCGGTACGCGGGTCGATCTGACCGTGTATGGGGAATCGCGCGAACTGGCCGACGAGGCGATGGCCGCGGTGCTGCGCGAGTTCGATCGCCTGCATCGCACGTATCACGCCTGGGAGCCGTCCGAACTGACGACGCTCAACGCGGCGATCGCGCGCGGCGAGATTGCGACCGTGTCGGGCGAACTCGCGACGATGCTGACCGACGCGCAGCGCCTGTCCGAACTGGGTAATTCGCTGTTCAACCCGGCGATGGGCGCGCTGATCGAAATGTGGGGATTCCATGCCGACGAATTCGTGCCGCGCCGCCCCGACCCTGCGGCATTGCAGGCGGTGCTGGAGGCAAGTCCGCGCATGTCGGATCTGGTGATCACGGGAAACCAGGTCGGAAGCCGCAATCCTGCCGTCAAGCTCGACCTCGGCGGTTACGCCAAGGGCTACGCGCTGGACCGCGCGGTGGCGATCCTGCGCAGCAAGGGCATTGAAAATGCGCTGATCAATATCGGCGGCAACGTCATGGCGCTCGGCAAGAAGGGCGACACGCCGTGGCGCCTGGGCCTGCAGCACCCGCGCGAGCCGCAGCCGCTGGCGACCCTGCCGCTCTACGACGGCGAAGCGATCGGCACCTCCGGCGACTATCAGCGCTATTTCGAACTCGACGGCAAGCGCTATTCGCATCTGCTCGATCCGCGCAGCGGCGGTCCGGCCGACGCGACGCAGTCGCTGACGGTGCTGATCACGCCGCGCGAGGGCGCCGGCACGCTGTCGGACGCCGCCAGCAAGCCGCCCTTCATCGCCGGTGACAACTGGCGCGAATACACCCGTCGTTACGGCATCGAGCACGCGCTGCGCGTCGCAGCGGACGGGCACATCGAGGTGACGCGCGAACTGCGCGGGCGCCTGCAGTTTCCCTCCGGCAGCGCGCCGGTGACCGTGGTGGATTGAGGCGGCAGCCCGCGTGCCGCCGAATCGTCCGCACCTCGACCGCCTCGCCATCGTGATGATGGTGGTGTTGTGCACGATCTGGGGTCTGCAGCAGGTCGCGATCAAGGTCGCGAACGCCGGCATTTCGCCGATGTGGCAGGCGGGCCTGCGCTCGCTCGGCGCGACCCTGCTGGTGCTGGCGTGGGCGCAGCTGCGCGGCGTGAAGCTGCGCGAGGCCGACGGCACGCTCGCACCGGGGCTGCTCGCCGGCCTGCTGTTCGCCGCCGAGTTCGCGCTGATCTTCGGTGCTCTGCAATACACCACCGCGTCGCGCGGCGTGATCTTCCTCTATACCGCCCCCTTCATGGTCGCGCTCGGTGCCGTCTGGCTGCTGCCCCACGAGCACATGCGCCGAGCGCAATGGGCGGGCATGGCGCTGGCCTTCGCCGGAGTGCTGGCGCTGTTCGGCGAGAGCCTGTTGCGACCGGCCGGGAAGGCCTGGATCGGTGACCTGATGATGCTGCTCGCCGCGGTGGCGTGGGCCGCGACGACGCTGACCGTGAAGGTCAGCCCGCTGGCCCGCGCGTCGGCCGAGAAAACCCTGCTGTATCAGTTGGGCGTGTCGGCGCTGGCCTTGCTGTCGCTGTCGCTGCTCTTCGGCGAGCCGGGGGTCTTCGCGCCCTCCGCGGCAGTATGGGCGAGCTTCGCATTCCAGGTCGTGATCGTCGCCTCGGCGAGCTACGTGGCCTGGTTCTGGCTCATCTCGCAGTACCCCGCGACGCGCCTGTCGTCGTTTTCCTTTCTCACGCCGGTGATGGGCGTGCTCGCCGGCGCGCTGCTGCTCGGCGAGACGCTGACGCCGGCGATCTATCTGGCACTGGCGCTGGTTGGCGTGGGTATCTGGATCGCCAACCGCCCGCCGTCCGCGAACTGACCGGTTCGCCGCAGCAATGGCTGCGGGGACACAATCACGCCGCCATCTCCGCTTCACGCCGTTGCAGCAGCCTCGGTGCGCAGCCAGTCCGCAAAGCGCGCGACTTCGGGGCGTGGTGTCCCGGGGGCGGTGACGAGCCAGAAGCCGCGGCCGGTCATCTCGCGGCGGCCGCTGCCCACGAGCTTCAAGCGTCCGTCGGCAATCAACTGGTCGAGCAACTGGGCGCGGCCGATCGCGATCCCCTGGCCGCCAACGGCTGCCTGGATCAGCTGGTCATAGTGGTTGAAGACCAGCACCGCACGCGGTCGGATCTTGTCCAGCCCCATCGCCGCCAGCCAGTCGTTCCACCGCAACCACGGATAGCGGGGATCGTCGAAATCGAGCAGCACGGTTTCGGGTAGCGTATCGCGGTCGAGCGGACGTGCGGCGAGTGCCGGGCTCGCCACCGGCACCACCGATTCTCCGAACAGGCGTTCGGCGCCGGCCGGGGCGTCGCGGTCGGCGCAGTAGCGAACTGCAAGGTCCACGCCTTCGCGTGCGAGATCGAGCATGCGGTTGCTCGCCGCGACGCGCACGTCGATATCCGGGTGGAGCCCCTGAAAGCGCGACAGTCGCGGTACCAGCCACAGCGCGGAGATGCCGATGCTGGCAGTGACGGTCACCGGCCGCGGGCCGCGCTGGCGAAAGGTGTCGGCGAGCGCGGCGTAATCGTCGAGCCAGCCTTCCGCCGCAGCGGCCAGACGCGCACCCTCGGCCGTCAGCGCAAGACGGCGGATGCCACGCACGAACAGCGGCACCCCCAGTGCCGCTTCGAGCGTCTGTATCTGGCGGCTGATCGCCGACTGGGTCAGGAAGAGCTCTTCGGCGGCGCGCGTGAAGCTCAGATGCCGCGCCGCGGCGACGAAGCCGCGCAGCGGGTCGAGCGGCGGGAGGTGGGAAAGTTGCGTATGCATGATATTTACGCATGCTTTGGATGCGCATTTGCCGTTTGTTTGACCAGTATTTTATGACGATACTGCAGTCATGGCGGTACGGATAGATGCACGATGTGCATCCGAAATCGCCGTTTAAGGAGTTCATCATGGATGCGCGTTCGGAAATCACCCGGATGGTGCTGGCACCACGCGAAACGATGGTTCTGGATCAGGCTCTCGGCGTCGAAGTCATCGCCTGCAAAGGCAGTGTGTGGCTGACCCAGGATGGCGACAGCCGCGACATTGTGCTCAATCCGAGTCAGTCCTTCACCCTGTCGCATGCTTCGGGGGTCGTGATGACGACTTCGCACGGGGCGGAATTCATCCTGCGATCGACGCAACGAACTGCGACGACTGCATTGCAGACGGGCTGGATGCGGCGGCTGGTGGGGTGGTTCGATCCGCGCACGAGCAGTCGGGTGTGCGCCGCGCTGGCCGGCCGGGTCCGCGTGCATCGCGTGGCGTGAGTGGGCGGGGCGCATGCGCGCCCCGGATCGGCTAAAGTGCTACAGACCGTCAAGCGAATTGGAGTGCCGCGACATGTCACGCCCCAAGATCGAATTCTGGTACGAATTTGCCAGTTCCTATTCCTATCTGTCGGTGATGCGCATCGATGCGCTGGCCGAAAAGGCGGGCGTCGAGGTCATATGGCGCCCGTTTTTGCTCGGGCCGGTGTTCCTGGCGATGGGCTGGAACGATTCGCCGTTCAACATCTACCCGCCGAAAGGACGCTACATGTGGCGCGATCTGGCACGGTTGGCGGACAAATACGACCTGCCTTTCCGCATGCCCAGCCGCTTCCCGCGCAACGGCATGCTCGCCGCGCGGGTGGCGCTGCTGGGGGTCGAGCCGGGCTGGGTGGCGGCGTTCTCGCGCGCGGTGATGCTCGCCAATTTCGCCGAGGATCGCGAGATCGGGGAACCCGTGGTGATTGCCGAAATCCTCGCCGGGCTCGGCTTGCCGGCGCAGGAATTGCTGGCCGCGGCCGTCAGCGAGAAAAACAAGCTCGCGCTGCGCCGTCAGACCGAGCGGGCGAGCGAACTGGGACTATTCGGTGCACCGAGCTTCCGTGTCGGCGAGGAACTGTTCTGGGGCAACGACCGCCTCGAGGATGCGCTCGCCTGGGCGCTGCGTTGAGTCGTCAGACGCCCGCGCCGCGTGAGCGGGCTGCGCCGTTTCAGTTGGCAGTTCCCTTGGCTTTGTCCGCTTCGCGCTTGCGCATCCGTTCCTCGTAGCGTGCGCGGTCGCGTTCGGCGGCGGCGGCACGCTCGGCCGCTTCGGCCTCGGCTTTCGCGCGCGCGCTGGCCTTTTCGGCGTCCTTCTGCTGCCGTTCGGTCTGCTGCGCTGCGGTGGCGCGTGCAGCGTCGGCTTCGCGCTGGCGCCGCGTGCCCTCGGCAGTCGGGTCGGGCTGGATGGCAAACGCCTCGGGCGGCGTCGGCGCGGCGGGCTGGGTCGGCGCGTCGGTGGCGGTGCGCCCGCTCGCCGCGGCGGCACGCTGCTTCTGCGCCAGTTCGATGCGGCTGGCCTCGATTTCCATTTCGCGCGCCTGACGGATCGTTTCGAGGCGTGCTTCCTTCTCGTTGCTGATGCAGCGGTTGACCAGAAAACGCTCGTAGCAGGCCGGCAGCTTCGTCGCGAGCGTGTCGTCGGCCTGTGTGCGCAGCACTTTGGCCTCATCGCGCAGGCGCGCGGCGCGTTCCAGTTCGGGGTCGGCGTCCGGTGCGGAATCGGCCGCGGTGGCGAGCCCGCTGAGAAGGGCGAGCAGCAGTAACAGGAGGCGGGGCACGATGTTCGGCGTCTGTCAGATTAGGGGTGAGTAGAATAACGCCTTTACCCATTGATGCGCTGACGTGATCCAGTTCCGCAACCTCCGCCTCGCCCGGGGCGCCAAAATTCTCGTCGACGCCGCGTCGCTGCAGATCCATCCCGGCTGGCGCGTCGGCTTGACCGGGGCGAACGGCTCCGGCAAGTCCAGTCTGTTCGCCATGCTGCGCGGCGTTTTGCACCAGGACCAGGGGGATCTGGAAATCCCCGCGGGCTGGCAGATCGCGCACGTTGCGCAGGAAACGCCGGCGCTGGCGAAGCCTGCGATCGAATACGTGCTCGACGGCGATGGCGAGCTGCGCGATGTCGAAGCGCGCCTGGCGGCCGCCGAAGCGGCGCACGATGGCGCCCACATCGGCGAGTTGCATGCGCGCCTGCACGAGATCGGCGGTTACGCCGCACGCTCGCGCGCGGCCGCCTTGCTCGACGGCCTCGGGTTCCTGCCCGGCGAGGTGGAGCGGCCGGTGTCGGATTTCTCCGGCGGCTGGCGCATGCGCCTGAACCTTGCGCAGGCGCTGATGTGCCGCTCGGACCTGCTGCTGCTCGACGAGCCGACCAACCACCTCGATCTCGACGCCGTGCTGTGGCTCGAACAGTGGCTGCGCGACTATCGCGGCACGCTGGTACTGATCTCGCACGACCGCGAATTCCTCGACGCCTGCGTGACGCACATCGCGCATATCGAGTCGCAGCGCCTGACGCTGTACACCGGCGGTTATTCGGACTTCGAACGCCAGCGTGCCGAGCGCCTGTCGCAGCAGCAGTCGATGTTCGAAAAGCAGCAGCGCGAGATCGCGCACATCGAGGACTACATCCGCCGCTTCCGCGCCAAGGCGACCAAGGCGCGCCAGGCGCAGAGCCGCATCAAGGCATTGGAGCGCATGGAGCGCATCGCCGCGGCACACATCGACACCCCGTTCAGCTTCAGCTTCCGCGAAGGCACGGCAGCGCCTGATCCGCTGCTGCAGATCGAGGACGCTGCGGTGGCCTACGGCGAACGGCGGGTGCTCGACCGCGTGCGCATGACGCTGCGCCCCGGCGAGCGGATCGGCCTGCTCGGGCGCAACGGCGCCGGCAAGTCGACGCTGATCAAGCTGCTCGCCGGCCAGTTGCCGCTGGCGGCGGGCAGTCGCACCGAAGGCAAGGGCCTGGCGATCGGTTACTTCGCGCAGCACCAGCTCGAAACCCTGCGCCCGGAAGAGTCGCCGCTGCAGCACCTGACGCGCCTCGACCCGCGCACGCGCGAACAGGAACTGCGCGACTACCTCGGCGGCTTCGATTTCCGCGGCGACGTGATGAACGACACCGGCACCGGCGCCGCGACCCCCTGCGGCAACTTCTCGGGTGGCGAGAAATCGCGTCTCGCGCTGGCGCTGATGATCTGGCAACGGCCCAACCTGATGCTGCTCGACGAGCCGACCAACCACCTCGACCTCGAGATGCGCCATGCGCTGACACTGGCCTTGCAGGACTACGAAGGCGGCATGGTGCTGGTGTCGCACGACCGGGCGCTCTTGCGTGCGACCTGCGACCGCTTCCTGCTCGTCGACGAGGGCCGCATCCAGCCTTTCGATGGTGACCTCGACGACTACCGCGACTGGCTCGCCGAGCGCCGCGCGCAGGCGAGCGAAGCGGCGAAATGCCCCGACCG
Source organism: Aromatoleum diolicum (assembly GCF_012910955.1). Classification (GTDB taxonomy): domain Bacteria; phylum Pseudomonadota; class Gammaproteobacteria; order Burkholderiales; family Rhodocyclaceae; genus Aromatoleum; species Aromatoleum diolicum. The sequence goes on from NZ_WTVQ01000019.1 coordinate 59,848, forward strand.
GACTGCCGACAAGGCGGCGCGCAAGGCCGACCGCGAACAGTCCGCCGCCGAACGCCAGGCGCGCCTCTCCGCGCGTCGTCCGCTGGTGAAGGAACTCGACCAGCTGGAAAAGAAGCTGGCCGCCTGGCACGGCGAAAAGAAGCTGCTCGACGCGCGGCTCGCCGACCCCGCCCTGTATACCGGCGCCGAAACCGCGCAGTTGCAGACGCTGTTGAAGCGCCAAGGCGAACTCGCGACCTGGGTGGAGGAGGCCGAGCTGCGCTGGCTGGAGATTTCCGAGGCGCTGGAGGCCATGCCGGCCGACTGAACGGGCTTTCCGGGGTGGGTGGCCGCCGTCCCCCGGTCGGTTTCGCGCAGTGGGCCGTGCGTGGTGGTCGGAGACGCAACGCTTACCAGAACCGGCGCTTTGCCCGTACAGTAATGCGCTGCCCGCGTCGGGCGACCGATCCCTGCCCTCGGAGAACATGCCATGGCCGCTGCGCCCCTGCCGCTCGCTTTGCCCGATCTCGTCGCCGCGCGCGCGCGCATCAGCGACGCGGTGCTGCGCACGGTGCAATGGCAGAACGATCCCTTGTCCGAAGAACTCGGCGTGCCGCTACGTCTCAAGCTGGAGAATCTGCAACGTACCGGTTCGTTCAAGCTGCGCGGGGCGACCTACAAGATCGCCCGCCTGCTCGACAGTGAGGTGCCGCCGACCGGCGTGGTCGCCGCGTCCGCCGGCAACCACGCGCAGGGCGTGGCGCGCGCGGCCGCGCTATGCGGCTTGCGCGCGGTGGTCGTCATGCCGACCAATGCGCCGCTCACCAAGATCCAGTCCTGCCGCAAACTCGGGGCGGAGGTGCGGCTGGTCGGCGACAACCTCGAAGTCGCGGCCGACGAGGCGCGCCGCCTGGCGACCGAAGAACATCTCGCCTTCCTGCATCCCTACGACGACTGGGACGTCATCGCCGGGCAGGCCAGCTGTGGCCTGGAAATGCTCGAAGACGCCCCCGACATGACCGTCGCGATCGTGCCGCTCGGCGGCGGCGGGCTGATTTCCGGCATTGCGCTGGCGCTCAAGCTGCAGAATCCGGCGATTCGCGTCATCGGCGTGCAGACCGAGGCGGTCGCCCCGTGGCGCTCATTCCTGCGTGACGGCTCGATCGAGGAAGTGCCGCCCGGCGCGCACACCATCGCCGACGGCATCAAGGTCAAGCGCCCCGGGCTGCTCACGCGCCAGGTGATCGCACGTTACGTCGACGAGATCGTCACCGTGGACGACAACGCCATTGCCGAAGCCATCGTCACCCTGCTGGAGCGCACCCGCACGATCGGCGAGGGCGCCGGCGTGGTGGGGCTGGCGGCGCTGATGCAGCGCAAGATCGCGCTGCGCCCGGACGACCGCGTTGTTGCGGTGATTTCCGGCGGCAATGTGGACATGACCCTGGTCGGGCGCTCGATCGACTACGGTCTGGCTTCCAGCGGGCGGTTGATGTGCGTCGCGGTGATGATATCCGACGCGCCGGGACAGCTCCTGGCCCTGCTCAAGACCGTCGCGGAGCTCGGCATGAATGTGCGCCACGTCGAACATCGCCGCGGCGAGCTGCACGTGGCGGTCGGCATGACCGAAGTGATTCTGCAGATGGAAACGCGCGATTCCGATCATCAGCGCGAGCTGCTGACGCACTTTGCGGCGCAAGGCCTGCGCGTGCGCAATCTGGTCGCCACCTGAACCGGGCATCCTGGAAAGAAAAACGGGGCTGCCGAAGCAGCCCCGGGAAATGACCTCCATCAGGGGTCAAGGGTTACGCATTTACAGCCCCATTATAGGGCGATATAACCCAGACCGCTCGCTGCGCGGATTGGTTCCCCCAGGCGGGTGTGAAATTTTTGGCATTCGGCGCATGCAAGGCGGTGGCGGCACATCGGGTGCCCGGCGACTGCTAGAATTCCGCCTTTGCCCTATCGCCGTTACAGGAATATCGCCGTGCAGATCGTGTGTCTCGACCTTGAAGGTGTGCTCGTCCCGGAAATCTGGATCGAATTTGCCGAGCGTACCGGCATCCCCGAACTGCGTCGCACCACGCGCGACGAGCCCGACTACGACACGCTGATGAAGTACCGCCTGAACATCCTCGCGGAACGGAAACTCGGTCTGCCGGACATCCAGGACGTCATCGCCAGCATGGGGCCGATGGCCGGCGCGCGTGACTTCCTCGACGACCTGCGAGAAAGCTATCAGGTCGTGATCCTGTCGGACACCTTCGAGGAATTCGCCAAGCCGCTGATGAAGCAGCTCGGCTGGCCGACGCTGTTCTGTCATTCGCTCGTCGCCGACGCCAACGGCATGCTCGTCGGCTATCGCCTGCGCATGCCCGACCAGAAGCGCGAAGCGGTCAAGCGCTTCAAGGAAATCAATCTCAAGGTCGTGGCCGCGGGCGATTCCTACAACGACACCGCGATGCTTGGCGAGGCGCATGGCGGCATCCTGTTCCACCCGCCGGAGAACGTCATTCGCGAATTCCCGCAGTTCCCGGTGACCCGCAGCTACGCGGAGTTGCGCCGCGAGATCGACAAGGCCTTCGCCCGCGTTGCCTGAACGGGAAGGCATCATGCATCGCGAACGCTTCTACACCCTGTCGGCATCCTGCCCTGACCGCGTCGGCATCGTCGCGCGCGTGTCCGGTTTCATCGCCGAGCACCGCGGCTGGATTCTCGAAACCTCGCTGCACGCCGAAGCGCCGCGCGCTGACGTCAAGGAGAGTGAAGTCGACGGGCGCTACTTCATGCGCATCGAGATCAAGGCCGCGTCGCTGCCTTTCCACCTCGCCGAATTCCGCGAGCGCTTCCGTCCGCTGGCCGATGAACTCGAGATGGACTGGAGCATCACCGATTCGGCGGTGAAGAAGCGCGTCGTCCTGCTGGTGTCGAAGCAGGAGCATTGCCTCTACGATCTGCTCGCACGCTGGCAGTCGAAGGAACTCGACATCGAGATCCCGTGCGTGATTTCGAACCACGACACCTTCCGTGGCTTCGTCGAGTGGCACGGCATCCCGTTTCACCATGTGCCGGTCACCGCTGACAACAAGGCGTCGGCGTACGCCGAAGTGCAGCGCATCGTCGAGGAAGTGCGCGGTGAAACCATCGTGCTGGCGCGCTACATGCAGGTGCTGTCGCCCGAGCTGTGTGCCGCCTACCGCGGGCGCATCATCAACATCCATCACAGCTTCCTGCCGAGCTTCGTCGGCGCCAAGCCGTATCACCAGGCCTGGACGAAGGGCGTCAAGCTGATCGGCGCGACCTGCCACTATGTTACCGAAGAGCTGGACCAGGGGCCGATCATCGAGCAGGACGTGATCCGCATCGACCACTCGGATTCGGTCGAGGACATGGTGCGCTACGGCAAGGACATCGAAAAGACCGTCCTCGCGCGCGGCCTGCGCTATCACCTCGAAGGCCGCGTGCTGACGCACGGCAACAAGACGATCGTGTTCCGCTGAACGTGACCGGACGGCGGTGCCCGCCGCTCGGTCACCGTTTGACTCAGGCAGTGCGGAAGTTGCTCACCAACTGACGCAAGGAGTCTGCGGTGTGCGCCGAATCGTCGGCCGCAGCGGCCATCTGTGCAATGGTCGCGCTGGTATGCTCGACCGCTTGCGAAATGGCTTCCATGCCGTTGGCGGTCTGTTCGGCGACGATGCGCTGCTCCTTGGTCGAGTGCGCGATATCTTCCGACAGGGCCGAAACGCGCTGTGCAGCGTCGACGATCTGCGTGAATGCCGCTTCGAGCTGGCCGATCTTGTCGGCGTCCTCGGCGACGTCGCTGTCCACCGCACGCATCGCCTGCACCGCGCAGGCGGCCTGCTGCTCCACGGTATGCACGATGTTCGAGATCTCGGCCGTGCTATGGCCGGTGCGCTCCGCGAGCTTGCGCACCTCGTCGGCCACCACCGCGAAGCCGCGCCCCGCTTCGCCTGCGCGCGCGGCCTCGATGGCGGCATTGAGCGCGAGCAGGTTGGTCTGGTCCGCGATCTCGCGGATCACCGTGGAGATGGCGTTGATCTGCTGGATGGAACTGGAGAGGGCGCTCACGGCCTGCGTCGCCTCGGCCGAGGCATGCTGGGCGCGTTCGGTTGCCATGCGGCTCTCGCGCATCAGCTGACTGCCGCGTTCGGCCGCCGCATGGGCACTGTTGGCGGCGTCGGACACTTGCGCCGAGCCGGTCGAGATCTCGCCGACGGAGACGGTGAGCTGTTCCATCGCGGCCGTCATCTTCATGACCTCGTCGGACTGCTGCTGCGCGCGGTCGTGGATATCCTGCGCGCTGGTGCGCACGTTGTCCGAGGCGTCGGCGACGCGGTCCGATCCGTGCCGTACCTGCGCCAGCGTACCGCACAGCGTCTCGAGCGAGGCGTTGATGGCGCGTGCCATTTCGCCCAGCTCGTCGCCGCTGAGCACCGTGCTCTTGGCCGTCAGGTCGCCCTGCGCGACCTGCGCCAGGGCGCGCTGCACGTCCGCGACGGGGCGCGTGATGGCGCGGATGATCAGCGTGGTGAAGAGCGCGAGCAGCACGACGGCGCCGCCCACGAGAACCGTGGCATACCGGTTCAGTTCGCGCTCCATGCGCGCGGCCTCGTGATATACCTGCTCCACCTCCTGAGTGCGCAGGGCGATGAGTTCCGCGAGGGGCTTGGAGACGCTGGTGATGACAGGCGGCCAGTCGTCCTCGAGGATCCCGGTCAGGAGTTCCTTGTCGTTGCTTGAAGAGTAGGCGGTATCGAGCGTGGCGAAGAGCCTGGGCAGCCCGGCGAGGCCTTCCGCGAGCGTGGCGGTCAGCGCCTGCTCTTCCGTTTCGTCTGCACTGATCGCGGTCATGCGGCGGTAGTCGGACCACAACTGGGGTAGGGCCTCGCGCACTTCCGCGAGGTGACGGCGCGAGCCCGGCGCAGGCATCTGGTCGGTAATGACGCCGGCGATGCGGAAGCGCACCTCTCCGAGCTGGTCGCTCAGCGTCTGGATCTTGCGCAGGGGGATGACGTTCTCTTCATACACCCGGCGTAGCGCCTCGGTGGAGGACGCGTTGCCGTAGAAGAGCATGGCCGCGATGGCGACGATCATCACGAGGGCAAAGGCCGCCAGGGCATAGAGTTTTGCCTTCAGCGAAAATGTCGGGCGCATTGGTATTCCTCGAAAAAAAAGGCTGCGCGTGGGGGCGCAGCCTTGGTTACGGCAGTGCAGCGAATTACTTGACCGGCAGGCCCTTCGCCTTCCAGCCCGGCAGGCCGTCGCGCAGCCAGTTGACCTTGGTGTGGCCAACCTTCATGGCGGCAATCGACAGCTTGTAGCTCTTCCAGCAGTCGTGACCGTTGCAGTAGGTGACGATGGGCGTCGCCTTGTCCCCCGGCAGTTTGCCGAGGTCTACGCTGTCGACGGCGGGGTCGAAGTCCGGCTTCTTCTCGCTTTTTTCCTTGTACGGCACGCTGATGGCGCCGTCGATATGGCCTTCGGCGTATTCGGCCGCTGACCGGGCGTCGATGATCACCGCGCCCTTTGCCTGCAGGTCGCGGGCCTGTTCGGGGCTCACGACGGTGGCGCCGGCGAGACTGGTAGGATTGTCGATGGCGTGCGCGCCAACGGCAGTGAAGGAAAGCAGCGTGGCGGCGGCGATGCGGGACAGGATGCGGATCATGAAAAACCTCGGCTGGATGCTGACGGAAAATTGCGCAATCAGCTTTTCAGCTTACTAAGTAATTCGTAATAGCTATGGAACCGAGGTCACAGACGGTTGCCGGTCGGATATGCAGCACGCGGTGAACAAAAAACGGGCGCCCCCGTGGGGACGCCCGCAACAAGTCCGGCCTTAAGAGCAGGACGGACCGGCCGTGATGCCTATTGTTAGTAGTGGTAGGCCGTTTCGCCGTGGGCGGTGATGTCCAGGCCTTCGCGTTCCTCTTCTTCCGGCACGCGCAGCCCGACCAGCAGATCGACGATCTTGTAGGCGACGACCGACACGACACCCGACCACACGATCGCGACGACCACGCCCCAGAACTGGCTGGTGACCTGTGCGCCGGTGTCGAAGGCCGCGACCGAGTTGGCGACGTAGTCGTACACCCCGACGCCGCCGAGGGCCGGATTCGCGAACACGCCGGTCAGCAGCGCGCCGAGGATGCCACCGACGCCATGTACGCCGAACACGTCGAGCGCGTCGTCGGCACCGAGCATGCGCTTGAGGCCATTGACGCCCCACAGGCAGATCACGCCGGCGAGCAGGCCGATCACGATCGCGCCCATCGGACCCACCCAGCCGCAGGCCGGGGTGATCGCGACCAGCCCGGACACCGCACCGGAAGCCGCACCCAGCAGCGAGGGCTTGCCCTTCATCAGCCATTCCGCGGTCATCCACGACATCGCCGCCATGCCGGTGGCGACCATGGTGTTGAGGAAGGCCAGCGCGGTCAGGCCGTTGGCTTCGAGGTTGGAGCCGGCGTTGAAGCCGAACCAGCCGATCCACAGCATCGAGGCACCGACCATGGTCAGCGTCAGCGAGTGCGGGGCCATCGATTCGCGGCCGTAGCCGATGCGCTTGCCGATCATGAAGGCGCCCACCAGGCCCGCGACGGCGGCGTTGATGTGCACCACGGTACCGCCGGCGAAGTCGAGCGCACCCTTCTGGAACAGGAAGCCTGCGGTCGCAGCGGCGGCTTCTCCCGCGGCAGCGTCGGTGTAGGCATCCGGACCCGCCCAGTACCACACCATGTGGGCCATCGGCAGGTAGGAGAAGGTGAACCACAGCACCATGAAGAGCAGCACCGCGGAGAACTTCATGCGCTCGGCGAAGGCGCCGACGATCAGGGCCGGCGTGATCGCCGCGAAGGTCGCCTGGAAGATGATGTAGGAGAACTCGGGAATCGCAACGCCCTTGCTGAAGGTGGCGGCCATCGAGTCGACCGTGACGCCGTTCAGGAAGAGCTTGGATAGTCCGCCGATGAATGCGTTGCCCTCCGTGAAGGCGAGGCTGTAGCCATAGACGAACCACAGCACGATCATCAGCGAGAAGATCACGAACACCTGCATCAGCACCGACAGCATGTTCTTCGAGCGCACGAGGCCGCCGTAGAACAGCGCCAGGCCCGGGATCACCATGAAGGCGACGAGGGCGGTGGCGGTCAGCATCCAGGCGGTATCCCCCTTGTTGACCGTGGGCGCCGGCGCCGCGGCCGGTTCGGCGACGGCTGCGGCGGCGTCGGCTACCGCGGTCACCGCCGGCGCGTCTTCGGCGCTGGCCAGGCCGGCAAAGCCGAGAGCCAGGAGCGTGAATAAGACTGCAAGTATTTTTTTCATGTTTGTTCTCCCTTACAGCGCATCGGTACCGGTTTCGCCCGTGCGGATGCGGATCGCCTGTTCGAGGTCGAAGACGAAGATCTTGCCGTCGCCGATCTTGCCGGTCGCGGCGGACTTCTCGATCGCTTCGATGACCTGGTCGAGCAACTCGGTGCGCACGGCGGCCTCGATCTTCACCTTGGGCAGGAAGTCGACGACGTATTCGGCGCCCCGGTATAGCTCGGTGTGCCCCTTCTGCCGGCCGAAGCCCTTGACCTCGGTGACGGTGATGCCCTGCACGCCGATCGCCGAAAGGGCTTCGCGCACTTCGTCGAGCTTGAAGGGCTTGATGATCGCGGTGACGAATTTCATGATGGTTTCCTTTCAATCGTGCGGGGCGCGTGCCCCGCGGCGGTGCATGCTCAGAAGGCCTTGCTGACGCTGACAACGTAGCGCGCGTCGGCGTCGAAGTCGCTCTTGTCCTTCATGTCGGTATCGACGTAGTGCAGGCCGACGGTCAGGCCGGCGACGGCCTGGCTCACCCCGACTTTCCAGTCCGCGTACGACTTGGCCGGCCCGGTGATCCTCTGGCGACCGTAGTGCGCGTTCAGCGTCGTGCCGGTGATGACCTCGTAGGCCGCCGTCAGGTCGAAGTACTGGCTGCCCTTCGAGTCCGGGGCGCCGAAGAGCTTGGTCAGCGAGTTCGAGTACTTGAAGGACAGGAACTTCCACGACAGGCCGACGTAGCCTTCCAGCGTGTTCGGGTGCTTCAGGCCGATCGTATTGCGCCAGCCGGAGTCGAGCTCGCCCGGATAGACGTACTGCAGCAGGCCGACGTCGTAGCCGAAATCGCCGACCGCGCCCTTGTAGCCGGCATAGACATCGAGTTCCAGGCTGTTGCCGGAATTCTCGTCGGTGCCGCGCTCCAGATCGCTCAGCCACGAGACGTTCGAGCCCCACACGCCGACATACAGGCCGCTCGAATGCGCGTAATCGAAACCGCCCTGCAGAGCCGGCTTCTCGTCAGTCTGGCTGATGCCGCGGTAGGCGTAGTCCGAAACGAGGGACACGTTGGCGGCGAAGGGGCTGTCGCCGGCAAGGGCGGTACCCGATGCGAGCATCGGCAGGGCTGCGAGAACGGCGGTGGCGACGGTGCGCTTGTACATGGTTTGCTCCTTGAGTGTTATATGTCTGGCAATCACCCCATTGCACGTGCCGTGCCAAGCGCTGAAAAACTTCAGTAATGTATTGGTTTGTAAGCAGAAAGAGTTTTAAGGTGGCGCGCCGTGAGACTTCCGGGTGTGCACCTGCAGCAGATGTGATGCTGCAAGATGCACTAAGTTGGTGCGTAAGCTGTCAAGCCTGGTGCGCGGCTCCCCAGGGGCTCGCTTTGTGCCCCCCATATGGTGCAGTCCGGCACTGCGTCGTCGTCGGGAAATGACCCGTGGTAAACTGCTGCGTCATTCACCGTCCCTCTAAGGCGCCGCCATGGCTGGTCCCCGTTTCCTTGACGACATTGGTGCGAAGCTTTCGGAGCTCGCCAACAGCAATCCCGCCCGGGATTTTGAAAAGAACGCCAAGGCCATGCTCGGCAGCGCCTTTGGCAAGCTCGACCTAGTGACGCGCGAGGAATTCGACGTGCAGCGCGAAGTGCTGGCCCATGCGCGCCAGAAGCTGGCCGAACTCGAAGAGCGCGTCGCCGCGCTCGAGTCCGAGCTGGTCCGCGCCCGCACCGCACGCGACGCCGACTGAACGGGTTCGATCGACGGGCCACACCGGCCGGACTTGCCGCCGGTTCCGAATTTAGTCTTTTGTCATTGAACGTGCCTCCGGTAGACTGAGCTCAGTCCATTCCGGAGGTATCGATGTCGCTGGCTCTCATACGCACCCGCGCGCTGGCCGGGTTGAATGCACCCGAAGTGACGGTGGAAGTCCACCTCGCCAACGGCCTGCCTGCATTCAACCTGGTCGGTTTGCCCGACACCGAGGTGCGTGAGGCACGCGAGCGCGTGCGCGCAGCGATCGCAACCTCGCAGTTCGAATTTCCACAGCGTCGTATCACCGTCAACCTCGCCCCCGCCGACTTGCCGAAGGAAGGCGGCCGCTTCGACCTGCCGATCGCGCTGGGCATTCTTGCCGCCTCCGGCCAGGTCGATGCGGCCGCGCTCGTACGACACGAATTCGTCGGCGAATTGTCGCTCAACGGCAGCCTGCGCCCGGTACGCGGCGGGCTCGCGATGGCGCTCGCAAGTGTGCGGGCCGGTCGCGCTCTGGTGCTGCCGGCCGTCAATGCGGACGAAGCAGCACTCGCCCGCGAGGCCAGCGTGCTGCCCGCGGACAGCCTGCTGGCGGTATGCGCGCACCTGAATGGTCACACGCCGCTCGCGCGTCGCGCGCCTCCGCCGGCAGCCGAAGCGGTGGCGAACGAACATGACCTCGCGGAAGTGAAGGGGCAGTTGCAGGCGCGCCGCGCGCTGGAGGTCGCCGCGGCGGGACAGCATTCGCTGTTGATGTTCGGGCCGCCCGGCACCGGCAAGTCGATGCTTGCCCGCCGCTTGCCCGGCCTGTTGCCGTCGATGGACGAGGCGGAGGCAATCGAGAGCGCATCGATCCAGTCGATCGAAGGCACGTTCGACGCGTCGCGCTGGGGCCGGCGTCCCTACCGCGCGCCGCATCACTCGGCGTCGGCGCCGGCGCTGGTGGGGGGCGGTGCGAATCCCCGGCCCGGCGAGATCAGCCTCGCGCACCACGGCGTGCTGTTCCTCGACGAGCTGCCGGAATTCGATCGCCGCGTCCTTGAAGCCCTGCGCGAGCCGCTCGAAACCGGCACCGTGACGGTGTCGCGCGCGCGTCAGCGGGCCGAGTTCCCGGCGCGCTTCCAGCTGATCGCGGCAATGAATCCATGCCCCTGCGGACACTCTGGGAATCCGAACGGGCGCTGCCGCTGTTCGCCCGACCAGGTGGCGCGCTACCGTGGCCGCTTGTCCGGTCCGCTTCTCGATCGCATGGACATCGTCATCGAGGTGCCGCTGCTCGATCATGCCGAAATGCTGGGACGCCCCGCCGGGGAGCCGAGCGCGGTGGTGCGCGAGCGTGTCGCCGGTGCGTGGGCGCGGCAGCGCGAGCGGCAGGGCGAGCCCAACAGCCGTCTCGCGCCGGGGCGCGTGGATACCCTGTGCGCGCCCGACAGCGCCGGGCAGGGGCTGCTCGATCACGCGATCCGGCGGCTGAACCTCTCCGCGCGGGGTTATCATCGCATCCTGAAGGTTGCCCGGACGATTGCCGACCTGGCTGGCGCAGAGTGCGTCGGCACAGCGCATCTGGCCGAGGCAATCCAGTATCGGCGCGGTCTGGATACACGCTAACGCGGCACGGCCTGGAGTTTGGGCGCGCTGCGGATCGGGTGCCTGCGGCGCGATACCGATGCAGCGAACCCCAGAGACCCCCGATAATGCCTGCTTCACCCCCCTGGCTTGCGTTCGTCCTCGCCGCGCTCGCCGCCATCGGACCGTTTTCGATCGACACCTACCTGCCGGCCTTCCAGGCCATCGGCGAGGCCTTGTCGGCCACGCCGCTGCAGATCCAGCAGACGCTGACGGCCTACATGGCGACCTTTGCCTTCATGGTGTTGTGGCACGGCGCACTGGCCGACCGTTTCGGGCGCCGACGCGTGCTCCTCGGTGCGATGGCGCTGTTTGCGCTGGCTTCGCTGGTGTGCGCGCTGGCGCCGACGATCGAGTGGTTGTGGTTTGGGCGGGCATTGCAGGGCACAAGCGGCGGGGCCGGCATGGTCGTCGGTCGCGCGGTGATCCGTGACCTCCATGACGGTGCCCACGCGCAGCGCCTGATGTCGCGTGTCATGCTGATTTTTGCCATTGCGCCGGCGATTGCGCCACTGATTGGCGGGGTGCTGCTGACGCTGGCGGGCTGGCGCGCGATTTTCCTGTTTCTCGCCGCCTTCGGCGGACTGCTGGTGTATCTGACGTGGCGCTTCCTGCCCGAAACCCTGCCGCATGCGGCGCGCCACCCGCTGCATCCGGTTCTGCTGTGGCGCGCCTACGCGCGGGTGCTCGGCAGTGGCGCCTTCGTGCTGCTGGCGGGGGCGGTGGCATTCAACTTCAACGGCTTCTTTCTGTACGTGCTGTCGGCGCCCGCTTTTCTGATGACGCATCTGGGGCTCGGGGAGCAGGAGTTCGGCTGGCTGTTCATCCCCGCGGTGGCAGGCATGGTGAGCGGTTCGGCGCTGTCGGGACGGGTTGCCGGGCACTGGCGCCCGGCGCGCACGATCGCCGTCGGCTTCGCCATCATGGCCGTCGCGGTGGGGTGCAACGTGCTGATTGCGGCGGTGCTGCCGCCGGGTTTGCCCTGGTCGGTGGCGCCGATCGTGCTGTACACCTTCGGCATGTCGCTGTCGATGCCCAGCCTGACGCTGCTCGCGCTGGATCTATTCCCTGCCCGGCGCGGCCTGGCGTCGAGCTGTCAGAGCTTTCTGCAGGTCGGCATCAATTCGGTCACGGCCGGGGTGCTCGCGCCGCTGTTGTGGCATTCGCCGCTGACGCTGGCGGCCGGCATGGCGGGCTTTCTGGGTGTCGGCGGGCTCGCCTTCTTGCGCTGGCGCCGGGCGCAGGCGGGCCTTACGGCCTGAGGCGCAGGCGTCGCAGGGGAGGGACGAGCGGGTTTCTCCGTCCTGCCGCTCCCGTGTTGAAGGGACCCCGTTGCGTCCGCGTGATCGCCGCGGCAATCCCCATAACCATGTTATCGATATGGAAATGCAGAAAATCATGACACCCACTTCATGATCCGTCGGTGTTGCGCTTGCCATCGTGGCCCTAGGCTATCGACATGTTGGCAAGTGCAACCCGGAGGTTCATGCGATGGATTTTGTGACGCCGCTGCTGGCGATCGGCGGCCGTGCCGATGCGGAGGATGGTGCCGCATTGCGTGCGGCGGGCGTCGATACGCTGCTGTCGCTGGCGCCGCTGGCACGGCCGCGGGACGTCGGCGTGCAGCTGAGCGTGGCGGTGGCCGACCGGGTGGCGCTGCCCGACGCGGCGATCCGCGAGGTGGTGGATTTTCTCGCGCAGCGCACGGCGGCCGGGCACCGCGTGCTGATGCACTGCGAGATGGGCATTTCGCGTTCGCCGGCGCTGGCGGCGTGTTTCCTGCATGAATGCGCGGGGCTGACGCTGGACGAGGCGTTTGCGCGGGTCGGCTCGGCGCGTGCGATCGCGGCGCCCGATGTGGCGCTGTTGGCGTCGATTCGGCGCTATTACGCCGCTCGTCTCGCCACCGATCGCGCCGCCGACCGCGACAGCGACCCGCCGTTCGCCGTGCAGTTTGCCGATCTCGCCGGCAATGAAAATCCATTCGGCCCGTCGCCGCAGGCAGTTCAGGCAATCACGCAGGCGCTGGCAGGCCTGCACCGTTATCCGGACCTTGGGGCGGACGCGCTGCGCGAGGCGCTCGCGCAGCGACTCGACCTGCCGGCCTCGCACATCGTGATCGGCAACGGTGCCTGCGAGCTGATCGACCTGACGCTGCGCCGCTGCGCCGCAGGGGGCGGCGAGGTGCTGATTCCCGATCCGGCGTTTCCTGCTTACCGATCGGCGGCCAGACGTGCCGGGGCGCACGTGATACCGGTGCCGCTGACCGGCGCCGATTACCGCGTGGAGGCCTTTCTCGAACGCCTGACGCCGGCGACCCGCTTGGTGGTGGTGGCCTCGCCGCACAACCCGACCGGCACGCTGATGTCCCCATCCGACTGGGCGCGGCTGCGCGATGCGCTGCCCGAGGGCGCGTGGCTGCTGCTCGACGAGGCGTATCGCGACTACGCCGGCGCCCAGGAACTGATCGACGCGTGTGCCGACGTGCGCCGCGGCGCACGCGTGATCGTGCTGCGCTCGCTCTCGAAAGTCGAAGGACTTGCGGGACTGCGTGTCGGTTACGGCTTCGCGCCGGCAGTGATGGCGCAAGAACTGGCGGCGCTGTGCCCGCAGTACCACGTCGGCACGCTGGCCCAGGTGGCGGCGGTGGCGGCGCTCGCCGACGAGCGCCATCGCGCCGACAGCGTCGCCGCCAATGCGCGCGAACGCGAGGCGCTGATGGCGGGGCTCGCACGTCTGGGTGTCGATTTCATTCCGTCGGCGGCCAATTTCGTGCTGCTGCGCGGCCCCCGCGACGCGCTGGCGCGCCTTGCGGCGCGCGCGGTGGCGGTGAAGTGCATGGCGCGTTACGGCCTGCCCGGCCACATCCGCGTCAGCGTCGGGCTGCCGCCGGAGAACGCGCGCTTTCTTGCGGCGCTGGGCGAGCTGATCCGCGAAGACCACGAATGCCGGGAAGCGATCCCGGCCTGAAGGAGCAGTGACATGGTGATGATGATGGCCCCCGGCGGAACGCTGGAGATGGCGCAGGCGGTGCTCGACGAGGGCGCCGATGCGGTGTACGTCGGCGTGGTCGGGTGGAGCCGGCGCGGCGCGCAGGACGAACTCAACGACGACGAGATCCACCGCACGATCGACTACGCCTTGGCGCGCGGCAAGGAGGTGCGCATCGTCGTGAACACCTTGCCCAGTTCCACCGAGTTGCCGATGTTCGTCGAGCGCGTCGAGCGCTACGCGGGTTGGGGCGCGCAGGGTTTCATGATCAGCGACATCGGCGCGATGCGCCTGGTGAAGGAGCGCCTGCCGCAGGTGAACATTCACTCCAGCGTCGGCTGCGGCATCACCAATTACGAGGACGTGTGCTTCCTGCGCGAGATCGGCGCGACCTACGTGGTACTGCCGTACCGCATGTCGGTCGAGGAGATCCGCCAGATCAAGCAGGCGGGCGACGTCGGCATCGAGGTGTTCCTGTTCAAGACGCCGTCGGGCGGCAAGATCTGCCCGGGCAAATGCAATATGAGCAGCTATTTCAGCTTCCGCCGCTGGCTCGACGCGCAGGGCAAGGACCACTTCTTCGGCTCCGCGTCGCGCGGCGGCGACTGTCTGCGGGTGTGCCAGACCGACTGGAATTTCAACGTCGACGAGGTCGACTTCCGCGCGCCGATGACGATCAAGACCAATCCGGCGCTGTGGCTCGAAGAGCTGCCGGACTATCTGGCGGCCGGCGTGGACTGCCTGAAGGTGCCGGGCCGCGACCGTTCGACGGCGCTGGTGCGCGACATCGTGCGCGTGTATCGGCGCGCGGTCGACACGATTCTGGAAACCGACCACCCCGACCTGAGCGTCTTCGCGTCGGAACTGGAAACGCTGCGCGGGCGCTGGATGACCGAGCGCGGCAAACGCGACAACCGCCTGCTGCGCCAGGCGATCGACGAATCGCGGCGCACCGTCGCCACCCCCCTGTGAGGAGACACAACATGTTCGAACTATCCACCGACGTCGGCAACCTCAAGGAACTGCGCGAGGGGGGCTTTTCCGCCTACGACGCGCTGTATCTCGGGGACTTTTCCTGCCCGGACTATCCCAACAATTTCAGCTCCCACCCCGAGCTGCTCGAAGCCGGCCTGGAACTCGTGAAGGCGCGCGACCAGAAGGCCTATCTGCGGCTGTACGCGGTGCCGGGCAACAGCGATCTGGGCTGGGTCGAGGACCTCGTCGACGCCGCGCTCGAACTGCCGTTCGACGCCTTCGAGGTGCATAACCTCGGACTGCTGCGCATGCTGCGCGAGAAGGGCTGCCGGCTGCCGATCCACCTGGGCGTGTTTGGCAACCTGTATACCCACGAGACGGCGAAGGTGCTGAAGGAATACGGCGTCACGCGCGTCTATCCGAACCCGGAGCTATCGCTCGACGAAGTGCGCTACATCGCGGACAACGCCGAGATCGAAGTGCTCGTCCCGGTGCACGGCAAGATTCCGCTGGTGATCTCGGAGACCTGCTTCATCCTCGAACACAGCGAGCAGGGGGAAGAGGATGGCGCCCAGTCGGGTGCGTGCGGCGACGGCACGTGCTCCTACCAATGCACCCAGGAGCACTGGTTGAAGCGCGGGCGCAGCGACGGCAGCCGCGCCGACTGGTCGCTGAAGGACACCGGGCGCATGACGCTGTCGGGCAAGGACCTGTGCATGGTCGAGCACGCCGCCATGCTCGCGGGCATGGGACTGAAGCATTTCTACGTGCACAACAAGGGCGAGGCGCACGGCTACGCGGCGGCGGTCGGGGGGATCTACCGCGACGCGCTGACGCGGGCCTTCTGCGGCAAGGACGCCGAGGATCCCACCGCTTCGCTGGCGACCCTGGCGGGCCTCGCGCGCGAGGGCCTGTGCAACGGCTACTACTTCGAGGGCGCCGGTCAGCGCTACTTCGGGAGAGTGTGATGCCCCCACGCTCACTTTGTTCGAGGAGGGCCGGCTTTGCACAGCCGGTCCCGCTCCGCGGGCGCGAAGCAGTGCTTCGCGAATTCCCCGCTACGCCCCTCGGGGCGGCCCGGCGGGAGGCCTGGAAATGACCCGCATGCTTGCCCCGGCCGGCTCGCTGGAGATGGCGTGCGCGGCGGTCGATGAGGGGGCCGACATCATCTACGTCGGGCCGCTCGGCTTCTCGCGCCGGCCCTACGAGTCGGAGATGAGCGATGGCGCGATCCGCGAGGCGACCGACTATGCGCGGGCGCGGGGAGCCGAACTGCGCGTGGTGCTCAACACCTTTCCGACGCCCTTCGACTTCGGCCGCTTTGTCGACAAGGCGCAGCATTACGCCGACATCGGCGCATCGGGCTTCATCGTCACGGACATCGGCCTGATGCGCGCGCTGCGCCAAAGGCTCCCGGACACCGTGCTGCACGTGAGTATCGGCAGCGGCATCAGCAACGCGCAGGACGCGGCGTTCTACCGCGCGGCCGGCGCCGACGTGATCATCCTGCCCTACCGCTGGGACGTCGCGGAGATCGAGGCGGTGCGCGCGACCAGCGACATCGGTCTGGAAACCTTCCTGTTCGAGACGGTGCAGACCGGCAAGCTGTGCCCGGGCAAATGCATCATGAGCAGCTACCTGCGCTTTCGCGACTGGCTCGAGGTCGAAGGCAGCCGCGACTTCCACGGCAGCGCCAACCGCGGCGCGAAGGAATGCTACCGCGTGTGCCAGGCGAGCTGGGAGTTCGGCGTGCCCGGCGAGGCGCCGCTCGAACTGAAGCTGCGCCGCGATGCGCGTCTGATGCTGGCGCAACTGCCGGCTTTCGTGCGCGCGGGCGTGAGCTGCTTCAAGCTCTCGGGGCGCGAGCGGCCGGTCGGCATGATCCGCGACCTGGTGCGCTTCTACCGCAAGGCCATCGACGAGGTGATCGGCGGTGCGACGGACCTCGATCACCACGCCGGGGAACTCGCCGAACTGCGCCTGCGTTGGGTGCGCGAGAAGAGCCGGCGCGTCGATACGCTGATGGACCGGGCCGCGAGTTATGCCAACTGAGATGCGACCTGATCGCCGCGGCAGACTGCCGACGCTGCGCGCGGCCTTCGAGACGACCGGCAGCGGCTGCTGGCTGATGCGCGCGATCCTCGACGGCGGCCTCGATCGCGCCAACGGCTATCGGCTCGCGCTGGAGCTCGGCGACGACCGCATGCGCGGCGGGCGGCAGGCCACCGAGGCGCGCCTGATCGCCGGCGAGGTCGATCTCATCGATACCGACTGGCTGTCGCTCGCGCGCCATCGCGCCGCCGGTTTGCCGCTCGCGGCCGCGGCCCCCTACGGGACGATCTTCGGCGGCCTGGTGGCGCCCCGCGACGGCGCGCTGCGCAGCCTCGCGGACCTGAAGGGCCGGCGCATCGGCGTCGTGCATGCGCAGGACAAGAACTGGCTGCTGCTGCGCGCGGCGTGCCGGCAGCACCACGACTTCGATCCCGCCGTGCACGCGCAGTGCGTCGCGACGGGCTCGAAAACCGCGCTGCGGCAGGCCTTGCAGGACGGGCAGGTGGATGCTGCGCTGCTGTATTGGCACCAAGTGCCGGCCCAGGTGGCGAACGGCGATTTCGTCGAGGTGTGCGACCTGGTCGACCTGCTGAACGGCTTGCCCGGCGGCGTCGCGGCCGCGCCGTCGACCTTCTTCGTCTTCCGCGACGCGATGCTCGCGGCGCAGCCGGAACTCGTCCGCGCCTTCGCTCGTTCGGTGGCGGACGCTGCCGTACGCCTGCGCGCCGATGCGGATTTGTGGTGCCGTGTCAGCGGTGTCACGTGGGACTCGGACGACGGTGTCGGGGAAGCCCTGCGCAAGAAATGGCTGGCGCGCATCGGCCCGCCGTGGGCGCCGGGAATGACCGACACGCTCGGCACGCTCGCCGGCCTGCTTGCCGGCCTGGCGCCGGGCGCCGCGCGCTTTGAACTACCCGGCGGCATCTTCGCCGCGGGCTTTCTGGATTGAGGTGAATGATGACGGTACTCATGGCCCCCGGTGGCACCCTCGAGATGGCGGTGACCGCGTTCGCGCGCGGCGCCGATTCGGTCTATGTCGGCCCGCGGGGCTGGAGTCGCCGGCCTGCGAGCGACGAACTGGACGACGGCGAGATTGCCGAGCTGATCGCCGAGGCCGGGCGCGACGGCAAGGACGTGCGCATCGCCATCAACGTGATGCCGGCGCCCCACGAGGTGGGCCTCTTTCTCGATCGGGTCGCGGCCTTTGCGGCGATGGGCGCGGGCGGCGTGATGCTCTGCGATCCCGGCCTGATCCCGCTGGTGAGCCGGCAGTTTCCCGGCCTCGACGTGCATGTCAGCGTCACCGCGGGCGTGTTCAACGTCGAGGACGTGCGTTTCTACGATGAACTGGGTGCCGATTACGTGGTGCTGCCGTACCGCTGGGGCGTCGAAGAGGCCGCGCAGATCCGCGCCGCCAGTCCGATGAAGCTCGAAGCCTTCCTGTTCCAGAATCCGCATCGCGGCCGCATCTGCCCCGGGCGCTGCTATTCGAGCAGCTATTTCCACGTGAAGCATGTGCGCGACGAGGCGGACCGCGATGTGTTCCTCGGCTCGGCGGCGCGCGGCGGCAGCTGTTACCGCATCTGCCGTGGCCAGTGGGCGCTGACCGCCGGCGGGCAGCTCCACCCGGACGCGCCGCGCTTGAAGAGCAGCCCCGAGCTGCTGCTGTGGGAAGTGCCCGAATACGTCGCGATGGGGGTCGAACGCTTCAAGATCCCGGGGCGCGAGCGCAGCACCGCGGTCGTCGCGGACATCGTCGGCTTCTACCGCCGCGTGCTCGACTCGTTGCTCGCCGGGCAAGGCCGCGTCGAGGCCTTCGCGCCCGAATGGCTGGAGCTGAAGGCGCGCTGGAGCGGCGAGCGCGAGCATCGCGACGACGCGCGCATCCTTGGTGCCGAACGCGCCGGGCGGGTGGAGGTCCTGGCGTGAGCGCACACGGTGCGAGCGCCTGGATCCGCGATCTGACCGCGGTGGCGGCGGGTGAGGGCGGCCTCGTCGGCAACAAGGCACTGCGTCAGGGCCTGCTCTTGCAGGCGGGCTTTCCGGTGAGTCCGGGCTTCTGCCTAACGACCCGCGCGCTTGCCGCGTGGCACGCCGGCGATGCCTTGCGCGACGCCGTACGGGCGGCGCTGCTCGACGCCTATCGGCAACTCGGCGGCTGCGTCGCAGTGCGCAGTTCCGCGGTCGAGGAGGATGGCAACGGCGCGAGCTACGCCGGCATCTACACCAGCGAACTGGCGGTCAGCGGCGAGACTGCGCTGCTGACCGCGGTGGAGCGCTGTCTCGCGTCGTGGTCGGAACCGGCGGCGGCGGACTACCGCCGGCGCCTCGGTCATGACGATGGCGCGCTGGCGATCCTTGTGCAGCAGCTGGTGCCGGCGATCGCGGCGGGCATCGCCTACACGCGTGCGCCGCTCGACGACCGCCGCCACGAGGTGCATATCGACGCGGTGTGGGGGCTCGCCGAGCCGCTCGCGGCGGGGCGCGTTACCGGCGACAGCTTCGTGCTGTCGCATCGCGGCCGCCTGCTGCGCCGGCGCATCGTAGCCAAGGAGTACGCGCTGGCGGTCGGCGGGATGCACGTGGTGCGCGCGCAGCGCGTCCGCGCGGCCTGTCTGACGCCGCAGCAGGCGCGCGACATCGCGCAGCTGGCGCTGCGTGCGGAAACCCATTTCGGCGCGCCGCAGGATGTCGAATTCGCCATCGATGTGCGCGGTGCGTGGATCCTGCAGTCGCGCCCGCTGGTGGCGGCACGGTCGGCCGGTGGGCGCGGGCTGGAACGCTATCTCGCCGGCGAACGGCGGCGCCTCGCGCGCAAGTTCGCCGAGTTGCGCCGCCGCGGCGTCCTGCGCGGTAGCGAACTGGTGCTCAGCAATGGCAACATCGGCGAACTGCTGCCGACGCCGACGGTGATGAGTTTCGGCCTGTTCCGCGACCTCTTCGCCGGCCGCCACGGCGCGATCGTGCGCGGGCGCCGGCGTCTGGGTTACCGCTTCGATCCGCGCTGCGTCGATCACCTGTACGAGCGGGTGGCCGGGCAGGCCTGCTTCAACCTTGAGGCCGACGCGGCGACCTTCGACGACGGCACCGCGCCCGACGTGCAGCACTACCTCGCGCGCGTTGCGGCCGACCCGTCGCTCGCGAACTACCCGGAAATCCGCCTCTACGGCCAGGACGAGCTCGATGGCGAAGCGGCGCAGGCGCGGGCGACATTCCAAGGCGGCATGCGCGCGGCGGCACGCGACTTCCTGCAGCGCTACGCCGGAGAGATTGCGCCGCGCCTGGGCGTTCCCGCGAAGCTCAAGCTCGATGTCGGCGACGCTGCCGATCCGCAGGCGACCGTGCGCGGCATCGCTCGGCTGATGCATTTCCTGCGCGCCGGGCCGTGTGTCGAATTCGTCGTCGCGGCGCGCCTGGGCTTCCATTTCGCCGCCGAGCTGCGTACGCAACTCGTGCGCCGGCTCGGCGCTAACGAGGGCGAGGCGCTGTGCGCACGCCTGCTGTCGGGCCTGCCCGATAGCCTGGTGACGCGCCAGGCGCTGTGGCTCGAAGAAGTCGCGCCGGGGCGCCGCACACAGGCCGCGTATCTCGAG
The DNA here is from genome assembly GCF_012910955.1 of Aromatoleum diolicum. Taxonomy (GTDB): domain Bacteria; phylum Pseudomonadota; class Gammaproteobacteria; order Burkholderiales; family Rhodocyclaceae; genus Aromatoleum; species Aromatoleum diolicum. The sequence continues at coordinate 80,144 of NZ_WTVQ01000019.1, forward strand.
GCCTATGGCCATTGTGCGGACAACGAACTGGAACTATCCGAACCGCGCTTCGCCGAACAGCCAGCGCGGTTGGCGGCGCAGCTCGACAATCTTGCCGCGAGCGGGCGCCATCCGGCGGCCGAGTTCGCGCGCCAGCGGGCCGAGCGTGCGGCGACCGAGGCGGCGCTGCCGCGGCGGTTGTGCGATGCCGGCATGGCGGATGACGAGCAGGCGGACCTTATCGAAGCGCTGCATTACGCCCAGCAGTTGCTGCCGCTGCGCGAAACCATCAAGCACCACTACACCGCAGTCTACGCGCTGATCCGCCGCGGCGTGCTGCGCGTCGCGGCCGAACTCGGCTGGCCGGAGGATCTGATCTTCCACTTGTACCCGCGCGAACTGCCGGCGGCGCTACGCGATCCGCAAGGCCTGCGCCGGCGGGCCGAGCGGCGCGCCGAAGAGCATGCGCTGGCGCGGCTGGCGGCGCGGCTGCGTTGCGTGCCGGATGTGGTGTTCGGCTCGCGCCTCGACGCGATCGGCATGCCCGCCGCGCTGTCCGGCGCTGGCGCGGGGCGGGGCTGGGGTGGCGCACCGCTGTCGCCGGGGCGGGTGTCCGGCGTCGCGCGTGTGCTCGAAGCCGGCGCGCCGCTGCCCGCCGGCGGCTGGCGCGGCGACGAAATCCTTGTGCTGCGCGCGGCCAATCTCGGCGTCACGCCACTGTTCCGCGTCGTCGCCGGGGTCATCGTCGAGGTCGGCGGCCTGCTCGCACACAGCGCCTGCCAGGCGCGCGAGGCGGGCATTCCCGCCATCGCGCTGAGCGACGCCACGCGACTCATACCTGACGGCGCGCGCATCGTCATCGATGGCGCGAGCGGGCGGGTCGCGCTGGTGCAAACTTCACATGAGGGCATTGCCGATGAGTACGAAACCGTCCGCGAAAGCGAGCGCAGTCTTGCCACGGTTTGATCTGGACGGCCAGTGCGCGCTGGTGACCGGTGCGGGCGCCAACGGCGGCATCGGCCACGCCATCGCGCTGGGCCTCGCGCGGGCCGGCGCGCGCGTCGCGATTGCCGACGTCGATGCCGACGGGCTCGCGGTCACCGCCGCGGAACTCGCCGCCATCGGCCCGCCGCCGCTCGCACAGATCGCGGACATCGCCGACGCGGCACAGATCGAGGCGCTGTTCGCGGCCGTCGACCGCGACTGCGGGCGTCTCGACCTCCTCGTCAACGTCCCCTTCGCCTTCCCCTCGCGCGTGCGCCCGCATGAACTGGAACTCGAACACTGGGAGCGCATGCTCGCGGTCAATCTCACCGGCTATTTCCTGTGCTGCCAGGCCGCGCTGCGCCGCATGCTGGTGGCGGGGTGCGGCAGCATCATCAACATCGGCTCGAATGCCGGCGAATCGGCGCTCGGGCGCGGCGCGTTGCCGTACAGTTGCACCAAGGCGGCGGTGCATCAGCTGACGCGCGAGCTGGCGGTCGAGTACGGCGGCGCGGGGATCCGCGTGAATGCGATCCTGCCCGCGCAGACGCTGACGCCTGGCCTGCGTGCGCACCTCGAGACGCCGCGTTTCCGCGATCACGTGCTGCCGCGCATCCTCGCCGGGCTGCCGCAGGGGCGTCTGCTCGATCCCGAGGACTACGTCGGACCGGCCATTTTCCTTGCCTCCGAGGCGGCGCGGGCGGTCAATGGCGTGCTGCTTCCGGTCGACGGCGGCAATCTCGCGATGAACGCCGGCGGCAGCCATGTCTGGCCCGCGGCCACCGAATGAAGCTGGTCCGCTACGGCCCGCGCGGTCGCGAACGCCCCGGCTTGATCGACGCAGAAGGCCGCCTGCGTGACCTCTCTGCGCACGTCGACGACATCGACGGCGCGGCGCTCGCGCCTGCGCGCCTTGCGGCCCTGCGCCGCCGGGCGCCGGCGAGCCTGCCGCGGGTTCCCGGCCGGCCGCGCCTGGGCGTGCCGGTCGCCGGCGTCGGCAAGATCGTCGCCGTCGGCCTGAATTACCGCGAACACGCCCAGTCGGGCCATGTGCTGCCGGCGGAACCCATCCTCTTCATGAAGGCGCCCAGCGCGCTGTGTGGCCCGCGTGACCCCGTCCGCCTGCCGCCCGGAGCGGTGAAAGGGGATTGGGAAGTGGAACTGGCGCTGGTCATCGGCCGGCGTGCGCGCCGGGTGCCGGCCTCGCAGGCGCTCGCGCATGTCGCCGGCTACTGCGTCGCCAACGACGTGTCGGAGCGCGCCTTCCAGTTCGAGCGCGGCCCGCAGTGGGACAAGGGCAAGAGCTGCGACACCTTCTGCCCGCTCGGGCCCTGGCTGGTGACGCACGACGAGATCGCCGACCCTCAGGCGCTGGACATGCGCTTGACGCTCAACGGCGAGACCATGCAGGCGGCGAGCACCACCGACATGCTGTTCCCATGCGCCGACATCGTCGCCTTCGTCAGTGACTTCATGACCCTGCTGCCCGGCGACGTCATCCTCACCGGCACGCCGCCGGGCAGCGGTTTCCTGCGCAGTCCGCCGCGCTTCCTGCGCCACGGCGACCGCCTGCGGCTCGCCATCGCCGGTCTCGGGGAACAGCGTTCGAGGATTGTTGCCGACGCGTAAACGGAAAACGGGCGCGGGACCGTCCGTCCCGCGCCCGTTCCTCGGGCGAGCGGCTGATGGCTGCGACGGGCTCAGACGGCCTCGTCGACCTCGCCCAGATACGCCGCGCGCACTTTCGGATTGGTCAGCAGATCCGCGCCGGTTCCGCTCAGAGTGATCTTGCCCGACTCCATCACGTAGGCGCGCTGCGAGAATTCCAGCGCGAGGTTGGCATTCTGCTCGACGAGCAGGATCGTCACGCCTTCCTTCGCCACCGACTGCACGACTTCGAAGATTTTCTCCACCACCAGCGGTGCGAGCCCCATCGATGGTTCGTCGAGCAGCAGCAGCTTGGGTCGTGACAGCAGCGCACGGCCGATCGCGACCATCTGCTGTTCGCCGCCGGAGAGGGTGCCGGCGACCTGCGCCAGACGCTCCTTGATGCGCGGCAGCATCGTGTAGACGCGTTCCAGGTCAGACTCGATGGCGGCCTTGTCGTTGCGCGAATACGCACCCATGCGCAGATTTTCCTCGACCGTCAGGCGCGTGAAGATGCCGCGCCCTTCGGGAACCAGCGCGATGCCGCGGCGCAGCCGCTTGTGCGCGGGCAGCGTCTTGACCTTCTCGCCTTCGTATAGGATTTCGCCGTGGGCCAGTTGCAGGCTGCCGGCGATGGCGTTGAGTGTCGTGGTCTTGCCGGCGCCGTTGGCGCCGATCAGGCTGACGAGTTCGCCGCGGTACAGTTCGAGATCGATGCCCTTGACGGCCTGGATGCCGCCGTAGGCGATCTGCACGCCGGAGAGCTGCAGCAGCGGGGAAAGCGGATTAGTGTGCATTCTTGTGGCCTCCGCCCAGATAGGCGCCGATCACGGCTTCGTTCTTCTGCACCACGGCAGGCACATCCTCGGCAATCTTGCGGCCGAAGTCGAGCACTGCAACGCGGTCGCACAGGCCCATCACCAGTTTCACGTCGTGCTCGATCAGCAGCACGGTGATGCCGTCGCGGCGGATCTGGTCGATCAGCAGCTTGAGCTGGCCGGTTTCGGTGGCGTTCATGCCGGCAGCGGGTTCGTCGAGCGCCAGCAGCTGGGGTTCGGTGGCCAGCGCACGGGCAATTTCGAGGCGCCGCTGGTCGCCGTACGACAGGTTCTTGGCGGTCGCGGTGGCAAAGCGTTCGATGCCGACGTACTTGAGCAGCTCGTAGGCGCGCTCCGTGGTCAGGCGCTCTTCCTCGACGGTGTGCTTGTTCTGCGTGAGGATGCCCCACACCGTCGCATTGGTGCGGATGTGATGGCCCGCCATGACGTTTTCCAGCGCCGTCAGCTCGCGGAACAGGCGGATGTTCTGGAAGGTGCGCGCGATGCCCTGCGCGACCACCAGATGCGGCTTGCCCGAGGGCAGCACCGTGCCGTTGAAGATGAACTCGCCGCCGTCCGGCGTGTAGGCACCCGTCAGCACGTTGAAGAAGGTTGTCTTGCCGGCGCCGTTGGGGCCGATCAGACCGTAGATCTCGCCCTTGCCGATGGTCAGCGACACGTCGGAGAGGGCCTGCAGGCCGCCGAAGCGCTTGCCGATGCCGCGGGCTTCGAGAAGGGTGATCATTGGGCGACCCCCTTGCTCTTCAGGTGCCGGATATGGGAATACTTGGCGTTGGCCGGAATCAGGCCGGCGGGGCGGAGCAGCATCATCAGGATCATGGCGAGCGACAGAAGCAGCATGCGGAGAACTTCGGGGTCGAGCAGCACGTGGCCGAACAGCGCCTGCTGCACCGGCACCGCAAGGTGGCGCAGGATCTCGGGCAGCGCGGACAGGATCAGCGCGCCGACGATGGCACCGGCCACGTTGCCCATGCCGCCGAACACCACCATCGTCAACACTGCGATCGATTCCATCAGCGAGAACGATTCGGGCGAGACGAAGCCCTGGAACGAGCCGAACAGCGCGCCGGAAAGGCCGCCGAAGGTTGCGCCGAGGGAAAACGCCAGCAACTTCATGTTGCGCGTGTTGATGCCGATCGCCTTGGCGGCGAGTTCGTCGTCGCGCATCGCGGCCCACGCGCGGCCCACGCGCGAGATTTGCAGGCGCTGGATGAACATGATTGAACCGGCAACGCAGGCGAGGAAGAAGTAGTAATAGAGGAACAGCGAATTGATCGACACCTCTTCGGTGACCTGGATGTTGCGCGACAGATCCCAGCCGAACAGGATGATCGGATCGAGCGCGTTGATCCCCTGCGGCCCGTTGGTGATGTTCACCGGGTAGTTCAGGTTGTTCATGAAGATGCGCACGATTTCGCCGAAGCCCAGCGTCACGATGGCGAGATAGTCGCCGCGTAATCGCAACACCGGAAAGCCCAGCATGATGCCTGCGGTCGCCGCGAAACCCGCTGCCAGCGGCAGCACCACCCAGATCGGCAGATGCACATCGAAATGCGGCGAGGAGAGGAAGGCGAAGGTGTAGGCGCCGACCGCGTAGAACGCGATGTAGCCGAGGTCGAGCAGGCCGGCGAAGCCGACGACGAGGTTCAGGCCCAGCGCGAGCAGGATGTACAGCAGCGCGAAGTCGAGCACGCGCACCCAGGTGCGGCCGAACGCCATGGCGATCAGCGGCGCGCCGATCGCCAGCGCGATGACCAGCCAGCGTGCCGCCTGCGGGTTGCGTTTGCCCAGCCAGGGGACGGCCAGTGCGAGTTCGTTCATGGTTCGGTTCTCCCGCGTTAGGCCCGGTCGGACACGCGTTCACCCAGCAGGCCGGTAGGCTTGAAGATGAGCACGAGGCCGAGAATGATGAAGGCGAAGATGTCCTGGTAGGACGAGTTGAGGAAGCCGAAAGTCATCTGCTCGATGTAACCGGCGCCGAAGGACTCGACGAGGCCCAGCACGACCCCGCCCAGCATCGCGCCGCCGAGGTTGCCGATGCCGCCCAGCACCGCGGCTGTGAAGGCCTTGAGGCCGGGCATGAAGCCCATGCCGTAGTGCGCAATGCCGTAGTTGCTGGCGTACATCACGCCCGCGATGGCGGCCAGGGCCGCACCGATGACGAAGGTCAGCGCGATGATCATGTTGGTGTCGACCCCCATCAACGCGGCGACGCGGTGGTTTTCGGCGGTGGCGCGCATCGCGCGGCCGAGCTTGGTCTTGGTCACCAGCAGGATCAGCGCGGCCATGATGATCGCCGAGGCGATGACGATGGTGATCTGGATCGGGGTGACGAAAACGCCCTCGATCGGCTGGACCGGGGTCGTCGAGATCAGTTGCGGGAAGGTGTGATAGTTGCGGCCCCAGATGATCATGGCCAGCGTCTGCAGCAGGAAGGACACGCCGATCGCGGTGATCAGCGGGGCCAGCCGCGGCGCATTGCGCAGTCGTCGGTAGGCGAGGCGCTCCATCGTGAAGCCGAGGAGCATGCACACGGGGATTGCCACCAGCAGCGACAGGGTCAGCATGGCAACCGGCGACATGCCGGGCGCAACCCCCATCAGGAACATCATGGTTTGCAGCGCCGTCAGTGCGCCGACCATGACGAGATCGCCGTGGGCGAAGTTGATCAGGCCGAGAATGCCGTAGACCATCGTATAGCCGAGGGCGACCAGCGCATACACGCTGCCCACTACCAGGCCATTAACCAGCTGTTGCAGAAAGATTTCCATATTTACCCTCGGGATGTCGGGTCGAAGCCGCGCAGGGGCGGGTTGTGCGGCGTGGCCGTCGTGGGACCGCCCCGCAGTTGAAGCGCAGGTGCCGAACGCGTGGTTCGCGCGCATGGCTGGCCCGGCGCGTATGTGGCGACCGGGTCGGAGGGAGGGGGAAGATACATCAGGTTACGTGTCGCAAGGGTCACAAAAAAGGGGGGCGCGATCGTGTTGGCTGATCGCAACCCCCGGTGGGGTCATTCGGGCCGTTGAGCCCGAATGACTTGCAGCCTTACATCGCAGCCCAGCTGCCGCCCTTGAACTGGTACATCGTGACCGCGCCATCCTTGATGTCACCGATGTCGTCGAAGGCGACGGTGCCGGTCACACCCTGGAAGTTGCTCTTCTTCAGTTCCGGCAGATACTTGGCAGGTTCGACCGAGTTGGCCGCCTGCATCGCCTTGATCATCGCCATTGCGGCGTCGTAGGCATAGGGCGAGTAGATCTGCACGTCCATGTTGAAACGTGCCTTGTAGCGGTTGCGGAACTCGGTGCCGCCCGGCATTTTTTCCAGCGGCAGGCCGGCCATCGAGCAATAGGCGTTCTCACCGATCGCTTCGCCTGCGAGTTTGATCATTTCCGGGCTGCAGCCGCCGTCGCCGGTGACGAACTTGGTGTCGACACCGAGTTGCTTCAGCTGGCGCAGCATCGGGCCGGCCTGCGCGTCCATGCCGCCGAAGAAGATCACATCCGGCTTGGCGCCGCGGATCTTGGTCAGGATGGCATTGAAGTCGGTGGCCTTGTCGTTGGTGAATTCGCGCGCGACGATCTTGCCGCCGGCGGCCTTCACCGCCTTCTCGGTTTCATCGGCGAGCCCCTGGCCATAGGAGGTGCGGTCGTCGATGATCGCGACGGTCTTCGCTGCGAGCGGGCCCGCGATGAACTTGCCGAGCACGCCGCCTTGCTGCACGTCGTTGGCGATGGTGCGGAATACGCCCTTGTAGCCCTGGCGGGTCAGCGTCGGGTTGGTCGCCGAGGGCGAGATCATCGGTACGCCGGCCTGGTTGTAGATGCGCGAGGCGGGGATCGTGGTGCCGGAGTTCAGGTGGCCGATCACGCCCTTGACGCTCGCATCCACCAGACGCTGCGCGACGGTGGTGCCGGTGCGCGGGTCGGCCTGGTCGTCTTCGCCCATCAGCTCGAACTTGACCTTCTTGCCGCCGATGGTGATGCCCTTGGCGTTGGCATCTTCCACCGCGAGCTTGGCGCCGTTTTCATTGTCCTTGCCAAGGTGGGAGATGGTGCCAGTCAGCGGTGCGACACTGCCGAGCTTGACGACCATTTCCTGCGCCTGGGCAGCGGACAGGCCAAAACCCATGATGGCGAGTGCGACGACGGTTTTCTTCATGTTTTCTCCTCCAGCGAGATCGATTGAGTGCGATTGAGTGCCTGGACGCCACCGTCGGTCTTTGTGAGCGCCGACGGGCCGTCAGGATGCTGCACGTGATGCCGCTTTTCCATTCGCACCGCGAGCCATGACCAAAGTGCAGGCTCCCGGGCTGAAAAGTCCGCGTATTCTGCCCAAAAACCACTCGCGGTGCGTGAGCTGGGCGTCGGAGACGTAAATTTGCCGCTTTTGCAATGCAGCAAGGCAGTCCCCGTCACAGAGACCCATTCGGTATCGCGAATGACGTGCGGACATCAAATCCCCATAGGTGATGCGGGGTTTTGCCGGAATTGGCGAGCATTCGTGACAATGATGCTCTGCACAATTCATGCCAGGTAATGGATTTCCCTAATAGGAGGTCAAAATTTGCGTGAATGGGTAAAAAAGTCCCTGACATCGCAGCTTGCCAAAAAATTGGGGCGTCATTGCGCCCCATGAGAGTTCCCGATTTAGCCCCGATGCCCCGGGACGGTGCATCCGGGGCAGGGGGCGGCGGAGTCGCTCAGAGCGCTTCCCACTTGCCATTCTGGAATCGATACATGCTGATGCCGCCGTCACGGATGTCGCCGTTCTTGTCGAACGCGATCGTGCCGGTCACGCCCGGTACGCTGAGCTTCTGCAGTGCCGGCAGGTACTTCGCCGGTTCCACCGAGCCGGCCGCCTTCATCGCCTCGATCAGCGCCATCGCCGCGTCGTAGCTGTACGGCGCGTAAAGCTGCACGTCGGCCTTGAAGCGTTCCTTGAAGCGTTTGTTGAACTGTGCGCCGCCCGGCATCTTGTCCATCGGGATGCCAGCCTGGGTGCAATAGGTATCGCCGCTCATCGCTTCGCCGGCGAGCTTGATCATCTCGCCGGTGCAGGTGCCGTCGCCGCCGAGGAACTTCGCGGTGATGCCGAGCTGCTTCATCTGGCGCAGCATCGGCGCGGATTGTGCGTCCATCCCGCCGAAGAACACGGCGTCGGGCGTGCGACCCTTGATCTTGGTGAGGATCGCGGTGAAGTCGGTGGCCTTGTCGTTGGTGAACTCGCGCCCCACCACCTGCACGCCCTGCTGTTTCAGGCTGTCGGCGAAGGCGTCGGCGAGACCCTGGCCGTAGGCCGTGCGGTCGTCGATGATCGCGACCTTCTTGGCCTGCAGGTTCAGCACCGCGTATTTGGCCATCGCCGCACCCTGCTGCAGGTCGTTGGCGATGACGCGGAAGGTGACCTTGTAGCCCTGCTGGGTCAGTTTCGGGTTGGTCGATGACGGGGTGATGACCGGCACGCCGGCCTGTTCGTAGATGCGCGAGGCCGGAATCGACGCCCCCGAGGTGACGTGACCGACCACGCCCTTGACGCCGGTGTCGGTCAGGCGCTGCGCGACCGTGGTGGCGGTGCGCGGGTCGGCCTGGTCGTCTTCGCTGACGAGTTCGAACTGCACTTTCTGGCCGCCGATGGTCACGCCCTTGGCGTTAGCGTCTTCCAGTGCCAAGCGCACGCCGTTCTCGCCGTCTTTGCCGATATGGGCGATCGGCCCGGTGAGCGGGCCGGCATGGCCGATCTTGACGACGGTCTGGGCGTGGGCAGCCGACAGGCTGGCACCGGCAAGCGCCAGTGCGATCAGGGTCTTTTTCATTAGCAGTCTCCGCATGTTTGCACACATTCACCGGGCCGCGATTGCTTCGCGCGCCGGAATGGTGCGATTCTAGCCCACGCGCTGTGCGCGCCAAATCCGTGCCTCGGAATTCATGCGGCGGGGCGCCAGCATCGAGGAGAAATCGACCCATGAAACGCCTGTTCGCGCTGCTCTGCAACCTGCTTGCCGCACTCGGCCTGAATGCCTGCGACTATTTCAATCTGCAGGAGCTCAAGCCCGGTGTGTCCACGGCGATGGAAGTCCGCGAGCGCTTCGGCCCGCCCGCCGTGGAGTGGCACAACGAGGATGGTTCGGTGACCTGGGAGTACTCGCGCCAGCCGCAGGGCAGCGAGTGCTACATGATGACGATCGGTCCCGACAATGTGCTGCGTGCGGTCGAGCAGGTGTTGAACGAAAAGAATTTCGCGCGTATCCAAGCCGGTATGAATGGTGACGAAGTGCGCCGCGTGCTGGGTGCGCCGGGATCGCGGGAGCGGTTCGAACTGAGCCGCGAAACGGTGTGGAACTGGCGCATCGCGTCGCAGCCGACGGGCGGCGATCCGGTGTTCTTCTCGGTCCATTTCAATGACGACGGACGCGTGGTGCGCACCAGCCGGAACGTGGAATATCGAGGGTAAGCGTCGTGAAGCCAGCACTCGAACGGGGTATCGGAAAGTGGGGGCGCGGCGTCGCGCTGCTGGCGATGCTCGTGCTGCTGGGCAGTTGCGCGAGCATGCGGCAAATGCGTCCGCTCGCGAACGAGGCCGAGGCGCTGGCCGTGCATGGCGAGCCGGTCATGCGCTGGAAGAACGACGACGGTACGACCACGCTCGAATACTCGACCCAGCCATACGGCGACACCACGCTGATGGTCACGGTGGATGCCTCGGGCATCGTGGTGCGTCAGGAAAATGCGCTGGCCTACGAGAATCTTGTGCGCGTCGAACGCGGCATGACGCGCGAGCAAGTGTCGCGCCTGCTCGGTCGCCATCGCTCGGTACAGACCTTTTCGCTGAGCGGGGAGGAGGTCTGGGACTGGAACATTTACAACGACGGCCCCGGCATCTACACCCTGTTCAACGTGCATTTCATCGACGGCAAGGTCGTGCGTACCAGCCGCACCTATGTCTATCCGCATGAAGGCAGGACGATGGGCTGGTACGGATATCCGGCATTTCCTTACTACGCCTACCCGTACTCCTACCGTTCGCGCTTTCCTTCCCGGTGGCCACATCACGGTTGGCCCAGCTCCTGGCACTGGTGGTAAGGCTCGCTCTCGCGTGCCGAAGGGGTCCGCGGCCGCTTATACTGCGCTGCAGCACAACTACCGGACCGGCATTCCGATGGACCATTTCCGCACTGACGACGGCGAGCGTATTCATGTAAAGATCCAGGGCGACGGGCCGCCTCTCGTGCTGCTGCATGGATGGACCGCCAGCCACCGCGACTGGAACCCCTTCATCGATGCCTTTGCCGCGCGCCACCGCGTGTTCCGCTGGGATGCACGCGGCCACGGCGGTCATCCGCTGAAGTCCGCGACCGTGCCGACGGCCGCGCGCATGGCCCGGGACCTGGAGCAGATGCTGGAGCACTGGCAGCTGCGTGATGCAATCGTGGTCGGCCACTCGATGGGTGCATTGACGCTGTGGCAGTACATCCACGACTTCGGCTGCGACCGTCTGCGCAAGGTCGTCATCATTGACCAGTCGCCGCGTATTCTCACCGACGAGCACTGGTCCAACGGCATCTACGGCGACTTCGACGAGCGGCGCAATGCCGCCTTCGTGCGTGAATTGCAGCAGGATTTCGCCGAAGGCGTGCTGCGGCTCGTCGGCCACAGCCTCAACGAGCGCGCGCGCCGCAAATACCTGGAAAACGGCGACAGCATGGAGACCGCCCGCCAGCGCCTGCGCGAGATGGCTCCCCAGCCGCTGATCGACTGCTGGACCAGCCTCGCCGCGGCCGATTACCGTGACGTGCTGGAGAAGATCGACATCCCGTCGCTGTTGGTCTACGGCGGCGCGAGCAACTTTTATCACACGCGCACCGCGCACTACGTGCGCGACAACATCCCGAACGCGCTGCTACACATCTACGAGGACGTCGACCACGCGCCGCACCAGTGGCAGCGCGAGCGCTTCGTCAAGGACGTGCTCGATTTCATCGACGCCGACGACTGACGCGACGCCCGCAAAGGATCTGGCCTAAGCGGCCGAGCAGAACCACAGCTTGTTGCCTTCGCTGTCGAGGAAGGCGCCGACGAAGTGGCTCCCGTCGTAGCGCTCGACCGCGTCCGAGATCGTCACCTCGAGTTTGCGCAGTGCGGCTTCCAGCGCGCGCGCATCGGCGCATTCCAGCGTGATGCGCGGGTTCGGTTCGGCGGTCGGTATGCCGTACCAGCTGTCCTTCAGCATCAGCATGGTGCCACCGAGTTCGAATTCCACCGGCACCTGATCCTGATCACTGCCGCCGCTCGCCCGTGTGAGACCCAGCGTCTGCCCATAAAAGTTGCTCGCCCGAGCGACATCACGCACCGCAAGTGCCACGACCTTGACGCATTTCAATCCGAGTTGGGGGTTGTTCATGATTTCCGCTGCCGAAACGGAGTCCGTCAGCGCGTGCCGGTTTCTGTGTCCGGTCGCCGGGGGGCGGACCCCGGTAGAAAAACCGCCGAGCCGATCAAGGGGGGCGGGCCGTCGCGACCGCGCGGGCGGTCGCCGATGCTTCACGCTAGCACTTGATTGGCGAAACGCCAGGGCGGCACGGGGTGTCGCGAAATCCTCGTGGGCGCCGGGCCGATTCCGCTAGACTGGCGCTACAGGCGCGCAGGCGACGAGCGGGCGACGGATGTCGATGACGCGCTGGTGCCACCAGGGTGCGGAGTTCGCAGCGCAGGTCGCGGGGGGCGGATGGATATCCACGGCAAACCGATCCAGCAGCGCATCGACTGGCTGTTCGAGCTGGCGGACCGGCACGGCGCGAATTTCCGCAGCCCCGAGGCCTGGCTCGCGCGCGAGCGCTACCTGTCCGAACACCCGACCGCGATCGCGGTGCTCAAGTGCATGGACGGGCGCATCAACATCCCGGTGGCGACCAATACCCCGGTCGGCATCCTGATGCCCTTCCGTAATCTCGGTGGCATGTTCGACCTGGGCTGGCCGCATCTGGGCGAAGTGCTCGCGCACCACGTTCAGCGCATGGTGAGCAGCGGTCGGCGCGTGATCTTCCTGATCACCTACCATTTCTCGACGGGCGACCCGCTGCGCGGCTGTGCCGGCTTTGCCTATGACACGGCGGCGGCGATCGCGCACACCTGCGCGATCCGCAGGCAGGTCGAGTACATCTTCGGCGCCGGGCATGCGACCGTGTATCCGCTCGTGTGCGGCTTCGAAACCGACGAGGACGCGCTGATCCTGCATGGTCGCGACGGCGACACCCTCGACCTCGCAGCGCTGTCGGGCGACGACCGCGCCACGCTCGAACCGCGGCTCGCGGCGCTGCTGCCCGACATGCCCGCGCAGATGCGTGCCGATCTGCTGCCGCTGCTGCATGGCAACCTTGAGCACATTGCGACGGTGCGCGCGCAGGTCCGGCGCGACGAACGCACGCTCGACATCGAGCACCGCGAATGGATGATCTGCCTGGGCCGCGGCTTCGACTTCCTGCACACGCCCAACATCGCGCTGATCATCGGCCCCTACAGTCCGAATCTTGCCGAACCGATCGGCCGCGCCGCCGGCATCATCGAGGCCAACATGGCTGCCGGGCGGGTGCCCGGCGACGGCTTCCTGTTGCTCGCCTCGGTGCCCTACGACGAGATCGGCGTCGACCGCGCCCGCGCGGAATTGAAGAGTCGCTTCCTGTCGGACTTCGCGGCGGACGTCATCCGCCGCGAATATCCCGACCTTGCCGCCAGCATGCACATGCGCACCGCCGTGCTCGACTGGCGTTCGCGGCGCTTCGAGATCGTCGGCGGCCGTGCATGAAGCGCGGGTCAATCATCCCCGGCACTGGAGGAGCACCCATGCATCCGCTATCGCACAAGCTTGCCGCAATCGCCCTGAGCAGCTTCGCGCTCGCGCTGCCCGGAACCGCGTCCGCCTGGGACATGACGGGAACGCGCACCGTGGCGCTTCACACCCGCGATGGCCAAGCGATTCCCATCGGGACGGTGACGTTCCAGCCACAGGGTGACCGGACCGGTTTCACTCTGCACCTCGACGAGAAACCATTCAAGGATTTTTTCCTCTCGATGAAGGAGTTCAAGTGCCTGGAAGGCAGCGAGGAAATCCTGTGCCACGTGCCCTACCCGTATGCCAATCCCGCGACGGTGACGCAAAACGACCTGTCGTGGCTGGAACACGCGCTGCTGTTCCTCTACAAGACGCCCGCGGAATTCGGCGCCCGCCTGTGGAATGGACTCTATTACCGCATGCGGATCACCGATGAAGGCATCGTCGGCACCGCCGAATCCGTCGATCTCAATCTGATCGCCGCGCCGCCCGCCGAGGCGTCCGTGGCCCCCTTCGTCCCCGCCGAACGCACCGAGATCGCTCCCGACAGCCGCTGGATCGGCAGGCTGACAATCCGCTAGGGCCCGCCGTCGCACGATTCTGCGCATCGCCGGACTCCGCGGCAATGCCAATGGGGTTATCGGATGACGATTGCGACTCTGCAAGCGGGTCCCGCCTGATATGATATTGGACTTTGCAAGCGACGCGGCTCCCGGCCCGTAGCCAGCCCGATCCCGCAGGACGGATCTTCTCGCTCCGGATCGATGCCCGGTCTCTCCTCTACCTGTCATGACTGCATTGTTCTCCGCCGCAACCCGCCTGGCACTGGAGCGAAGACGTCGCGGCCTGCCTCGCCGAGACCCGCCCGCCGAAGTGGGGCTCGGCTGGTGCATCGACGAGGACACGCAGGCACCGGCCCGCCACCGCCTTGCCGAGGATGCCCAGACCGAACACGCCAACGGCGGGTGCGGCATCCGCTTCCGCCGTGCTCACGCAACCCTGACCTGAACCCGGCAACAACGAGACGAATCGACATGAAATGGATGCTTGTGTTCGCGTGCGCGCTGCTCCTCAACGCTTGCGCCGTGCTGGCGAAAAAGGAAAGCCCGACCGCGACGGCGCAGGTGGGGATCGTCAATCACACCGGCAAATACATCTACTCGGCGACAGTCGATGGCTCGGGCGGCGGCAACATGCCCGCCTGGGGCGCCGGCATTGCCAACATCTGTTGTACCTCGATCCCGCGCGTCTGGTCTCCCGGCATGAAGGTGCTGGTGCGCTGGGATATGCCCGAAGGGCGTACCCACGTCGTGAAGGAAAAGGTTGTCGAGATCGAGAAGTACGATGAACCGGGAAGCATCTACATGCACTTCTTTCCGGACGACGGTGTGCGTGTCGTGGTCACGAGCCTTGATCCAATACACCCCGATCACCCGATACCACGTCCGGTAAAGCCGGCAACCGCAACCGCTCCCAAATGATCGACCATGATTTCAGCGCCGCCCGCCAACGCCCCCTTTCCCGCCGAGACCGTTCTTCAGCCTTCGGCGCAAGGGCACTCCGCGATCGCGCTTGCGAGTTGCGATAGCGCCTCCGACGCCCCCTGCAGCATCCCGGTGCAGGTCGGGGTGTTCTTCGATGGCACCAACAACAATCAGGAACGCGACCGGGAAGGCAAGCGGATCGGTCTACCCGACCCGAGGACGAAGATCCCCGCGCCGATGGCGAGCAAGCCACTCGCGCCCGACGAGTGTTGTCACAGCAATGTAGTACGCCTGTTTCGCGCCTTTCCCGGCGACAAGCCGACTAGCGGTTACTTCTCCTACTACATCCCCGGCGTCGGGACACCCTTCAAGGAAATCGGTGAGCTCACCGAGACCGCTGGCGGCAAGAGGTTCGCCACGGGTGGGGAGTCCAGAATAATTTTTGGACTGTTGCAGATAATTAATGCAGTGCACCGTGCCGTATATAAACGTCCTCTATACAAGGACGACCAAGCCGGCCAATTCGCCCAGTCCTACGGCGGTGAAGTCGGCCGCATCGAACAACGGGGCAACGGCAAAGGCCCGGTGACGGTGATGACGCACCGGAAGTGGTTCGCCCCGCACCTCGCACGGCTCAAGGCGGCGCTCGTCGCGACGCCGAAACCGACAATTCCCTCGCTGACCATTTCGGTCTTCGGCTTCTCGCGCGGGGCCGCGGAGGCGGTGGCGTTCTGCCATCTCTTCGACGAACTGCTGGAGGCGGGACGCCTTGCGGGCATCCAAGCACGCATCAGCTTTCTGGGCGTGTTCGACACGGTGGCGAGCGTGGGTGGCTCGGCCTCAATTGCGAGCACCCTGCCGCTGCCCGGTGCGGTATTCGACGGACACTGGTGGTGGGCGGACCGGCTCCTCGATCCGTTGCCGGATTGCGTGCACGCCGGACGGCACTTCATCTCGGCCCACGAATTGCGCATGAATTTTCCGGTGACGCGGCTGCAGGGCAATATCGAGGAGGTGTATTACCCCGGCGTGCATTCCGACGTCGGCGGCGGTTATGCTCCCGGCGATCAGGGCAAGGGACGAGGCAAACAGGCGGCGCTTCTGTCACAGATTCCGCTGCTGCACATGTACCAGGCTGCGCGCGAGGCGGGGGTTCCGCTGGTGCCATTCAGCGAACTGGACGTAACGGTTCAGGATGACATGCAGGTCGATGCTGCACTCGCGTCCGCGTGGACCGCCTACACGGCCGCATTGGGCGAGCACGGGGCCTTCCTGACAACGCACATGGAACTGTATTACCGCTGGCGCGCGGCGCGGCTCGATACGCTCGAGACCACCGCCAGCTTCCGCGCCG